>NZ_OZ035011.1:1520000-1677843 GCF_964031165.1 Rickettsiella endosymbiont of Rhagonycha lignosa | reverse complement strand
AATAATTCCTCTACCACATAAAATAAAAGGTTTAACCGACCTAAGTTCATATCATAATTCTTATAGCTTATCTAGCCTAAGCTCATGAAAAAAAGATAGTTAGGATTTGCTTGTGACTTTCATATGCATAGAAATATAGAGTTTTTGTTAAAAATTACTATGTACTGTAAAAAAATATTTCTTATTTGAAAAGAAAATACAATCTATCAGATTACAAAAATTGCCAGTTATATAAACAATTAAATTCCTACAATCTTACAACTCTCTTATTCTCGCAACTTTTTGTACAAATTAAAATTTAAAATCTGTTAATAATTACTGACTAGCCTGTGTGTACACATGTTAAAAAAAAATGATAATTGTCTTACCGTAAAATCTACATCGAGTCATTCACATTTATTCCCAACTTATCCTTTTCAAATTTTGTAGTTAACTCTATGAAAAATCTAACAAAAATAGAGTTAATAACAGAAATTGACTTGCTTTATCATCACATCTATCTATTTAAAATAATTTATTATAATAATAGGGTTATAAACACCTTAAGAGAGAAAATGAGATATTTTTGTTGAAAAAGAATTAATAGATAGTTATTCTGTCTGAATAGATATATATTAGTCTTATATATGGATTTAATTTGGAAATTAAAATATCAACTAGGCGCTTTTTATACCCATCATGGTAAATATATGTAAAAATTCAATTAAGGACATGTTCTTTATGTCTTAATAGTTTTAGAGCTGGCTTTAGACTGAATGAATTGACAATCTAAATAGGGTCACCTAAGATACGTCTTCTTTACAAAGTAAAAGACCCTTTAGCAGTAGTTATAATTATGAAAAGAACATATCAACCCAGTAATATTAAACGTAAAAGAACGCACGGATTTAGAGCTCGAATGGCCACCAAAAAAGGGCGTTTAATCCTTAAACGACGTCGTGCAAAGGGTCGATTACGCTTAACTGCCTAATTTTAGGTTATTTCTTCATTTGATAAAGGCTAACCAAGGTTTCGTTAAGTTATTACGGCTACAACGAGCAGAAGATTTTCAACAGGCTTTTCGATTAGGGAATAAACAGAGCCAAGGTGGTTTAGTTGTTTACACTAGGCTAAATGGCTTAGGGTTCGCTAGGTTAGGTTTAGCTGTTGCAAAAAAGATAATTCCAAGTGCATCAGCTAGAAATCGGCTAAAACGTCTCATTCGCGAGAGTTTCCGGCTTAATCAGAGTAGGTTACCTGAAGTAGATATTGTAATAGTGGTCACAAATCGGTCTTTATATAATAATCAAGTTTTGTTGTGTGATTTAGATAAACAATGGTCAAGGTTAGAAGTTTACTACAAAAGAGCCTGATCTTTTTATTGCAGGTTTACCGTTATCTTATTAGCCCTTTAATAGGGCACAACTGTCGTTTTTATCCAAGCTGCTCAAATTATGCTCAGATAGCAATAAGGCAATATGGTTCCTGTCAGGGATCGTATATGGCTGTACGTCGAATATTACGTTGTCATCCTTGGCATGCCGGTGGATATGATCCTGTTCCACCACTTCCCGTTTCGAAACTACCAACTAAAATGAGTTAATTTATATGGAACTGGCTCGAGTTTTTCTATTAGGCGCTTTGTTTCTTGTAGCATTTATGTTATGGAATGCATGGCAAAATGAATATCCGCCTAACAGTCAAGAAATAGGATCTGCCAATCTTATAAAAAAGCAATTGATTAATAATAAAGAAGTAAAATTATCAACGCTGACTGAAACAACTGTTCCAATTAAAAACACCCAACAACGGCGTTTTATACATGTAAAAACGGATGTACTTGATATTTGGATAGATACCTTAGGAGGAAATATTGTCAAAGCAAACCTTCTGCAGTACCCACAGCATCCTAGTCAAATCAGTTCTTTTCCATTTCAACTACTGAGTTCTGATGCAGCGAATTATTATGTGGCTCAAAGCGGATTAGTGTTATCTGATAAAAAACAGGTATTTCAATACCATAGCCTTAAAAATAATTATAGTTTAGACCCAGGGCAATCTGAGCTTAAAATTAATTTAATTTGTAATACTTGTGGAAAAGCACAGGTTCAAAAACAATTTACATTCAAAAGAAATGATTATTTAATTCCAGTAAGCTATGAAATATCAAATCACTCACCTTCTATTTGGGAAGGACGCCTTTACGTCCAATTTCAACAAAAGAAAATTGCTCAAGAACATAGTTTATTCAATATTAGCTCATATACGGGCGGGGCGATTTCTACTCAAGACAAACCTTATCAAAAGATCAGTTTCGATAAAATGGGACAAGGAAATATCTCCTTAGCTACTCAAGATGGTTGGGTAGCCATGTTACAACATTATTTTTTAAGCGCATGGGTACCTCCTGTTGGGCAACAGTTCCATTTCTACAGTTATGCAAAGGGCGATATTTACACTTTGGGTATGGTAGGTGTGCCTTTTCAGGTTCAGCCAGGTATGAAATTTGTTAGTCAGAGCAAACTTTATTTAGGTCCAGAAATTATGGATCGTTTAAAAGCTGTTGCCCCTCACTTGGATTTGACCGTTGATTATGGAATTTTATGGTTCATTTCAATGGCGCTTTTTTGGTTACTAAAACATATCCATCAATATGTTGGAAACTGGGGATGGTCGATAGTTATAGTAACAATATTAATCAAATTAGCTTTTTATCACTTGTCGGCTAAAAGTTATCGCTCCATGGCCAGCATGCGTAATTTACAACCGCGTTTACAGGCCTTAAGAGAACGTTACAGCGATGATAAGCAAAAATTAACTCAAGCTACCATGGAGCTTTATAAAGCTGAGAAAGTGAATCCTTTGGGGGGGTGTTTGCCAATATTAGTGCAGATCCCTGTATTTATTGCGCTTTATTGGATGCTTTTAGAGAGCGTTGAGTTGCGACAAGCGCCATTCATACTTTGGATTCATGATTTATCGACCAAAGACCCTTATTATATATTACCCATTTTAATGGGTATTACTATGTTTGTTCAGCAACGCCTTAATCCGCCACCGCCAGATCCAACACAGGCGAAAGTGATGCAGTTTTTACCTATTTTCTTTACTGCTTTATTTTTGAATTTTCCTTCGGGGTTAGTATTATATTGGGTTGTGAATAATACACTCTCAATTTTACAGCAATGGTTTATTATGCGTCGAGTGAGCATTGATTTATCAAACAAAATTAAAAAACGATGAACTATGGTTAGAAGTGAGTGAATAATTTTGAAGCAACTTTAAATAGTGACAACGAAACTATTGTAGCTCTTGCTACCCCTCATGGTAGAGGGGGGGTAGCTGTCATTCGTGTTTCAGGTTCCAATATTCAACATATCGCTATTCAACTATTGGGTCGAGTACCTAAAAAGAGATATGCGGAGTATCTTTCGTTTTTATCAGAAGATGGAAGTGTTATTGACCAAGGTCTCGCTTTACATTTTCCTGCCCCGCATTCATTTACTGGCGAAGATGTTCTTGAGCTACAAGGTCATGGAGGGCCTGTTATTGTAAATTGCCTTTTGAAGCGTGTAATTGAGCTAGGGGCTCGATTGGCTAGACCAGGTGAATTCACCGAGCGAGCATTTTTAAACGCAAAACTCGACCTTGTGCAAGCAGAGGCTATTTCAGATTTAATTGAAGCAGAGTCAGAGCAAGCTGCACGTGCAGCTATGCGTTCACTACAAGGAGATTTTTCGCAGCGTATTAATCAGATGAGAGACATCTTAATAGACTTAAGAACATGGTTAGAAGCTGCGATAGACTTTTCTGATGAAAATATAGATTTTTTAAAAAATAACGAAGTTGTAAATAAATTACATTCTATTCTTAATAATATTCGAGAAATAAAAAAATTAGCTGAACAAGGTACTTTGTTGCAAGAAGGGTTAAGCTTGGCTATTGTTGGGCCACCCAATGCAGGAAAATCAAGTTTATTAAATAAATTAAGTGCACAAGAATCCTCAATTGTAACTTCTTTTCCAGGCACAACTCGCGATGTTATTAGGGAAAAAATTCAAATTGAAGGTTTAATATTAAATGTCGTTGATACTGCCGGGTTAAGAATTACCAGTGACGAAATTGAAAAAGAAGGTATTAAAAGAACACTCGCTGAAATAGTAAAAGCAGATTTAATTTTATGGGTTGTTGATCACGAGACAACATCAATTGGAGATTTAAAATTTTGGAAAGAACAGCAGATTTTTTTTAATGATTTTTTTATGGATAAACGAATAGTTATTATAAGAAATAAAATTGATCTTAAGCAAGAAAAAGCTAATATAAATAAAGAAATGGGTTTTGATGTAATTAAATTATCCGCAAAAACAGGTGAAGGTTTAACATTGCTGTTTAATTATTTAAAAAAATGCGCAGGCTATATGATCTCGACTGAAGGTAATTTTAGTGCTAGACGTAGACATTTAGAAGCTTTAACTAATACCGAAATTGCCCTAAACAATGGATTAGTAAAATTAAAAGAAAAACAATTTCCTGAATTACTTGCTGAAGATTTATTAATAGGACAAAATTTTTTAGGAGAGATTACTGGTCAGTTTACGACAAATGATCTATTAGGAAAAATTTTCTCAAGTTTTTGTATCGGTAAATAATTTTTCATTATTTATTAAATCTTCGATAGCATTTAGAACAATTTGCGGTGTCAATTGTTTTAAACAATTGAAATGAATAAGTGGACATACCCTTTCAAAACAAGGACTACAGCTAAGATTTAGATAGATTATTTTTGCTTTAACTGATAAAGGTGGGGTAAATTCTGGACTACTTGAGCCATAGAGTGCAATTAAAGGGCGATCTAACGCTGCGGTTAGATGCATTAGTCCTGAGTCATTACTAATAACTAATTTTGCAAAAGATAAAATATGTAAAGCATCTAGTAGGGATGTTTTACCAATTAGATTAATACAAGCATTTTTAGTTAGTTTCTCAATTCTATATCCCATGAATTCATCAGATTTAGAGCCGAGTAATACAATTTGCCAATCTTTTGATTTTTTATAATTAGCGATTTCTGCAAAATATTCTGCAGGCCAGCATTTAGCAGGGCCATAAGCAGCACCAGGACATAATATAAGTAAAGGTTTTTCTTCAATTAAGAATAATTTTTTGTATTTGTTAGTTTCGTGAGTATAGTTAATTTCAAGACGTGGTTGAAAAGCATGCCAATCTAAATTTTGATTAGTTAGGGTTTTAATATTCCCTAATGCAAGGAAACGTTGGACCATCAAAGGGAGTATTTTTTCATTTAAAATTCGCCAATCATTTAATAGCCCGAAACGCATTTCACCAAGCCACCCTGTTCTTAGAGGAATCCGAGCTGCAAAAGGAATTATTGCAGATTTCCATGAATTTGGAAGAATAATTGCCTGGTGGTATTTTTTATTTCTCAATCCTTTTCCAAGTTGCCAGCGCTTTTTAAATTGAAATTGAGAATGACCTATAGGCATGGTGAATATTTCGTTAATTTCCGGCATAACAGAATATAGTTCATGGCTCCAAGCAGGAGCTAATACATCGATTATTGCCGCTGGATCGCGTTGCTTTATGTATTTAAGTAAAGACTGCGCAATGACTATATCACCTATCCATGCAGGGCTGACAATAAGAATTTTTTTAGAGTCATTCATCGAAAGGATTCCATGTAACTATGCTAGCTAATTTCATTTTTCAGAAAGTATTCGGTGCCGCAATAAGGGCAAGTAACATGACCTGTTTTGGCAATAGGTAAATAAACTCTAGGATGTGAATCCCATAAACTGCTATTTTTTAAAGGGCATGAAAGAGGGAGACTCTTTGGAGTTATTTCATAATAATGTTTGGTTTGGCTGCGTTTTAAGGATAATGACATAAAAACCTCTAGATTATTGCACTATTATTTTGCCAGTTCCATGCTAAACTGTATAGAAATTTATCTTTTTTAGGGTAAATAGTTTTAAAGCTTAGTTTACGGAAAATGGATTAGAAATTTATTTCTGAGAGGCTAATCGTTAATCCATAATTAAAATTAATTATTTAAATCTTTTTTAATTTATCAATAGATTAAATCTATTTAATCCTTTAATTAAACAAACGCGAAAAAATTTCGCAGGTATGAAAAATGGTAATGTTCCGAGGTATAAGGACCTCTTTTAAAAAAGCAAATAAAACTAAAAATAGAAAGACGCCACCCGATCTATATCCTGTTAAAACAGCGGATGATCTACTAAATACTGAAAATAATTTAGTGTTAATTGAAACGATAAAATCACTCATTAAACCATCTGACCGATATAATTATTATTTACCTATCATTAAAAAATTTGCTGAATTTGTCCAGGATATCCCATTAACGCAGTATGGATTTTTTAATCAGGAAATTAATTTTTTAGAAAGAGGTTTGGAACGGAGCGCGAGAACATTGACATTATGTTTAAAATATTTTTTTCCTGAGGAGATTAATTTTAGTAATATTTCTGATAAGAATGCATTATGGGTTTACGCAGCATTTACTGCTGCATTATTTTTAGATATTGGTAAACTCTTTGTTAAATATTCTATTACGCTATACCATGAGGAGGCTTATCCTCTGAGAATATGGGAACTCTGTAAAAGCAGCATGCTTGGTCAAGGGTATTATTACGAAATAGAATATATTAAAGAAAATTTTGATAACTTAGAAAAATCAACCACGCATTTATTAGCACGACAGATTTTGGATAGCGTTACAAATATTAATTCACAAGCAAAAGGTTTTAATTGGATAGCAAGTGATTTAAGTGTATTAGAAACCTGGTTAAACTTGTTATCTGGTGAAGAAGATCGTATTCCTATGACATCCTTTATGTCTATGGTTCCACGTGCAGAAATTGATATGATTGAAAATGCTCGGATAAAAGCACAGATAGCAACAACAGATCCAAGCGGAGAAGCTTTTTTACAATGGTTACGTAAGGAACTTGCTGATGGAAAAATTTTAATAAATCAAAAGGATGCTAAAATAAGAATATCAGATGGAAAAATATTTATATCGGCTGCGCTTTTTCAAGAGTTTGCTGATGTAAATCCAAATTATAAACATCCTGAAGTTATAGAAAAGCAATTTATCGATGTAGCTAAACTCTATCAAATATCTATTAGTGAATTAGATCAACGCTACAGAGCCTTCGGCGGTTTGTCTGGATTGGGTGATTTAAGTAAAAGATATAGGGCAGTAGGTGGGATATCTAATGCACAGGAAAACCAAAAAAATTCGTTACAACGCATTTTACAAGGAGATATACGTTTGATTTCACTCATAACTTCAAATACTTCAATACAAAATATTGTTAATTTGGATCCACCCCTCAAAAATTCTATCAAAAATTTTACTTCACCTAATTTAAGTACCTAATTTTAATATGGCAACCTATGCGATTGGGGATATTCAAGGTTGTTTTGACTCATTGCTACAATTGTTAGACAAAATTAACTTTGACCCTCTTCATGATACGTTGTGGTTTACCGGGGATCTGGTAAATCGTGGTCCTAAGTCACTAGAAGTTTTGCGTTTTATAAAAAAATTAAAAAATAGCCATGTAGTATTAGGCAATCATGATTTGCATCTTTTATCTGTTGTTTATACCGGCATGCGTTTAGATCCAAAAAATAATTTACAGGCTATTTTAAATGCGCCAGATTTAGAAGAACTATGTATTTGGTTGAGAAATAGATCTTTATTGCACCATGATGCTATTTTAGGCTATACCTTAGTTCATGCAGGTTTTCCACCCGAATGGGATTTAGATAAAGCTCTTTTATGTGCTGAAGAAGTAGAAACAATTTTAAGGGGAAAATATTATATTGAATTTTTAAAAAATATGTACGGCAATGAACCTTCTCAATGGAGTGATAACCTTATAGGTTGGGAGCGATTACGATGCATTACAAATTGTTTGACCCGTTTGAGGTTTTGTGATATCAAAGGGAATTTGGAGTTTACAGCTAAAGGGGTTAATCCTATATCGGACAATTATCTTCCTTGGTTTAAAGTACCTAATAGACGTAGTAAAGATTTAGATATTTTGTTTGGTCACTGGGCAGCGTTGCAGGGTCAAACAAATGAACCCAATGTATATGCTTTAGATACAGGTTGCGTATGGGGAAAAAGCTTAACTGCGATGCGCCTAGAAGATAAGATGCAGATTAGCATCGATTGTCTAGATAAACTTTAGTCTATATATATTAGATAGATTAGACAATTTTTGAGTTAATTTAAATTTACATGGATTTAATTTAATTAGGGAATACAAAAAGCTTAAATGAAAAGACAAATACTAAGATATAATTTTAAGGTTAACAAATATCCTTTGCTGCAAGTGCAAAAGATATTGTTATCGGGTTGTTCATACGATGATATCGTTAAAAAATAGCATTGTAAAAGGTTGGTTTTTCAATATGAAATTTTACCTTGTGACTGTAAATACCGCTGCGTTCATCTTTATATTCCTGGCTGGCAATGCTAGAAACAATACCTCTTTGAAGATTTTAAAAGCACCTACTCGCTTTTAAAAGTATATTTTGAGAAGAGAGTATATGAAAATGAAACTACGAACAATTGCGTCTGTTGTAAATAGCAGGCCTTCACAGCCAGTTTTTGTTTTTAGACCGAAAATTATGGAATGTGCGATTAATTACTTTCGTACTCGATTTCACGGACGCATTTTATATGCAGTTAAAACTAATCCCGAAAACCATGTCATAAATCTTTTACAACATCAAGGTGTTAATGCTTTTGACGTTGCATCATATGAAGAAATTCGTATGATTAAATCGCTTATACCTGATGCCGATCTATATTTTATGCATCCAGTTAAATCTGCTTTCGCAATTCAGGAAGCGTATTTTAACTATGGAGTAAGACATTTTGCTTTAGATAGTTTGGATGAGCTTAAGAAAATTATTAGACTTACTGAGAATGCCAAAGATTTGTGCTTGCATTTACGTTTGGCAATTCCTAATACGTTTGCTGAATTTAACTTATCAGCCAAATTTGGAATTAATCTGGATGAAGCACCTGAACTTTTAAAAAAAATAAGAAAAGTTGCTTTCGGACTTGGTATTACTTTTCATGTTGGTTCACAATGTATGCACCCTGATGCTTATCGAATTGCTATACGTTTAGCTAATAAATTGATTAGCCAGTCAAAAACTGAAATTGAATATTTTGATGTGGGTGGTGGTTTTCCTTCTATTTATCCTGGGATGACACCACCTGCATTAGATATTTATTTCAATGCTATTCATGAAGAGTTTGGGGAAATTGCTAATAAATTTCCTCATATTGAACTCCTTTGTGAGCCCGGTCGATGTTTAGTGGCAGAAAGCACATCCGTTATTGTACGTGTAGAATCAAGAAAAAAAAATCAGTTATATATTAATGATGGAACTTACGGGAGTCTTTTTGATGCAGGTATTCCGCATTTTATTTTTCCTGTGCGTTTAGTACAAACATCTTGTAATAAAAATAAAGATCTTATTCCATTTAGTTTTTATGGCCCTACCTGTGATTCTTTAGATTACATGGAGGGACCCTTTTATTTGCCAAGCGATATAAAAGAAGGAAATTATATAGAGATTGGTCAAGTGGGGGCTTATGGTCGAACTCTTTCAACTGGATTTAATGGTTTTAAACAAGAAGAAGGAGTTATTGAGGTTTCAGATAAACCTATAATGAGCATGTCTTCCGTAATTCATTCGCGGAAATCCCGAGAATTGGTAGCTAAATAATAAATTATTTTTAAGGAAAACTAATGGATACAGAAGTTTGTAAAAATTCACTAAAAGAAAAGCTATTGAATAAATTTGTAGAGCATATTGATATTACTTTTTTTGATGCACGCCCTATTATAGACGCAATGGCTGTAATGTCCTTTACGTCGCGTGATTTGGCGCGTGCGACGCAGATTTTTAACGCTATGCTTCAGGATGAACGTTGTAGCATAATTTTATCAATTGCAGGCTCGACTTCAGCAGGTGGCTGCATGAAGCTATATGCAGATTTAATAAAATATAATATGGTGGATGCCATAGTGGCTACTGGAGCAAGCATAGTCGATATGGATTTTTTTGAAGCTTTAGGTTTTCGACATTATCAAGGAAGTTCATCATTTGATGATGGAAAATTACGCGATTTACAGATTGATCGGATCTATGATACTTATATTGATGAAGAGCAACTCCAACGTTGTGATCATGTTATTTTAGAGATTGCGAATAGCCTTAAACCACAAGCCTATAGTTCACGAGAGTTTATTCATGCAATGGGTGCTTATTTAGCGAATGGACATGCAAAAAAACAAGATTCTTTAGTCCAATTAGCCTATGAACATGCTGTGCCCATCTTCTGCCCTGCTTTTACCGATTCTTCAGCCGGTTTTGGTCTAGTACTGCATCAGGTTAAAAATCCGAAACAACATCTAACCATTGATTCGATTCGAGATTTTCGTGAACTTACCGATGTCAAAATCAAGGCCGCTACGACGGGATTGTTGATGATTGGCGGTGGTGTGCCGAAGAATTTTGTCCAGGATACGGTCGTGTGTGCTGAAATTCTCGGAAAACCCGTCGATATGCATAAGTATGCAATTCAAATCACTGTTGCAGATGTTCGTGATGGGGCTTGTTCTAGTTCAACCTTAAAAGAAGCCTGTTCCTGGGGTAAGGTTGATACCGCCTATGAACAAATGGTGTTTGCTGAAGCCGGTTCGGTATTACCCTTGTTAGCCAGTGATGCTTATCATCGTGGTTATTGGAAAATGCGCCATCGGCGCCGCTACGCAGAGTTGTTTGATGAATAAGAAAGATTTTGATATGCAATGTATGCCCTCCAAAAAAGGTTTTTTAGGATTAGATCCAAACGATGCAGTTCCATATAAAGATGCTAAAGTAGTGATCATTCCTTTTGGTCTTGAAAATTCTGTTACCTATGGTGGAGGCACGGCGAAAGGGCCAGCAGCTATTGTTCGTGCATCGCATGAAGTCGAATTGTTTGATGAACATTTATGGGGCGAACCTTTCCGCGAAATAGGTATAGTAACATTGGATGAACCAAAGATTGAGCTAGCGATTCCTGATGCTTTACAACAACTAGAAAATATAGTTAAACAAGTATTAGATGATAAAAAATTTCCATTTGTTTTTGGCGGTGAACATTCTATTACTATAGGTGCTATTCGTCCTTTTTTGAAACAATACGACGATCTTATTATGTTGCATTTTGATGCGCATGCTGATCTTCGCGATGGATATCTAGATGAACACTACTCACATGCTTCCGCAATAAGACGTTGCTTAGATGATGATAACTTGGAAGTTGTTTCAGTGGGGATACGCAATATTTCCAGAGAAGAAATTCCCTTCTTAGAAAAAAATCGGCATAGAATTCATATCTATTGGGGAAAGGATAAAAAAAACTGGGATGTTAAAAAAATAGTTTCTCATCTAAAAGATCGCCCAATTTATTTGACATTCGATGTAGATGCTTTTGATTCAAGTGTTATGCCTGCGACGGGAACACCAGAACCAGGCGGGCTATTTTGGGAAGATGCTTTAGAAATTATTACAGCAGCAAGCAAAATTGGTACTATCGTAGGAGCTGATATCAATGAACTTGCTCCTATCTCTTATCTACATAGCTGTGATTTTTTAGTCGCAAAACTAGCTTATAAAATTCTTTCTTTTATTAAATAATTATTTAACTATTTAATAAAAAGCACATTAACTTGAAAAGTAGGATAGTTTACTTTTTTTACCATAAAGGGTTTGAGATCTTGTATTAATAGCTGATCAGCCGGCGTAAGCTGTTGCAGAATAGTCTGCGTTTTTAACGGCTGAAATTGCAAATGCCAGGTTTTATGATAATGAACTAGACCTAACCAAACTGGAAAACCATTGCTTAGGCTTTTATGAGAACTCCAAAGATTTAAAACTAATAAATTATGTGTCGATGGAAAATATTTAGTCATGGTTAAGGCAGGTGCTTCACCTGCATTTGAGGAAACAAACAAAGGTAGGTTTGGATCATGATTATGTAAACTCAACTGATACAGTGTTGTATAAATTTTCGTTTTTGGAAGTGTATGCCAAGCATGTTTTTCTAAATGATTTTGAATATCAGAGAGTTTTCCTGCCCATTGTATATTTAACGCTTCAATTTTTTGACCAAAATGACCTATACGATAAATCGGCTTTACGGATTTAGCATTATTCCACCAGGTATTAAAACTGATAGTTTGTTCTGGAAAAAAAAGTTGAGAATTTGAGAATAATTTTTTATATCCATAGTTGAGATTAGCGCCCCAACATAGCAATAAAATTAAAATACCTAAAGCAGCAATGTTGGTTGATGAAATAGTTGTATGTTCTATTTTTCTACTATACGAAAGTATTAGTCCAGCGAGAATACTAATTCCTAGCATAGCGCCGGCCAAAATATCGCTAAACCAGTGAGCAGTTAAGTAAATACGTGAAAACATAACTAAGAGAATAATGAAGCTGGTAAATCCATAAATTAACATTCGTTGAGATTTAGGTTTTTCTATAGCAATTAATACAGAGAAAAATCCCAAAATTGAAATGCCACTAACGGTATGTCCGCTAGGGAAAGATGCTCCAAGAGGTGATTGGATTAATCCATGGGGACGAGTTATATGTAAAATATGTTTAAACATATCACCCAAACCATAGCTTAATATCCCTGCTAGTCCCCAATGTAAGCTTAACCAAAAATTTCTTTTTATTAAAAAAAACCCTAACATAATCATCCAAAATACAGCGAGTATTTTTGGGCTCAACTCAGCCATAGCTACAAAAACCATGTCTAAGTTTTGTTGACGTAAGCTACGCATTAAATGATAAATGGGTTCATTTAAATACGTTGCAAAACCTTGATGTGCAACACTAAAGGCTATAAATAAAAATCCCATAGCGCAAAAAATGCAAATTAATGCAAGCGCTAAATGAGCATGTGATTGAGGATGTCGATGATCTGTTAAAAGAGAAGTGATGGTTTTAAGCTTGGGATGGTTACGTGTGAAGCACCAAAGATATGCAACCTGTTTATCTAATAAACGACTAAACCATGCGTAACAAGATTTTATAAAAGCATAAACTAGCCAAACAAACAATAAAAGCAACACAACAAATATAATTAATTTACTGGCTACTTCAGGTGGTAATTGTTGGGAAGCTTGACCCAAAAGAATACCAGGTAACATATAGACCGGCGCCCAGGCAATAGCAGAAATGATATCTGCAATTAAAAATTGGCGGCTAGGCATTCGTACCATGCCTGCGATAAAAGGTAAAATAGCGCGAATAGGTCCAAAAAAACGACCAAAGAAAATACTTTTTCCACCATGCTTATTAAAAAAAGCTTCGCCTTTTCGTAAAAGTTTGGGATAACGACGAAATAGCCAAAAATCTTTACTGTGATGGTGGTAATGCCTACCTATCCAAAAACTAAGTACATCACCGGTGATAGCCCCTGCAATTGCCCATAAAACAATAGGTGTAAATGATAAAACTCCTATTCCAATTAAGGTACCGATTGTCGTCATGAAAACAGCCCCTGGCACTAATAATCCTATCATCACCAGGCATTCGAGAAAGGCAATAAAATAAGTAATTAAACCTGCTAAATAGGGATGAATTTGTAGCCAATCAAAAAAAGGTTTGAGATCGGGAAGCGTCATTAGGCTACATTTTCTCCAGCCGCTTGTTTATCGGCATGATATGAAGAGCGGACTAGCGGTCCACTCGCTACACGAATAAATCCCATTTTTTTTGCTAAATGGCCAAGATCTTGGAATTCTTGGGGAGTCACATAACGTGCAACAGGAAAATGATGACGACTAGGTGCGAGATATTGACCGATGGTGATCATATCCACCTGATGTTTACGTAGATCTTGCATGACTTCTCTAACCTCTTCCAAGGTTTCTCCTAGCCCTAACATAAGTCCTGATTTGGTAGGTATGTCTGGGAAGCGATTCTTAAATTCGAATAATAATTGTAGTGACCAATTATAATCTGAACCTGGGCGAGCTTGTTTATATAAACGTGGTACTGTTTCGATATTATGATTAAACACATCAGGTAATTCAGGTGTGATTGCATCTAAAGCAATATTCATACGGCCTCGAAAATCGGGCACAAGCACCTCTATGGTCAAGTTAGGACAACTTTGACGTAAGGCTTGTAAACATGCAGTAAAGTGAGCTGCTCCTCCATCACGTAGATCATCTCGATCGACAGAAGTAATAACAACATAGCGAAGTCCCATTTGTTTTACTGTCTTTGCTAGATTTTTTGGTTCATCTGGATCGAGTGGATCAGGCCGTCCATGACCAACATCACAAAATGTACATCGACGAGTACATTTGTCTCCCATAATCATAAAGGTAGCCGTGCCATGACTAAAACATTCGCTTAAATTTGGACAAGAAGCTTCTTCACATACCGTGTGAAGGCGATTTTCCCGTAACATGGTTTTAAGTTGATCTACAGCAGCTGTTGTCGGTAATTTGATGCGAATCCAATCCGGTTTACGTAATGGGATAGTAGGCTCAATTTTTATTGGAATGCGAGCCATTTTTTCAGCTCCGCGTTGTTTTTGTCTAGGATCCGGTGTTTTTAATTCCATAATTTTAAAAATTTTATAATAAAAGAAGTAATTTTAGCATACTGTTATTGAGGTATACGTTAGTCTAGTATGATATTTGTTGAAATTATTTTTAAGTAAAACTATTGAAAAATCCATGATAAATAATTAATTTTAATGAAATTTAACATTGATAAATCCCAATTTCTTGTTGAAACTGCTTGATAAAGTCAGCTGTTACTCTATTAAGATCAGTGGGTCCCCCTAAATCTGAAAGTTGAGTGATCGTAAGCCGACTCATGCCACAGGGATTAATTCCTGCAAAAGGATTAAGATCCATGGCTATATTGAACGCTAGGCCATGATAACAATAACCCCGTCGAATGCGTAGGCCAATAGAAGCAATTTTAGCAGAGTTGACATAAACACCCGGAGCTTCTTTTTTTGCTTCAGCATTTATAGCGTACGTTGCTAATAAATTAATGATTGTGTTTTCTAGAAGAGAAACTAACTCACGCACACCTAGATTAAGACGGCGAAGGTTTAGAAGTGGGTAAATAACCAACTGACCAGGACCATGATAGGTTACTTGCCCACCCCGATCGGTTTTTTCGATGGGAATATTCCCGGGATTAAGGATATGTTCCAGTTTACCTGCTTGACCTAGGGTGTAAACGGGGGCGTGTTCAATGAACCAAATTTCATCTGGAGTTTCAGGATTCCGCGCTTCGGTAAAAACACGCATGGCTTGGGCTATTGTATTATAGTCGCCCTGCTGTAAAGGTCGTACGATGAGTTGCTGATCTAACATAACACAGAAAGTATACTGGATCTATTTAAGTTGTTGAATAGCTGAAGGCTAAAAGTAATAAAATTCCGTATTTAACGTTAGCTATTACGGTTAAATAACAGATTTAGTAACTCAATTTCTGCTAGAATAGTTCATGCTCTCATGAATTAGGATTAGTTATGAAAAAATGGTTAATTATATTTCCCTTCTTATTAATGAATGTCGCAGCTTTTTCGATGCCTAACCCAGCTTCTATTTATTGTGTTCATCACAGCGGTCGGTTGGAAATGATGAATGAATCATCGGGTGTAACGGGCGTTTGCGTATTTCATGATCGAAGTTATTGCGAAGAATGGAGTTACCTTAGAGGAGTTTGTAAACCGAGTCAATTTTATTTACCTGAAAAACGATGGGGAACAAAATATTGTCTTACACAATTACCGAACAAAAATTTAATTATTTATTTATGTAAAGCTTAAACAGATGTTAGATAAAGAAAAACATCTACATTATTTTAAAAAAATGGAAATTCCTCTTTGGATCTTGCGTGAGAATGGCAATAAACTTTCTAAGGAAACAGTTAAGGACAATAGTATGCCCAGAAAATCGGAAATGACTCGCGAACAAAAAATCTCGGCACTGGATTGGCAAGCATTAAGGTTGGCAGTAAATAACTGCAAATCCTGTAATCTTTATAAAACACGTAGTAATCCTGTATTTGGAGTGGGAAATTCTGATGCCGATTTATTGGTCATTGGAGAAGCCCCAGGAGCGAATGAGGATAAACAAGGAGAACCTTTTGTAGGTCGGGGGGGGCAATTATTGACAAATATGTTGTCTTCGATCGGTTTTGAACGAGGGGATTACTATATTGCAAATATTTTAAAATCACGCCCACCCAATAATCGTGATCCCTCTTTGGAAGAAGTAAAGGCGTGCACACCTTATTTACTGCGGCAAATTAGTTTAATTAAGCCAAAATTAATTTTAGCAGTTGGTCGAATTGCTGCACATTATTTATTATCAACAGACGCATCAATGGCGAATTTACGCGGAAATTTGTTTCATTTTGGGGAAAAAAAAATTCCCTTGTTAGTTACTTACCATCCCGCTTATTTACTTCGTTCTCCACGCGAAAAACGGAAAGCTTGGCAAGATATGCAATGTGTAAAAAAACAATTGGACCTAGAAAGTATCGAACAAAACCGTTAATTAGGTCCTGTAAAAATAGTTTGTATGAATTGGGTTTTAGCCTGGTTGAGTTATTATTTACCATTGCATTAAGCAGTATTTTGTTAACTCTAGCATTTCCAGTCTATAAACATTTAGCTCTTGAACTCCGTTTATTTATTTTAACTGAACGAGTCCGTTCCACTCTAGATTATGCTCGGAGTGAAGCAATTAGGCATCAGAATGTGATAACAATATGTAAGAGTAAAGATGGGAAAAACTGTTCAGGGCGTTGGAAGGATGGTTGGATCGTTTTAATAAATAAAAGTTCTTCTTCAATTGAAAATGGAAGTTTATTATATGTTTATCCTGCTTTGAGTTATTGGGATTTTTTAGAATGGCATGGATTTCGCTCAGACAATTATTTACAGATGTATCCAAATGGCTCTAGCCAAAATGGCAGTTTTATCGTTTGCGTTAGTGCATTCTCACAGAAAATAGCTAGATTAATTAAAATAAGTCAAACAGGAAGGGTAAGAATAGATAGGGAAAACACTAAAAACCTGAAATGTAATGGCTAAATAAATCCATTCTTTGAGATTTACATATTTAGCTTTTTATAACTTGGCGTCTGAATATATTGCGCTTGCAATGAATTCAAAAAATTCGTATCTTCATACTAGCAATATGCAGCTACTAGCGTTCTAAGCAATTAAAAAATTTTTATGAAAAAAAATATTCTTTTTATCCTAAATATAGCTTCAATAGATGCCTATGCCCAAATTCCAGGATCACTAGGTGACTTATCAGATAAACTTTTATTGCCTATGTCTCTGTTGACGGGTGCACTTTATAATATGAGTTTGGCTATTGGGATAGCTTTACTATTCGGTTCCCTCATTCAGTATAAAAACTATCGAAATAATCCCTCCCAAGTTCCTCTGAGTCGCCCAATTACTTTATTGATTTTCGGTGTTATTTTAATTGTATTGCCTATACTTACCAAATTTTCTGAAAGCGCCCTTTTAGTTTCAAGAGTATCTTAAAAATGAAAATTCTTATCAGTAATGACGATGGTGTACATGCTCCGGGCTTGTCGATTTTAGCTAAAGCTTTAGCCCAAATCGCAGAAGTTACTATTGTAGCTCCAGATAGGGATCGCAGCGGGGCCAGTAATTCGTTAACTTTGCAGCATCCTTTAAGATTAAGATACTTTGAGGATAATATTATTAGTGTGCAAGGGACTCCAACAGACTGCGTTCATCTCGCCTTAACAGGTCTGTTAAGTCAAGACAAACTTCCTGATATGGTCGTATCAGGTATTAATGCGGGCTCTAATTTAGGTGAGGATGTTTTCTACTCAGGAACTGTGGCGGCCGCAATGGAAGGACGTTTTCTAGGAATTCCAGCGATTGCTTTTTCAATCGCTGGAAATGAGCCGATGTATTATTCTACAGCAGCAGAAGTTGCGAAGAGGTTGGTAACCCTTTTATATGAAAAACCAATTCCAGCTAAGACTATTTTAAATGTAAATATCCCGGACGTCGCTTTTGAAGACTTAAAAGGATATGAAGTAACACGGTTAGGAACCCGCCATAATGCTGACAGAATGATGCCTAGTAAAGATCCGAGAGGGCATACCATTTACTGGATTGGTAGTTCCGGAAAGGAAGATGATGCAGGAGTAGGTACAGATTTTTATGCTATGAGCCAATCACAAGTTAGTATTACACCTTTACAGCTTGATTTAACCCATCATGCTGCTCGAGACCAGATTGAAGATTGGATTGTTAAAATGGATCCGAAACTTTAAATTATCTTGATATACTTACAGCTATTGGATTTAAGGTAAGGCGCCGAGAAAATGAAGCAACCGGAGTGTATTTAAGATATATGAGGATTGCGAGTTGAACGGCAACACAGACAAAATTCAAGTGTAAAGAATGTCAAGAATTTATTGAATTTTTTATCTAAAGTATGATATGCAATGAAGTATTTTTCTAAACTTTACGACAAAATGCTTGCTTTGGCTAAGCATGCACATGCTCCGTATTATTTATTTGTTTTAAGTTTTGCAGAGTCTTCGTTTTTTCCTATCCCACCTGATGTTATGTTAGCCCCTATGTCCCTAGCTAAGCCTGAGTGTGCGTGGCGTTATGCATTTTTGACAACAATAGCTTCTGTTTTAGGTGGATTATTTGGCTATTGGATAGGGAATATAGCGTTTGATTGGGTACATCCTTATATTCAGCAATTCGGGTATGAGAATACTTACCAACAAATTGAGCATGGATTTAATCAATGGAATTTTTGGATACTTTTTTTGGCGGGATTTACACCTATTCCTTATAAGTTATTTACCATAGTGGCTGGGGCCTTGCATGTTGCGCTATTACCCTTTATCTTGGGATCATTGGTAGGTCGTGGCGGAAGGTTTTTTTTAGTCGCTTTTTTAATGCGTTGGGGTGGCGTTCATATTGATAAATTATTACGACATTACATCGATCGATTTTCTTGGTTTGTTCTATTACTAGCGGTCGCTGTTTTTGCTTCTCTTAAAATTTGGGGTTAAGGAATAATATTTGAGTATGCAAAATAGAGATATAAATTTCCTATTTGGCTAGATTTCAACAAGAATAATGAGTTGGGATGCTAATTTGAGTGTATTAGCCCCGATGCATAGATATTCGACAAAACAATCAAAATTTAATCAGATCTAAGAATTTTTAAACTTTGTTAATTATGTTAGTAACAAAAAAAATGGTTATTTAATATATATCTTTCTATCTAGGTTAATTAATTCAGGGAGAGTTAATATGGGTAACAAAGGAAGTGCATTTAAAAAACGAGGAGGTGGAAAACAGCCAAATTCAGTAGTGTCTGAACAAGTATTCGAAAATAAACCAGAGAAATTTTTAGTAAATCGTGAAATTGGTGAGTCAGAAACAACACCCCATAAATATGTGCGACGTGATGAGACACTTGGCGCAACCCAATTATATTTAAATGAAATAGGTTTCTCTCCTTTATTGACGGCTGAAGAAGAAGTTTACTATGCGCGCCTCATTGCAAAAGGGGATCAAGATGCTCGTAAACGAATGATAGAAAGTAATTTACGTTTAGTGGTAAAAATAGCCAGACATTATAATAATCGCGGATTACAATTTTTGGATCTGATAGAAGAAGGTAATTTAGGTTTAATGCATGCAGTAGAAAAATTTGATCCAGAGCGCGGTTTTCGTTTTTCTACGTATGCTACATGGTGGGTGCGTCAAGCCATTGAACGAGCTATTATGAATCAAGCGCGTACTGTTCGTCTTCCAATCCATGTGGTTAAAGAATTGAATGTTTATTTACAAGCAGCAAGAGAATTAACACAGAAATTAGATCATAAACCTACTTCAGATGAAATTGCTAAGTGGTTAGATAGACCTTTCGAAGAAGTAGAGCGTATGCTCGGTTTAAATGAACATATCACTTCTGTTGATGCTCCAGCTAGTAGTGAAGCGGATAAACCTTTACTTGAAACCTTATCCGATAATCGTGAAAATGATCCTGAACATATCTTGGAAGGTGAAAATCTAAGAAAACGATTAGAAGGTTGGCTAAAACAACTATCGACGAATCAACGTGAAGTTATTGCTCGTCGTTATGGTTTATTAGGTTGTGATCGTATGACCTTAGAAGAAGTTGGTGAAGTAATTGGCCTAACCCGCGAGCGGGTCAGGCAAATTCAGGTTGAAGGTCTGAAAACTTTACGAAAAATTATGGAAAAACAAGGGTTTTTTTCCAATTTGCTGTATGATTGATTTTTTAAATAAAAATAAAATATTTTTAAAAGTATGAAATGGTTATTTAATTATAAATATAGTATCACTTATATTATTTTAATAGTTTTATTGAATACCTTATTTGCTTATATACCATTAATGCAAATATTTAGTACAGAAATTTCCCCCATGGATTGGACGGTGGGGATTGTATATGTTTTACGTGATTTCGCTCAACGTGAATTAGAACATAAGGTTATTTTTGCGATGTTTATCGGTAGTTTAATCAGCTATATTTTAGCGGGTAAAGATTTGGCGATCGCAAGTATGAGTGCTTTTTTAATTGCGGAGTTTGTTGATTGGTCAGTTTATACTTTTACTAAACGGCCTTTTTCTCAACGCATACTTTGGTCTGCAAGCCTAAGCGCACCTATAGATAGTAGTGTTTTTTTATGGATTATTCATCAATTAAATTGGCTAGCAGTGTTAGTTTTGTCATTAGCCAAAATTGTCGGCGTATTGATCGTTTGGTATGGCTGGCGTAGTCGAGAAAAACGCACAATGGCAAATCGTTTAGATATACTGACTGTCAATCATAACTAGCGGTTTAATTTTTCTTTAAATCTTATCCTGGCCTTTTGTTTAATAGTTTCCTTTTTTATAGAGTGTCAATTTCTTTATTGCGAAAAAAATAATAAAATTAGCTGCTTAAGGTTTGTTTTATAGCTAATATACTAATGTCTTTTAGTTCTTCTAAAACAAATAATGGTGTATTGAGCGGTGGTAACCAATAGATAGTATTACCTAAAGGACGCAACCACGCCCCGAGTTGAAGTGCTTTCTGAAAAATCTGGTAACCCATACGTTGGTTTTTTTCTGTTTCTGATAATTGTAAATCAGCTGCAATGATAGCTCCAATGCCTCTAATGTTAGTTAATCTTTCTGTTTTATCATGAACTTCGTGCATTAATTTTTTTAAAATAATTTCTTTTTCTCGAACTTGTTGAAATATTTCTTCAACTTTTAGAATATTTAGACACTCCAATGCCACTGCTGCAGCTAAAGCGTTACCACTGAAAGTATGAGAATGTAAAAAACTTTTTCCAGATGAGTAATCATCATAAAATAAATTATAAATTTCAGAATGTGTTAATACCGCGCTCATTGGTAACCATCCTGAGGTTAAACCTTTACTTAAGCAAATAAAATCGGGTTTTATTTTTGCATGTTCACAGGCTAATGCTTGCCCTGTTCTGCCCAATCCCGTCATAATTTCATCAGCAATCAAATATATACCATGAGTTTGTGTCCATTTGCGCAAACGTCGAAGAAAATCTTGGCTATAAATTTTCATGCCTCCTGCTCCTTGGACTATAGGCTCAATAATAATGGCTGCTAAATTTGCTTCTTGCTTTTCCAGTTGTTTTTCTATGTCGGGCCAAATAGCTGAACAATTGTTCCAAAGAGGATCGGAACTAGAATGCACATAAGGGATATTTTGAATAAAGTTAGGTTTTATTAAGTGTGCTTCATAGGCTTTTCGATAAAGTCCTAAATCACTAAGCCCTAGGGCCATAAAGGTTTCACCATGATAGCCATTTTGAAGAGACGTAAATTGAGTACGTTGGTTTTGGCTCAGTAATTGCTGAGCATGTAAGCTCATTTTTAAAGCAATTTCTACCGCGGAAGACCCTTCACTGGCATAAAATATCTTATTTAGGCCTGGGCAAAGATTGCCTAATTTTTCAGAAAGTTGAATGATGATTTCATACGTACTATTGGCAAATATCACATGCTCAAAGCATTCTAATTGAGCTTGGAGGGCAGCTTTTAAGCGCGGATGATTATGACCTAATGATTTACACCACCAGCTAGAAATGGCATCAATTATTCTTCTTCCATCCGTCAGCTCTATGTAAGAACCATAGGCTTTTTTTATCATCAAAGGCGGAAAAGCTTCGTAATCCTTCATTTGTGAGCAAGGATGCCAAATATGTTGTCGGTTACGATTGATATGATCCATAAAATAGGGTAAAAAAGAAGCAAGTTAAACATAGAAATGACTGAAAATGCGAATATTTCTTGTTAAAAACATGGCTAAATCTGAAGAATAAAAAAAGTTTCGAGTAAAGATTGTGTTAAATAAAAAAAATAAAATAAAGATAAAAGCCTGTTTCAAAGCGGTTCGGCCTTATCATGCCATAAAAAATATATTATTATTTATTCCGCTTTTTGTAGGACATCAATATTTTAATACTAGTGCAATAAAAAATTCTTTTTTAGGATTTTTTATTTTTTGTTTATTAGCATCAAGCGCGTATTTAATCAATGATCTAGTTGATTTAGAAAACGATAAACAACACCTTAAAAAACAAAAAAGACCTTTTGCTTCTGGGGAATTATCCCGTAAAACCGGATATATACTTGCTCCATTATTAGCGATAATGGCTTTAAGTTTGGCAGTATTATTACCACTAAATTTCTTAATAATTGCAATAGCTTATTATTGTTTAACGCTACTATATACATTTTTTATTAAACAAATAAAATGGCTAGATGCTATTTTACTCGCCTTTTTATATTCAATACGTGTATTTGCAGGAATGGCTTTGATTGAAAATGGATTTTCATTTTGGTTGATTTTTTTCGTTTTATCTTTGTTTTTTAGCTTGGCACTACTTAAGCGCTATGCTGAACTTACTACCTTACAAACAAGGAATAAGCTATCAATTTTAGGGCGCGCTTATAAAATAAAAGATAAAATAAAACTAGCCTTGTTAGGATATATTAGTGGTTATATATCTGTTTTGGTCTTTATTTTTTATATTTATTCTGTAAAAGCACATCTATTTTATAGAACTCCATTGTTATTATGGTTAGTTTGCCCTTGTCTATTTATTTGGCTTAATCACATGTGGCAGTTTGCTCAGGAAGGAAAAATTGACGATGATCCAGTGATATTTACCATTAAGAATAGGTGCAGTTGGGCTTTTTTAGCATTGATAGTAATTATTAGTGTTCTGGCAACAGAGTTCAAGCTTTCATTTTATAGCTTTTAAACTTTTATTCAGGAAGTTGACAATGCCAGGTATTCATTTTATGTTGGCAATTTTGTGATTTTAAGAAATTATTATGTTAAGTCCTGAAATCCGTCATGATTGGACCCTCGAGCAAATTCATGTGCTGTTCCAGTATCCTTTTAATGATTTAATTTATCGCGCACATTCGGCTCATCGCCAATCTTTTCAAGCTAATGCAGTCCAGATTAGTAGTTTACTTAATGTAAAAACTGGTTTATGTCCTGAGGATTGTTCGTATTGTCCTCAAAGCGGTCATTACAATACAGGACTAAAAAAAGAACCATTAATGACTGTAGATGAAGTAAAAACCGCAGCTAAAAAAGCCAAAGAAAATGGTGCAGGTCGATTTTGTATTGCAGCTGCATGGCGTAGTCCTCCGAAAAAAGAGTTTATTAATATATTAGAAATGGTATCGGCAATCAAAGCCTTAAATTTGGAGGCTTGTGCAACCTTAGGCATGCTCAGCAAAGAACAAGCTTTGCAATTATCTAATGCCGGTTTAGATTATTACAACCATAATCTAGATACATCGCCAGAATATTACAAAACTATTATTACCACCCGAACTTATCAAGAACGGCTAGAAACTTTAGCATGTGTTCGAGCGGCAGGTATAAAAGTTTGCTGTGGTGGAATTATCGGCATGGGGGAAGCGCATGAGGATCGAGCGGGACTTTTACGACAACTGGCTAACCTACCTGAGCATCCTAAAAGTGTAACGTTGAATAAATTAATTCCGGTCCCTGGTACACCTTTGGCAAATAAACCACCAGTAGATTCTTTTGAATTTATTCGTGTCGTTGCAGTTGCACGTATTATGTTACCTATTAGTATGATTCGTTTGTCTGCTGGGCGCGATAGCTTGAGCGAAGAAGCGCAAGCATTATGTTTTTTTGCAGGTGCTAATTCTCTACATTACGGTGAGAAATTATTAACGACAGATAATATTTCTCCTGACCAGGATAACGCACTGTTAAAAAAATTGGGTTTAGAACCCGTATTATTTGATACAGAATTACATGCATGTCATTAACTTTTGAGAAAGTATTAAGTTCACATAAACAAAAAGGTCTATATAGAGAACGTAAAGTCTTGCAAAGTTTGCTCGGAATGCAGCGTCGTTTTAATGATAAGAATTTTTGTTGTTTTTCTTCCAATGATTATTTAGGCTTATCTCAACACCCCGCGGTTATAAAATCTTTTAAGCAGGCTGTGGATGATTATGGTGTGGGTAGTGGTTCATCTCATTTTCTTGGAGCTTATAATCGATTTCACCAAGAGCTCGAACTTGCCTTAGCTGAATTCCTTAATTTCCCTAAAGTTTTGGTATTTTCTACTGGATATATGGCTAATTTGGGTATTTTAGGGAGTTTATTACAAAGAAACACGGCAGTATTTGCTGACAAATTAAGCCATGCTTCTTTAATTGATGGCGTAAAATTAAATACAGCCCTATTTAAACGTTATCCACATAATAAGCTTACTATTTTAGAAAAGCATTTAATGCAATCTACTTCTAGACAAAAATTTATCGTGACTGATGGTGTATTTAGTATGGATGGCGATATGGCTTTATTGCCATCACTAATCGAAATCGCCCAAAAATTTTCATCCACTCTGTTAGTGGATGATGCGCATGGCATAGGTGTATTAGGAAAAAATGGAATAGGTATTTGTGAACTTTTTAGATGTAAGCCAGATATTCTATCTGGGGGTTTTGGTAAAGCTTTTGGATGTTTTGGCGGCTTTGTGGCTTCGAATGAAGTTATCATCGAGAATCTGATTCAATTCGCGCGCCCTTATATGTATACCACTGCCTTACCCCCAGCTTTAGCTAAAGCGGCTTATACGAGTTTATTATTATTACAAGCAGAAAGCTGGCGTAGAGAAAAATTATGGAGTTTAATTACATATTTTAAACAGAGGGCGCAACAGTTGGGATTACCGATATTGCCTTCCCAGACCCCTATTCAACCGGTTTTAATAAAGAATACTGAGCAAACCATAGCGCTTTCAACCTATTTATTGCAAAATGGCTTTCTGGTTAATGCTATTCGACCCCCGACAGTTCCTGAAAATACCTCTCGACTACGAATTAGCTTAAGCGTATTACATTCAGAGAATGAAATTGATAGATTGCTAGAACAAATAGCCTTGGGCCTAAAATTGATAAAAATAAATGATAATCCAATTAGATCAAACACAGATTGCCCAGCGTTTTAATAAAGCGGCAAGCACTTATGATCCCGTTGCTGTCTTACAACAACAGGTAGGAAAATCTTTATTAGAACGTTTACAAGGAATTCGCTGTCAACCGCAAACTATATTAGATCTTGGGTGTGGAACAGGTTATTTCGAAGCTTTTTTGAAAAAAATATACCCGACGGCTAAAATTATAGGCTTAGATAAATCGAATGGAATGCTGGCACAAGCGCAGGTTAAAGAAAAAAAATATCAACTTACAGATATCCATTGGGTAAATGGAAATGCCGAGAATTTACCCTTTAGTGATCATAGTTTCGAATTAGTTTACTCCAATTTGATGTTGCATTGGAGCAATGATTTTATCAAGAGCCTCAAAGAAATTCGACGTATATTAAAACCTAAAGGGTTGCTACTTTTCTCCATGGTGGGGCCGGATACTTTGCAAGAATTGAGATATTGTTGGAGTACTATTGATGAGCAACCGCATGTACACCTATTCGTTGATATGCATGATGTAGGTGATAACTTACACCAATCGCCTTTTGTCGATCCAGTGATGGATGTTGAATATTTTACTTTATTGTATGCAAAGGCCTTAGATTTGATGAAGGAATTAAAAAAATTAGGTGTACAAAATATTGCGAAGAATCGTCATCGAGGTTTAACTTCAAAAGGGACCTTAAAAAAATTGATTGATGCTTATGAAGGATTTCGTAGCAAAGAAGGGAAATTACCCGCGACATGGGAAATTATTTATGGACACGCTTGGGCTGCTGAAAAACAATCCCAAAAACAGAATGAATTTGATGAAATTAAAATACCTTTAAGCAGTATCATTCGGGGATAAATTATTTTTTAATCGTTTTTGTTGTAAGCATGATTCTTAAGAGGGGCTGTTATACCGAAAAAAAGCTTTTTGCCAATTCGCTTCTAGTAGCAAAATAGATATATAATATTTGAATAATTTAAGATCTTAGTCAACTTCTCTATTTATTTTTTTTATAGTATTTACTTATGAAATTTTTAAATCAATATCGGTTCATTTTTTTGGGGGCTTTACTTTTATTTACTAATAGCCAAGTACTAGCTGAAGCCAAACTAAGCCAATTATTAAATAATCTACAGACCTCTCGAGCTAATTTTACTCAGACGGTCATGAATTCTAGAGGTCAGATTTTACAGCAAATAAGTGGCAAGATGACGATACAACGACCGGGCTGTTTTCGATGGGAGGTTATGCAACCCAACAAACAGTTACTAATTGCAGATGGTCAACGTATTTTGTTTTATGATATTGATTTGCAACAAATAACAATCCAAAAACAAAAAACAGCCGATACAGATTCTCCAGCGGCATTATTGAGTGAATCCCCTAAAAATTTGACGCAACTTTTCGTTATTCACCCATTAATGGATATCCAGGGTTTTACTTTATTTCCTAAAAATAAAAATGCATTATTCCAATCGATTACTTTGATTTTTCAAAAAGATCGCTTACATGAGATGCGTTTAACCGATAAATTAGATCAACAAACTGTAATTAATTTTTCTCAAGTTGAATTAAATCCTCGTTTATCTGCAAAAACATTTCAGTTTGTTATGCCGAAAGATCAAAATATCGAAATTGTTAAAGGTTGAGCGTATGGCACATGTTCATCACCATAATACTTTTGTTAGTTTAAATATAAGCTTTGCTATTGCTATCTTGTTAAATTCAAGTTTTTTATTAACAGAAGTAATTTATGGTTTTATTGCCCATTCTGTAAGTTTATTATCCGATGCTGTGCACAATTTTGGAGATGTACTCGGTTTATTGATGTCTTGGGGGGCTAGTGTTTTAGTTAAAAGACGAGCGACGCAACGCTATAGTTATGGCTATAAAAAAATAACTATTTTGGCTGCATTGGCTAATGCTTTATTACTTGTTTTAACATCCGCTTTAATCGTTTATGAGTCCATTAATAGACTTAACAACCCAAAAGAAATTAATGAAATTATCGTGATGATAGTTGCTTTCATAGGGATATTGATCAACGGAGGAACGGCTTTATTATTTATGCGACAAAGTGCTACTGATCTTAATATTAAAGGAGCATTTTTACATTTAGCTTATGATGCACTTATTGCTTTAGGTGTTGTATTAGCGGGCGTTGCTATCTATTTTACTGGTAGGTTATGGATAGATCCGATAGTAGGATTGTTAATCGTTGGTATTATCGCCTGGGGTAGTTGGAATTTACTACAACGTTCTGTTGAACTAATTTTAGGTGCGGTCCCTTATGGAGTAAATCAGAAAGCAGTATATACTTATTTAAAAGAGCTGCCCGGTGTACAAGAAGTCCATGATTTGCATATTTGGGGCTTAAGTACACAAGAAACCGCTTTAACTGCGCATTTGATCATGCCAGAAAGTAGTCTATCTGATGAAGAATATTTAAAAATCAATCAATATTTGGCTAAGGAATTTCATATCCAACACATTACTTTGCAAGTTGAACAAGGACAAAAAAAGTATCCTTGCTCGCAGTCTTTAATTTGCTAACTTTAATAACGCACTGGCTTCATTTTATACGTAAATTTTACTACCTATTTTTGGCCATTAAATGTTTTTTATATTATATATAACGATAGGCTTATTAGCTGGATTTTTAGCTGGACTATTAGGGATAGGTGGTGGAACTGTTTTAGTTCCCGGATTGCTTGCCATTTTTTCACATGCAAATATTCCTGAACATTTGGTAATGCATATGGCAACGAGTACAGCATTGACGTCTATTATTTTTACTTCACTTATTGCTGTTTATCATCAACAGCGTAGTTTTTCTATTAATTGGCTTTTATTTCAACAATTAGTTCCAGGAATGGTTGTTGGTATAATAACAGGAGCTTTATTAGCATTATTATTATCTACACAAACATTGAAACTATTATTTAGCGTATTTCTTTTTTCAGTTGCATTCAAATTATATTTTCATAGAAGTCCAACTATAAAAAAAGAAATCATTGTCTTAAATACTTTCAAGAAGTGGTCTATAGGTTTCTTTATTGGAATTATTTCAGGAATATTAGGTCTTGGTGGAGGAGCTATTTCCGTTCCAGTTTTTTTACGTTTGGGCTTATCTACACATCATGCGATTGCGACTTCTTCTGCCTGTGTATTATTACTTGCGGTCTTAGGAGCTATAACTTTTACTTTAACTGGTTTGCATGCCCATAATCTTCCATCCGGAAGTGTGGGATTTGTTTATTGGCCTGCGGTATTAGGGATATCGATAGGAAGTGTGCTTTTTGTTCCACTAGGTACCGGACTAGGAAAACGCATTGCAGGGAATATTTTGCGCAGATTTTTTGCTTTATTTCTTTTTGTATTGGGCATTACCTTTTTAATCCATTAAAGTATTGATATGTCTTCAAATCATTCACAACCAATCGGCATATTTGATAGTGGTATTGGCGGCTTAACTGTCGCCCATGCTGTAACTAAATTGTTACCTAATGAATCTATCGTCTATTTTGGCGATACCGCCCATGCGCCTTGGGGGGATAAGTCTGCTGCAGCTATTCAAGCCTATTCCATAAAGATTTGTGATATGTTGCTTAAGCAGAATTGCAAGCTTATATTAATTGCTTGTAATTCAGCTTCGGCTGTTGCTTATGAGCTAGTTAAAGAATATGTAGGTCGCAAAGCAATTGTGGTCGATGTGATTGATCCTATGATCGAATATTTAGCTAAAAATTATATCGACAAAACAATAGGTTTAATTGGCACAAAGCAAACTGTTAATTCAAATATCTATAGAAAAAAATTAGATGAATTGGGTATTAATATTCAATTAAATACGCTGGCTACCCCTTTACTCGTACCATTGATTGAGGAAGGTTTTATTGACCAAACTATTATGACTGACGCGATTAAGTCTTATTTGAATGAGTCATCTCTTCATAACCTTGATGCTTTGGTCTTGGGATGTACACACTATCCTTTAATTAAACAGCATATTAAGCAATTTTATAAGGATGCTACCGTTATTATCGATTCCACGGATATTGTTGCTGAAGTGGTAAAAAATATTCTTAAAGGAAACAAGCTGCTCGCCCTTTCATCTAACGCTATAAAAAAGAAATTTTATGTCTCAGATTACACTTCCGCATTTTCTGCTCTAGCCTATCTTTTCTTTAAAATGCCAATTATCTTAGAGCGATACCCCCTGTGGGAATGAAGGATAGCTATGAAATTTAGCCCTCATCATCTTTTAGCGTAAAATTGCTTATGGTAGAATAGGTAAATTCATAGACTTACGAGGGAAGTGATATGACTTCTAGTCAAATACGTTTTAATCCAGGCTTAGAATCCGTTTTAGCCACCAATACGGTATTACGCCAAACCTATATCCTGCTAGGGCTAACACTGATTTTTAGCGCAATAACAGCTGGGATTGCAATGTTAACCAATGCCTTGCCCTTAAATCCCTTTGTAACTCTTATAGGATATTTTGGACTATTATTCCTAACCAATTATACTCGAAACAGCTCTTGGGGCTTGTTATCTGTGTTTGGTTTAACGGGATTTATGGGATATACGCTCGGTCCTATTTTAAATCACTATATTCATGGATTCACCAATGGGCATGAATTAATCATGATGTCTTTAGGGGCTACTGGACTTATCTTTTTTGCTTTATCTGCTTACGCGTTAACCACTAAAAAAGATTTTAGTTTTATGACAAGTTTTTTGATGGTAGGTATGATTGTTGCTTTCCTGGCAAGTATCGGTACATTATTCTTTCATATACCCGTATTAATGCTCACCTTGTCCGCGGTATTTATTTTATTATCATCGGGCATTATTTTGCTGCAAACGAGTCAGATCATCCATGGCGGTGAAACTAACTACATTATGGCGACCGTTACGCTTTACGTATCACTTTATAATATCTTTTTAAGTTTATTAAACTTACTCGGTGCATTCAGCGGTAATCGAGATTAATTTATTTCAATAGCGATCTCATTTTAAAACAAGAGATCGCTGCAAAAAATAAATTTTTTTAAGATACTATCTATAATAGCTGGATTTTGGCCTACGAATAGCTTAATCCTTGTTCTATTAGACTGGAACAGAAAAAGCTTCTCAACTATCCTCTAAAGGATTCTTAAGCAGAAAACAAAGTTCTGCTTAAAAATTAGCTTCATCTCAGCTTTTAAGAAAATATTTCGTTGCAATGTTTTGGCAGCAGGTGGGGAAATGACAGGTTTAGTAGTTAACGGCGAGAAAATTTTAACCGATCAATTCGGATATCTTGTTCATGCGGCCGATTGGCATGAACAAGTAGCCACTAAGATAGCAAAAGATGAGGCGTTAATGCTTATCAAAGATCATTGGCATGTAATCTATTTTTTGCGCAATTTCTATCAGCAATATCATAAAACTCCGCCAATCAGAATTTTGGTTAATCAACTAGCTGTGCAATTAGGCTCAGAAAAAGCCAGTAGCATCTATCTCAATAATTTATTTCCAAAAGGTATACTTAAGCAAGCAAGTAAGTTAGCGGGATTGCCTAGACCTACGCGTTGCATGTAATCTATGCAAGTTAAACAGTAAAAAAATATAAATAATTAAAGGCGGAGACATGAATCACGAAGAACTTCAGAATTTGATCAAAGATTCAATAAAAAATGAAAAGTTGCGTGACTATTTGTTGAAGTATTTTGAATATGATTGCAAACTGAACATTAACCTTCCTCCAGCTCTCATCGAGAAAGCTACACAACGATTTAAAAATAAAATAAAAACTTTCCAGAAGATAGAAAAAGCTTTACCCGATGGACTTATTTTACCTGGAGATTTTTTTCTCCTGGGGCATAAGCTTGAAACCTTAAGACTCAATTTAGCCATTCTATATGCTAACGATACAGATGAAATAACTGAAGATATCTGTAATGAAACAAAAAATTTTATTTCCGAAATTTTAAGCAAAAATATTAAGCTTAAATTGAAATATTTCGATTTAATCATACTATTGTTAGAAAAAATAATAGAGTATCCACACTCTAATAAGAAATTTACGGACGTTTTAGATTTACTAAAATTGTTTATTAATGAATCAAGCAATCATCCTAATGAAGAAGATTTAAAATATGTAATCAACTTGGAAGCTAACAATGCTAACAAAACAGACATTTTAACTATAAAAAAAATGTTTTATGGAATAATTCGTGAATTAAATAAGAAATTAATTTTTCAAGATTTGTTAGATCGACTTATAAAAATTGTAGATTATAACAATTCACCATTGACACAGTTTTGTTTTTTATTCATAACTAAATGCCTTAAAGACTTACAAATGGACGCTATCGATTTTAACCAACTTATCGGGTTAGTTTATCAGGCTTTGCAACGCTTTCCTGAGCCCAAATTAACAATAAAAGGATTTAGATTCAACAAACTACTTAACAACAAAAAAATGAGTGAATATTTAGCGGAATTTGAAAAAGATTTTAGAGAAAAAATATTTGAACAGATAATCAACGAACCAGTAAAAGTTGATTTGGAAAATAATCAGCCAAATTCCATAATTGACAAAACATTAGAATTTAATATTTCAAATTACTTCCCAATTTCGATTAAAAATAAAAAATTGCAGACTAAATTTATTGAGGCTAGATTTGAATATAATCAAACATTTGAAAAAAAAATTACCACTAATGATCATTCCTTTTTTAAGCAAGTCAATGAAAAGGTTTTAAAAATTAGTAATACTGCAAATACAATTATAGAAAAAGGAAAAATTATAACAGCAAACGCAGTAGCAAATTTAGAAGAATTTGCAGAAAGTAGCTCGAACAGAGTAACTAGTTTTATCAAAAAAGATTCTGAAAATTTAAGTACTCAGAAGCGCGAAGAAATCGATGAAAAAGATCTAAATAATTCTTTAATACAAGCTAAAGCCCCGCTGGAAAGAATGAGTCCATCGGAATCAAAAATTAATCTTAATGTCAAAAGTGATGCGGATTCTTTTAATAATGCAAATAACAATCAATCTAATCCTCGTGAATGTCTAATATCGAGAGATAAATTGAATCCATCATTTATTGAAGAATCCAAAAAAAACATTCAAAAAATTTCTGTTAAGTTCGAAGAAACTTTTGCTTCCATAAAAGAGTATTGTTGGTTTGCGCAGCTTGAAGTCAACCAACCTAATTTAGCTAATAAAATATTTTATCGTGGGTGCTTTCATACTGATTTGTCAATAAAAAAAATTAAAGCTAAGTTAAATGATACTCCATCTTTCAACGAAATTAATGATCTTATCTCAAAACAAAGTTTTTGGTCATTGTTGTTTGATTTCGGGATTGTACGCTGGCCTTGGAAAAATAAAAAATTTTTTTCCGATATTTGGGTGAAACAACTATGTTTGTTTGAAATTATTACCCAAACCGAAAAAATAAAAATCAACCAACAGAATAGAGATGACAAGCTTTTTAAAATAATAGAATTATTGGAAGCGTTTTCATTAAATGAAAACGAACCTATAGTTAATATTCTAAATAATTTTAAAAAATATATAGTTGTTTGTTTTAAACAACCAGAAATAAAAGAATTAAAAAATAATAATTGCTTAAATGAAAAAATAAAAGGTGCTAAGACATCAGCCAACCGAAATCTAGGAAGTTTTTTTCCGGTTTTAGATTTATCTCGATCTGCAGCGGATGTATCGAGTCAATCCATTCCGACGCCAATTTTAGTAAATTAACTTTTAATATTTTAGGGAGTAAATTTAAGATAAATTACATATAATTAATTATAATAAAAAAAATATTGAGAAATTAAATGACAATTGAGAATAATCTAGACGTCATCATCAAAAAAACTGAAAAACAATGTGAAGACATAATTAATAAAAATGAGCCTGGATTTTCAAAAAATTTTGATCTAATAAGGATATGGATTGTACGTAACAAAAATGAATTTCTGTGTAATATCAAATTTGCAATTATAATCGATACAATTTATCAATTTTTTCAAAATAAATGTAATGAAGAGAAAACAAGTTTTATAGAGAATTGTTTGTGTCATATAATAAATGAATGGAGTAATTTATCTGAGGGGGAAATACAGGAAATTGCATGTCAACTGAAAACATATACTAAAACCAACGATACTAGTCTCCCAGAATCATTAAAAAGATTTATCCCTAAATCTGACGATTCTTTAAGTTTTTTTAGAGATATATCCAAAAAATTAATGTCAACCTGTCAAGAATCTCTATCGAACCTTTCTAGCACTTTTAAAACTAAATTGAGTACTCCATCTGCGGTTGAATTGGGGAAAGAAGCATGGTTATCAAATCAATTTCCTTTTTTTGAAGATGCTTCTCCAGAGACATTTACAAATAATCCAGCTATATATAAAAAAAGAATTAAAACTCGAGTGATAGCGTTTGATGAAGAAGGAATTGGTTACGATATTAGTTCTCCTTATTTGTATCTTAAGGAAATTAACAGGTTAAATAATATTAATTTAGAAATTGAACTTCCTGCAAAATTTAAAAAGAAATTATTACAAGAACAATTGTTGAGTGAAGAGTTAGAACGTTTAGGAAGAATTGAACTCAATCAAGAATCTTATTTAAATAAATTAAAAAGAAAAGTTAAAATATATGAATTTGATTTTTTTGCTAGTAAAGAAGAAAAGGATGCAAGGCAACGTAATATTGAACAAAAGATAGAAAATGATAAAAAGCACAAGAAGCGCCAAAAAATTAGCAAATTATTAATTCCAACAATAGTGGGCATTCAAGAAGAAATTGAGCTTTATAAGAAAGCGTTTGGTTCAAAATCATTGAGTATAGAATCTTCTTTATTTGAAACAGGTAAAGATGATTTTTTAGTTGCATTCCTTAAAACAATCGATTATGAAAAATTTAAAGAATTAATTAATTTTTCTGAATATTTACTTAATTCTATAGATAAGATACGAGAAACGTTTAAAAAAATAGATGATTTCTCTGAAAATTTAGGGATTGCTTCGAATTACATTGGTATTTTAGATAGTTATTATAGACATATTAAGGAAAATTTTAGTAGAGAAAGAATCGCCAATTTTTTAGAAGAAGCATTAATTCTATTTGAGAAAAAAACATTACTATTAGGTAATAATTATTCTTTATTAGACATACAAGCTAAAAATAAAAAAGAAATTGTATTTTCAAAGCATGATTTTTTAGATGAATTTATTGCAAATAATAATGCTAAACAAATTTTGAAGTTACTTTCAGAAGATATAAGTGCATTTTTTCATGAAAATGCCGATTCTACATTAATTAGAAATAATTGTTTGGAAAAAAGTAAAAATATATTAAAACAGTTATTTAATTATTTCTCAGGAAATTATTATTTTTTTAATGAAAACTTTAAGGATCAATTTGTTAAAAAATTTCTTTCAAATATACAAGAAGGACTTACGCTCAAATTTATTAGGGTTGAAGTTACTAAATTAAAATGGTGGCATTTTATCTTTAGGGGTATAAGCCCAGGTCATGTATTCGAGAAAGGATTTAAAGAGCGTTTATCAGAAAAATTATATTTAAAATTATTGGAAGAAAAATTCAAAAAAATCGAGGAAAAGCAAGAGCCTAACGCAGAAAATATAGATAAATTGTATGCCATCAAAAATGATATTAATTCTTTTAAAAATAAAATACAGGGTCATTCAATTAATCTTAATTCGTTAAATGTCCTTGACTCTCGCCAATCTATAGTTGATAGATTAAAAAAACATGAAGAAATTAAACAATTATTAGATAATGTTTTGATTTTATCTGATCAAGCTTCAAGTTGCATCAATGAATTTCATGAACTAAAGTACGTTTGCAAAAGAGAGATTGAAAAAGTTTCGGAAAATAATGAGATATTTCAGTTAAATAAAAATGATATTAGTAAATTACATTTTCCTCTAAAAGGGATGAAATAAGTTAAAATTAAATCTATTTCCATTTAATATTACATCCCATACTCGGTAGTTGTTGTGGATTTACAGGTTTACCTTGAAGGATATTGTCTAAAGCTGAACGAATATCCTTACCTGTTACTGGAATTTTATTTCCCGGCCGGGATCCATCTAATTGACCTCGGTATACACATAAGAGATCTTTATCGAAAATAAAAAAATCAGGTGTGCAAGCTGCTTGATAGGCTTTGGCTATTGACTGTGTTTCATCATAGAGATAGGGGAAACTAAACCCTAATTGTTTAGCCAATTGAGTCATTTTTTTAGGAGCATCTTCTGGATAAGCTATGGCATCATTAGCATTAATAGCTATAAAAGCTATACCTTTAGATTGGTAATCTTTTGCGAGTTTGACGAGTTCAAGTATGACATGCTTTACATACGGACAGTGATTGCAAATAAACATAATGACCGTGGCTTTGGAATCTTTGATATCTTTTAAGCTATAGGGTTCGCCAGTAACAGTATCCAATAATTTAAAATCTGGAGCGTTGGTTCCTAAATCAATCATGTTTGAGGGTGTCAATGCCATAAAGATTCTCCCATTTTCAATATTAGGGTATTATAACCTAAACCTTTATTCATTATATTTTCAATTATGGCTAAGCTTTATTTTTATTATTCTGCTATGAACGCAGGTAAAAGCACTGCTTTACTGCAAGCAAGCTATAATTATCAAGAACGAGGCATGCAAACTTTATTGTTTGCGCCAACTATCGATGATCGGCATAAATTGGGGTGCATAAGTTCAAGGATTGGCCTAAACGCAGAGGCGAATTTATTCACGTTAAAAGATGATTTGCTTGAGCATGTGGAGGCTTATTTAAGACAAAAGCAAGAATTAAAATGTGTTTTAGTTGATGAAGCGCAATTTTTGACAAAAAAACAAGTATTACAATTGACGAAAGTTGTTGATCGTTTAAATATCCCTGTTTTATGTTATGGATTGAGGAGTGATTTTCGAGCTGAGCCTTTTGAAGGAAGCCTTTATTTATTGATATGGGCAGATGAGATCAACGAGATAAAAACTGTCTGTTATTGTGGTCGCAAAGCAATTATGAATATCAGATTTGATGCCGAGAACCATAAAATAACTACGGGTAAGCAAATAGAAATTGGCGGGAATGAACGCTATATTTCGGTTTGCAGAAAACACTTTGAGTTAGCAGCTAGCTAATCTTTATAAGATCTGTCTTTCGCGCATAGAACCTATAAACTAGAATATTTTTAGCTCTTTTAATATTTTCTTAATTTTAAATGTTTAATATGAATCTATGATACAAGGTATTTCTAGTAACAGTTTTTATTAAGAAGTGTATTATATGCCAAATAAAGCTTCAATCACCTATTCTGATGGGTATGTTAAAAATTTATATTCATCAGGTTTAGCAGCCCAGCTAATTTTTGGCAAAAATATCCAAAGTGAAAAAACTAATAAGAAATTACAGCTTGTTAAAAATAATAATTTTGATGTAAACAAGTTTGACTCTAAAAACGAGTTACAAAATTTATTTGAATGTTTATGTTTTATTTTAGCCTGGTCTGATTTCATGGAAAATTGGTATGAAATTGATGAGGTCAAAAGAAAAAAAATACGTCAATTAATGAAGTTTAAAAATAAGATACCTAAGCCTACTAGAAAGTATATACACCGGGGTTTATATAATGTAGTTGTGCAAAACTTACAGAGATTTAGCCAAGTTGCTGAAGATAATGAAGAAAAAAGATTGATCGAACATTTACTCAATTGCTTAAAAAAAATCTATCATGATGAAGATATTGATTCAGCTATTAAAAAGAAATCTTTAATAATAGTTATTGATAAATTTTTAAAATATAAAAAATTTAACTACCCATTTGAAATTGAAAATGTATTTTTAGAGGCCGCTGAATTAATTTCTACTTTTTCTTTCTGGTCTGACAAACTGCTTTATGGATGCGGTTTTGGTATAGGATTGATTGCATCATTAGCTTGTGGATTGAGTACGGGTGCTGCTATTTTCATCTTATCAGTAGGATTTAGTTTGCCTTTGGGATTTGTGATTCCTCTAAGCTTGCTAATTTTCCTAGCAGGAACCCGAGCCAATTTTCAGCTTTTCTCACAGCATATCCCACAATTTTTTCAAGATCTTTGCAAAAAAGATAATCATCTACAATTATCTAGAAGTAAGAAGTTTTTAATTTTACCTGCTGGGTTTCTTTCTTTATCCGTGGGAATTGCAGCAGCCGCAATTACCTACCTTGAAGGTACAAAAATGATAGCGCTTATTTGTCCAGCATTGGCCGCAACATGCCCACATTTGACTGTTGCTTTTTTGGGGGTATTAGCCGCTGCGTTATTAATTGGCTTAACCATCGTTATGCTAAGAACCTTTTATGGCGTTTTAAAGTCGCAGTTTTCATGGGAAGATTTCAAAAGGAATATTCAAGAAAAATGGCAAAATATAACGGTTACTCAGTTTTTTGTTTATATTTTTAAGGTATTGGTTATGGCTGTTGCCTTTTTTGGGTTGATTTATCTTGATTTTACTGGGACAACCACCTTGGCTGGATTATTAGGTTGGGTTGCTGCGGATGCCATAACAATTGCCGCAATTTTAGGGGATTTACCCTTTACCTTGAAAACCGCACTCGCTTGGTGTAATAGTTTATTTAATGAAAGGAACTCTAATTCTAACTTAACAAAAGATACAAAATATTATTTAGGGCAGATAGTGGAGTTTTTGGCATTGATTATCAATGCCCTGGGTAACGCGGCTTTGGTATTTACTGATTCATGTGTCTCCCGTATCGCTAGTATTGCTGCTTTCATGAATTCTTATGCCAGTAATCGTATTCAAGAGGATGATTGTCTATTAACTCAAGCAAGAGTAATGGCAACTGAGAAATCTTTATCTTCATTAAAAGCTACTTTTTTTGAACCTTCTTTTAAAGCTTCTCAAATACAAGTAGAAGCCCATAATGATGATAAGCTCTCAAATGATAGTTCAGTCAGTGCATTCGACATAACAGTAGTATAGGAGGTTTGATTTAACTTGGACAATACACTGGCCTTGCTATACACTACGCTTCCCAAATAGTCCCTAAAAATAAAAGACAGAAGTTTATAAGTCTATTCTCTATTTGAGGCATTAATGGCCATAACTACCTTAAAGCGAATTTGTGACTCTCTCAGTTTTTCTAAGATTCAACCCTGGCTGGTTTGTCTTTCGGCCGCACTCTTCTTCTTTTACGAATTTATCCAGATGGGTATGTTTAACTCGATTAGCCAAGAGTTAATGCATGATTTTTCAATAAATGCGAGTCAATTAGGTTTTTTATCTGCAACCTACTTTTATGCAGATGTTATTTTTTTATTATTTGCTGGAATCTTAGTCGATCGCTTTTCAATCCGTATTATTATACTCAGTGCGATGGTTATGGTTGTTCTTTCTACTATTTTGTTTTCTTTAAGCAGATCTTTTGAAATAGCAGCTTTTAGTCATTTTATAGCCGGTATAGGTAACGCCTTTTGCTTTTTGAGCTGTATTAAGCTAGCGACGCGATGGTTTTCTTCCCAGCGATTAGCGTTGGTGATTGGTATTATTATTACTATTGCTATGGCCGGTGGAATAGTGGCGCAAACCCCTTTCGCTCTGGTTGTACATGCATTAGGATGGCGCACTGCTGTAATGATGAATGCCGGACTAGGGATATTTATTACTCTATTGGTTTACTTCTTCGTTTATGACTATCCGAAGCATCAGCTATCGCAGAAAATGGCGGAAAATAAAGCCGGTAAGCCTATTTCTGTAATCAAAAGTATTAGTTTATCCTTACAGAATAAACAGAATACTTTAGCAGGGATTTATACCTGTCTTTTAAATTTACCAATTATTTTGTTGGGTGCATTATGGGGGACTTTGTATTTAACACAAGTGCATCACCTTGAGAAAACCCGAGCTTCATTAGTTGCAACCATGATCTTTTTAGGGACTATCATAGGCTCACCTTTGCTAGGTTGGTTCTCTGACTTTATTGGTAGGCGAAGATTGTTGATGATTATTGGTGCTATGTTTTCTTTACTGGTTTTGCTAATTATTATGTTTACACCCGTATTACATTATTATACCTTGCTTATTTTATTTTTATTATTAGGCTTTTTTACTAGTACACAAATTATTAGCTATCCGTTGATTGCAGAAAGCAATCCTAGACATCTGACAGGCACTTCTACGAGTTTAGCTTCAATTCTAATTATGGGTGGCGGTGCCGTATTCCAACCTTTATTTGGGTGGTTAATCGATTTACATTGGGATCAAACCTTCTTACAAGGCGCGCCTTTCTATTCACCCGGTAATTATCGTTATGGTATGGCTATTATGCCGATAGCCTTTTTAGTGAGTTTACTTGCTGCGTGTTGCTTACGTGAGACCTTTTGCCAACCTTTTATTCGAGAGAATAATCTATGCTGACTTCAGCTGTTCATGAGAATGTTTCAATAATGGATAAAAAACTGCCATGGATAGTTTGTTTTTCAGCGGCACTGTTTTTTTTCTATGAATTTATTCAAATGAATATGTTCAATGCTATCAGTGCTGATTTGATGCATGCCTTTTCTCTTAATGCAACTGGACTGGGTAAGTTATCGGCTTATTACTTTTATGCCAATTTATTATTTTTACCGATTGCGGGGGCTTTGTTAGACCGATTTTCGACACGTAAAATTATTCTTTCTTCTTTGTTTCTTTGCATTATTGGTATTGTTGCTTTTGCAATGACAAGTTCATTTGTATGGGCATCTATATTTCGGTTCATGAGCGGTATCGGTAGCGCTTTTTGTTTTCTAAGCAGTATTCGACTCGCATCGCGTTGGTTTCCCGCAAAAAATATGGCTCTAGTTAGTGGTTTAATCGTTACGATGGCCATGATGGGGGGGATGGTAGCGCAAACGCCTTTGACTTTATTGGTGGAATTAGTAGGTTGGCGCCATGCTTTATTTTTTGATGCAAGTTTAGGTGTTATTATTTTCTTAGTAATTTTAAGTTTTGTTCAAGATTACCCAGCTAATTTACATCAAGAACAAAAAAAATCGCATCATGAGCTTTCTAAATTGGGACTTTTTAAAAGTTGGCGACTCGCCTATTTAAATCCACAAAATAGTTTATGTGGGTTGTATGTCTCCTTGCTCAATCTACCAATTGCGCTTTTAGGTGCTATTTGGGGGAGTTTATTTTTGCAGCAAGCGGATCATTTTTCTGCAACAGAAGCTTCATTTGCGCCAAGCTTGCTTTTTATAGGGACGATCATTGGTGGTCCTGTTGTAGGATGGGCATCTGATAAAATTCAAAAGCGTATCCCGCTTATGATGTTAGGAGTCATAATTTCTCAGTTAATAGTTATTACAATTATCTGTGTACCAGGATTTTCTATTTTAACTATCGCTTTGCTATTTTTTGCTTTAGGTTTTTTTACCAGTAGTCAGGTATTGAGTTATCCTTTAGTTGCTGCCAGTAATCCGAAAAGTCTAACTGCCACTTCAGTTAGTGTCGTATCTTTTATGGCAATTGGAGGCTACGCGATTTTTCAACCTTTATTTGGTTGGTTGATGGATGCAAATTTTCAAGGAACGGTATCAAATCAACTTAGAATTTATTCCCCCAGTGATTATCATCGCGCTTTACTCATTATACCCATCGGATTTTGTATTGCTTTTATCACTACATTTTTAATGCGAGAACCACGTGCTTAATTAGAAGTTGTTCTAAATTGATTCAGTCAATATCTTAATTGGCTATTTTAAAAAAGATTCGCTAGTATATACTTCTTTTTAGCTTTAAAGCTCGGTTTTTAATCACACTTCTCTTTTTTAAGTTTGAGAATAAAAAATGGATAGTTACACAACTTTTACTTCAGAATCAGTGTCAGAAGGACACCCTGATAAGATTGCCGATCAAATTTCTGACGCAGTTTTAGACGCAATTTTACTTCAAGACAAAAATGCTCGAGTTGCCTGCGAAGCGCTAGTTAAGACAGGTATGGTGCTAGTAGCTGGCGAGGTAACAACAACAGCTTGGGTTGATGTGGAACAAATTGTCAGAGAAACCGTAAAGGAGATTGGCTACAATAGCTCTTCAATGGGTTTCGACTGGGAATCCTGCGCTGTTATGACAGCTATTGGGAAACAATCACCTGATATTGCTCAGGGAGTGGATAAGCTCAATAAATTGGAGCAGGGTGCAGGCGATCAGGGTTTAATGTTTGGTTATGCAAGTAATGAAACCGATGTACTTATGCCTGCAGCTATTACTTATGCACATCGTTTGATGGAACGTCAGGCAAAGCTACGTAAAAATAACAGTCTAAATTGGTTGCGGCCTGATGCTAAAAGCCAGGTAAGTTTACGTTATCAAAAGGGTAAACCTATCGGCGTGGAAGCTATCGTGCTTTCTACTCAACATGCCCCTGATATTGCTTATGACGATCTGAAAGAAGCCGTAATGGAAGAAATTATAAAGCCTATTTTTCCAACAGCGTGGTTAACAAAAACTACAAAATATTATATAAATCCTACCGGTCGTTTTGTAATTGGCGGACCTTTAGGTGATACAGGATTGACAGGACGTAAAATAATTGTGGATACGTATGGCGGTATGGCGCGCCATGGCGGGGGCTGTTTTTCCGGGAAGGATCCTAGCAAAGTTGATCGTTCGGCAGCTTATGCTGCACGTTATGTTGCCAAAAATATTGTTGCTGCAGGGTTGGCTGATCGTTGTGAAATACAGATTTCTTATGCTATCGGTATTGCGGAACCCACATCTATAAATATTAATACATTTGGTACGGCTAAATTACCTGATAAACGAATCATTGAGTTAATTCAACAGCATTTTGATTTAAGACCAAGAGGTTTAATTGAAATGCTTAATTTATTAAGACCTATTTATAAGCCCACCGCAACCTATGGTCATTTTGGCCGTGAAAATGAAGATTTCCCGTGGGAGAAAATTGATAAGACGGAATTATTACGCGCAGACTTATTAACCCATGAAATCAAACAAGTAACAGAATTATAAATTATTGTTTCCAAGTAATTGGAATTTTTGTCTGTGTTGCTGCTCGCAATCTTCTATGTATTTTAATACATCTAGTTTGCTTCACTAGGCGGTATTCCAGCCAAAATACCTACTCTGGAATATAAGAACGGTATTTAATATTTATTTAAGTTATTGAGAAAGTATTTATGATCGCGGAAAAATTAAAAGCTAGCATTACTGACTATAAAGTTGCTGATTTAAATTTAGCAGAATGGGGACGGCGAGAAATCACTATCGCTGAGACAGAAATGCCAGGTTTAATGGCTTTACGCAAAAAGTACGGGCACGAAAAACCTTTAAAAGGCGCTCGTATTGCAGGTTGTTTACATATGACCATACAAACAGCCGTTTTAATTGAAACACTGCTTGATTTGGGCGCAGAAGTGCGCTGGTCTTCTTGCAATATTTTTTCTACGCAGGATCATGCAGCAGCAGCAATAGCTGCTCGAAATATTCCAGTTTTTGCTTGGAAAGGAGAAACTGAAGAAGAATTTTGGTGGTGTATTGAGCAAACTTTAAATGGGCCCGATGGTTGGATGCCAAATTTATTATTGGATGATGGGGGCGATCTCACTTTATTACTCCATGAAAAACATCCTAAACTTTTACATGATATTAAAGGAGTATCTGAAGAAACTACAACAGGTGTACATAGACTTTACCAAATGCAAAAAGAAAAAACATTATTGGTTCCAGCGATAAATGTTAATGATTCAGTAACAAAATCCAAATTTGATAACCTCTATGGTTGTAGAGAGTCGTTAATCGATGCTTTAAAACGCGCGACTGACGTTATGATCGCCGGTAAAATTGCTGTAGTTTGTGGTTATGGTGATGTAGGAAAGGGATGTGCTCAGAGTCTGCGTTCCTATGGCGCGACTGTATGGATCACGGAAATTGATCCGATTTGTGCATTACAAGCTGCCATGGAAGGTTATCGCGTCGTAACCATGGATGATGTAGCAGGACTCGGAGATATATTTGTAACGGCTACCGGCAACAAAGATGTTATCACTTTATCCCATATGCAACAGATGAAAGATTTGGCCATCGTTTGTAATATAGGGCACTTTGATTCTGAGATAGATGTAGCCGGGTTACGTCAATTCAATTGGTTAAATATTAAGCCACAAGTTGATCAGATAAATTTTCCGAATAAAAAGCGTTTATTACTATTAGCTGAAGGTCGTTTAGTTAATCTAGGCTGCGCTACAGGACATCCTAGTTTTGTTATGTCTAATTCATTTACCAATCAAGTTTTAGCGCAGATTGAGTTATGGCAATATAATAATCGTTATGAAAAAGGCAAGGTTTATATGCTCCCTAAAACGTTGGACGAACAAGTGGCTCGTTTACATTTAGAGAAAGTTGGAGCTAAATTAACAGAACTGACTTCTGAGCAAGCCCATTACATTGGCGTAAAGCCTCAAGGACCCTATAAATCCGATTATTATCGTTATTAAAAATTTATTTTTCAAAAATTTTAATGCCCTCTTTACTAGCCATAAGTAAAATATTTGCAGGACGCTGGGCGAATAAACCATTACACACTACACCTGGAATATTATTTAATAAACGCTCAAGTTTAATGGGATCTGTAAAATCCCAATGTTGAGTATCTAATATTATGTTGCCATTGTCGGTAATAAAATTTTCTCTATAAATAGGAAAGCCACCTAATTTTACTAATTCTCTAGCAACATAGCTGCGTGCCATAGGAATAACCTCTAATGGCAGACTTTTTTGGCCTAGCATACCGACATACTTACTTTCATCAATGATGCAAATAAAATTTCTGCTGGCAGCGGCGATAATTTTTTCACGTGTAAGTGCTCCACCCCCCCCTTTTATAAGTTGCAGTTGTGGATTGACTTCATCAGCTCCATCTATATAAAAGGCCAATTCACCGGTGCAATTTAGATCTAATACAGGGATATTAAATTGTTTTAAACGTTTTTCAGTTTCGGCAGAAGCTGCGACCACTCCTTCAATTTTATGTTTAATGTGAGCTAACGCCATAATAAGAAAATTGACAGTACTACCGCTTCCTAATCCTAGAATAGAGCCCGCTTTAATATATTCTAATGCAGCTTCGGCTACTTTGCTTTTTAAAAGCTCCTGATTTTCTGTTCTCACTAAAATCTCCCCAGTCCAATTTTGGTAAGTTACTTTGACATAAGCGTAAACTGCATGCAATTTCTATAACTGATTTTTATAAAAAGCTATCATTTTAGAAGTAAAACCACATTTCACCCAAATTTAGATTTATGAGATTCCGAACCTACTATGTAACCTATTAAAGCAGCGTCTACTTGTGAGAAGCCACTGATAAGAGTTGGTGTAGTAAAAATTTGATGGGCTGTGCGCATAAAATATAGGCCCTGACCAAGAATATTGACCAAAATGGTATTATCTCGATATTGGGCAATTATTTGGTAGCGTATTGGTTCTGATATATTCCACATAGTGAATCTCCATAAAAAAAATAGTTTAATAAGAACTATTCATGTTGTTTAAATCCTTATCGTATTCTATGAAGAAAATATTTGTCTTTGATTATTAACGTTTTAGATTCAACTTTAATGCCCATTGCAATGCAAGATGATCACGATTGCTGAGTATAGGTTTTTAAGATGGGTAAGCTTGTGCGTACGGTATATCTAAAAAATGACAAAATACTATCTCTTTAAAACTATACTATGTGCCAAGCTGCTAATTCAATGTGCAAAAAAGTTTAAAAAAGTCTAGAAAAATGATTTATTTACCTACTTGGTAAATTGATTTATATTTTTAGCCTTCAAAATGAGCTTTATTTCTAAGTATTCTTTTCCCCGCTTAACGTTTTTTGCTAAGCTGTGTTATGCTTGGCCAATTTTATGAGACCTACTACAAAATTATGGGGTTGGTTTAGTGGCTGTCTCCAATGGCCCTTAAGAAAAAGGGATTTGCATGCTATATCTTAAGGAGCCTTTACGGGATAAAGACATATGTTAGTTTTGAAAAGATTTAGTGGCTTTTAGTTTTTTATTATAAAGAGGGGCTGTATGCTTAGATTGGGATTACGTAGCCTATTGTTTTTAACCTTATCTATTATTTTATCATCATGTGGAAAAATAGATAATAATCCTAAAACTCATCCGACGAGCTTTAAAGCCGGAAAAGATTATGAAGTTATTTCTACGTCGGAGATTATTCCGAAATCAGCACCCAAAACCCAAGTACAAGTGATTGAGTTTTTTAGTTATGCTTGTCCTGCCTGCTATCATTTTGAACCAACTTTAGACAAATGGCTTGCAACCCAGCCAAATTATGTAAAATTTGAGCGCATACCGATAGTGTTTCAACCAAGTTGGCGCAGTTTAGCTCGAGCTTTTTATATTGCCAAAATGTTGGGAGTCGAAAAAGAATTGACGCCTGTTATATTTAAAGCTATTCATGTTGAAGGACAAGATTTATCAAATCCTAAGCTTCAAGAAGAATTCTTTATAAAACATGGGGTTAAACAACATGAGTTTGAAAGTATAGCTAGTTTTTCCCCAGGTATTGATGCACAATTATTGAGAAGTGATACTTTAATGCAAGAAGATAAAATTCTTGCTGCACCTACGTTAGTTATTGATAATCGATATAAAGTTGATCCCAGCATGATAGGCGGAGATCCCGCACGCTTTTTGCAGGTTACTGATTATTTAATAGAAAAAGTGAGAAAAGGGGACGAATAACTTGAGTGATTTCGTCAATATCCAAGGCTTATATTTTAGTCGTAACGGACGTACTGTTTTTTCCGATATCGAATTAAATATCCCGCGGGGTAAAATAACGGCCATTATGGGTCCAAGTGGATGTGGTAAGACTACGTTACTGCGTTTAATAGGTGGCCAATTAAAACCCAAACGCGGCAATATCCATGTCAATGGTAAGTTAATAAATAAATTGCCTCGAGCGCAACTTTATGAATTACGTCGTAAAATGGGTATTTTATTTCAAAGCGGCGCGTTATTTACCAATCTGAGTGTTTTTGAAAATGTTGCTTTTCCTTTAAGAGAACATACCGAACTACCTGATTTTATGATTCGTGATATTGTATTGATGAAATTACAATCTGTAGGTTTACGTGGGGCTAAAAATCTTATGCCTAATCAACTTTCAGGTGGTATGGCACGGCGTGTCGCTTTAGCGCGAGCGATTGTTCTAGATCCAGAGCTTATTATGTATGACGAACCTTTTACAGGTTTGGATCCCATTGCACTTGGCGTGATTGTAAAACTTATTTCAGATCTAAACAAAGCCTTAGGTATTACAACGATCTTAGTTTCTCATGATGTAAAAGAAGCACTAAGTATTGCAGACTATATTTATGTGATTGCTAGCGGAAAAATTATTGGTCACGGTACGCCAGAGAAAGTACATATAGATAAGGATCCAGAGGTTCAACAATTTTTACAAGGCTTACCCGATGGCGTGGTCCCTTTTCATTATCCCGCTATTGAGTATAGCCAAGAGTTACTGCATTAATATATGTTGATATTAGAAAAATTTCGATTATTGGGTCAGTTTGGTCTACAGCTATTAATGAGCATTGGTCGTTCCGGGATTTTTTTAGCGCATTTATTAATACGAAAACCACGGTTTAAAAAAAGTTTTCCTTTGTTAATCGAACAACTATTTTTTATTGGCGTACTATCTTTAATCATTATTGTCTTATCAGGGTTATTTATTGGCATGGTAGTGGGATTGCAAGGCTATAATACTTTAAATAAATTTGGTGCAAGTCAACAATTAGGGCAATTGGTTGCTTTAAGCGTGGTACGAGAATTAGGACCAGTGGTTACAGCATTATTGTTTGCAGGTCGTGCGGGTTCAGCATTGACAGCAGAAATTGGTTTGATGAAATCTACGGAACAACTTGCAAGTATGGAAATGATGGGTGTGGATCCATTATGGCGTGTGATTTCACCGCGTTTTTGGGGTGGTTTTATCAGTATGCCCTTATTAATGATTATTTTTAGTGCAGTTGCTGTGTGGGGCGGGTATTTAGTAGGTGTCGTTTGGTTGGGCGTTGATAGCGGAACATTTTGGAGTGCTATGCAATCTGCTGTTAATTTTCATGATGATATTGTGAATGGAATTATAAAAAGCATAGTATTTGGTGGTGTTGTTACATGGATAGCTGTGTTTCAAGGATATGATACCGTTCCAACTCCTCAAGGAATTGGTCGAGCAACAACGCGTACCGTTGTGTATTCTTCCCTGGCTGTATTAGGCTTGGATTTTGTATTAACCGCAGTGATGATGGGGGGTTGGTAAGTGCGCGAGAGAATAATAGAAATTTGGGTTGGTTTTTTTATGTTATTTGGGATTCTTGCTTTATTAGTTTTGGCTTTTAAGGTAAGTGGATTAAGTAGCTCAATAGGCGAGAATGGATATAACATTACAGCAGCTTTTGATAATGTAGGTGGATTAAAAGTACGCTCGCCTGTGTCTTTAGCAGGGGTTCATATTGGGGAAGTAAGCGCAATAAAACTTGATAACGTTCAATTTAAAGCTGTTGTGACGATGAAAATTGATTCAAAGTATAAACAATTGCCAGTAGATACTTCTGCAAGTATTTTAACTCAAGGCTTATTAGGGGCAAATTATATTAGTTTAACACCAGGGTTTGCTCAAACTTTTTTAAATAATAATGCTATTGTACAAGATACGCATCCCGCATTAATTTTAGAAGATCTTATTGGCCAATTAATATTTAGCTTAAAGAATTCAGGGGGAAAAAAGTGAAAAAAGTTATCGTCGCATTGCTTGGGTTATTCATGTGTACAATGGCTTGGGCGATTTCATCGCCTATAGAAGTGCTACAAAATACCTCGAATCAGTTAATTTCAGAGCTACAACGAAATCAAGCGACGCTTAAAACAAAGCCACAGATTGTTTATGGTATCGTTGATCAAATTTTATTGCCGCATGTTGATATAGAGAGTATGTCGAGTAAAGCCTTGGGCCGTGCTTGGTCAAATGCCACGCGCGCTCAACAACAAGCTTTTGAGGATCAATTTGTTATGTTACTTGTTCGTACTTATTCAAGTGCTTTGGCCCAATACACGAATGAACGCATAATTTTTTTGCCATTACGCGAAGATTTTAATAATCAATCTTATGTAGAAGTTAAAAGTCGCATCATCCGAGAATCAGGTCCTCAGATTAATCTTAATTATCGAATGCTACGAGTGCAAGGTCAGTGGAAGCTTTATGATTTTAGTGTGGATGGCGTGAGTATCATAGAAAGTTTTCGCTCTCAATTTGTTGAAGAGTTACGCCAGAGTGGTATCGATGGCCTTATTAGTAAACTTGCACAACATAATAATCAAAGTGATTAACTTAGATGAACAAGCCATCCTTACACTTTAAAAAAGATCATTATGTTTTATCAGGGGCTTTAAATACCTATACCGTACCGGGTATGTGGCTGCACAGCCAAAATATCTTAAAAAATGATAAAACTTCGTTAGTTCTTTTTAATTTAGAAGATGTCACTCAAAGTGATAGTAGTGGAGTGGCATTATTGATTGCTTGGACACGAATGCTAAAACAACGTGATCAAAAAATTCGTTTTGTAGCTTTACCTACACAAATGCTTGCCATTATTCGAGTATCAGATTTAGAAAAAATATTGCCTATAAATCGTTCCTCTGGATAGATCTAAAGCAAAAAAAGCTTAAATGCTCACCCGAGATAAATATTTTACCTATCTTGGGAATTTCTACTCAAAAGTTACATATTTAAAGAAATGCTGCGCATGGATAAATATACAAGGTATAAAAATAGAGATAGAGAGATAAATGGTGGATAAACTAATTATTAGAGGTGGCATCCCATTACAAGGTGAAGTCAGAATTTCTGGTGCGAAAAATGCAACCTTACCTATTTTAGCAGCCTGCTTATTATCAGAGGAACCTATTACTTTATTTAATGTTCCTCACCTACAAGATGTTACCACCATGGTGGAACTTTTAAGTGGTATGGGAGCACAATTTACTATAGGTGAGCGCATGAGTTTAGAAGTGCGTTCTCGTGAACTGATTGATTCCTACGCCCCCTATGCATTAGTAAGAAAAATGCGCGCATCCATTTTAGTTCTAGGTGCATTACTCGCTCGTTGTGGTGAAGCTATCGTCTCGCTTCCTGGTGGTTGTGCGATTGGTACACGTCCAGTCAATTTACATATTCAAGGACTAGAAGCCATGGGTGCAAAAATCGAAATAGAAAATGGCTATATTAAAGCCAAAACTAAAGGACGCTTACAAGGTGCATTCATCGATCTCGATACGATAACGGTCACCGGAACTGAAAATTTAATGATGGCCGCGACCTTAGCCAAAGGTAAAACGGTTATCAAAAATGCGGCGCGTGAGCCAGAAGTTGTTGATTTAGCCAATTTTTTGAATAGCATTGGGGCAAATATTAGTGATGCAGGAACAGATACAATTACTATCGAAGGTGTAGAGCAATTAACTGGAGGTTATTATCGAATTTTGCCGGATCGAATAGAAGCGGCTACTTATTTAATTGCAGTTGCTTGCACACGAGGTTTTATCCGTCTAAAAGATATTCAGGCAAACACTTTAGATGCGGTTATTTATACATTGCGTCAAGCAGGGGCAGAAATTGCTATTGGCGATCACTGGATCGAACTTGATATGCGGAATAAACGCGCCAAAGCCGTTAATGTAAGTACTGCACCCTATCCTGCTTTTCCAACTGATGCACAAGCGCAAATTATGGCGCTTAATATTACTGCGGAAGGAACCGGAATTATTACTGAAACAGTGTTTGAGAATCGTTTTATGCATGTGCAAGAAATGCGCCGCATGGGCGCTGACATTACCTTAAAAGGTAATGTTGCTATCTGTAAAGGTGTCGATAGATTAATGGGCGCAGAAGTTATGGCTACCGATTTACGAGCTTCAGCAAGTTTAGTATTGGCAGGTTTAACGGCTGAAGGTGAAACGACCGTAAATAGAATTTATCATATAGATCGCGGTTATGAGTGCATCGAAGAAAAATTATCGCAGTTGGGCGGAAAGATTCGCCGTGTGTCAGTATTAGATGGCAGTTGATAATTAAAAAACTAGAAATTTATAAATTGCTATGCAACTTATAAACTTCTAATTAAATTTCTAGGATGGATATTAAACTACTGTAGCCTCACAAACATTGGTCATCGTTCGTGCTTGTATACCACTTAGCATATCCCAAATCGATTTAGCTATTTTTTTAGCGGCTTTTTCTGCTGCTAATTTTTCTTCCATAGGTAAATTTTTTATGAGTGTTTTAGTGGCTTCGGCATGTTCTACATCCGCTTCAAGATGGACTAAGAAAAATTTTAAGGTAGCTTCATCGACAATATCATAAAATTGTTTCAATCCAGTGATTTTACTGGCAGCTGTTTGCGGAATCTGACGTTCGTAAGCGTATAAAGCACCTAAGCCTTCTGCATAAGAAGAACGTGAAAGAGCCATAAATTCATCAATGAATTGTTTCGTTTCGGGAAAAAGTGCACTGCTAATGACGGCAGCTTCTGATAAACCGAGTCCTTTGCTAAATTGCAACCATAAAACCGGATGACTATCGAGACCATTCATCCCTTCTTCATCGTTTAAATTGTCTAATAATACTTTTCGTGCCTCAGAATTTTGACAATTGCTATGCGTGGCGCTGATATAACGAGGAAAAGCATCCACATGGTGATAATACTGACAAGCATAATTGCGAAGATTGTCTAATGACAACTTACCAGCAGACCAAGCTTGATAAAAAGGATGTTTAAGTAAATGGTTTTCATTCAGTTGTCTATCAAGTTGCTGCATGTAATTGATTTGCAAAATATCATTAAGCGTATTATCCACTGTTTGCATAGTCATAGTGCCTTTCTCCTTATTTGGTTTAGAGTGAAACATTATACCGAATTTAGTCTCAAATCTAAAACCGAGAATATGTCTCAAATATTACCAACTTTTAAGCGCATATTGCTTTAAAGGTTTACTTAATAGAGTGTATTTTTCAAAAACGCAAATTTTATTTAAAAACAAAATCAATTTTGATTATTTGCCTAAAAAATTTACATAATTAGTCTAATTTGACACTATTTGCTTTAACTCCTACGATAAAGTGCATTATTTTATTCTTTAATAGCTATTAAAGGGAGTTTTCATATGAAGAAATCAGAAACAACTGCTTACTTAATTGCAGGGGTTTTAGCGACTTCTGTTGTATTAACGGGTTGTGGCGGCGGTAGTGGTGGTGGATTAAGTGGCCTCGGAGCAGCTGGTGCTACAGGAGCTACGGGTGCTGCCGGAGGTACTGGTGCTACGGGTACTACTACTGGGTCTTTGACTAACTTATTAGATGTGCTCGGTCCAAGCGGTATCGATGTGGCTGGAATTGTACCAGGTTTAGAGGGTGTTAATCTGCGTGCACTTTCATCTGCCGATGTGCTTGATTTAGAAGCGGCAGGATTTACGGGCCTTGATTCTGTTCAGTTATTGGAAAGCAATGGAACGATACTAGGTATCAATACACCAGGCGGAGCATTCGCGTTACCTGGTATTACATTACCAGCAGGTTTACCTGCCTTGCCAGCTCTACCGGTAAACGTAGGGAATATAATATCTGGACTCAGACTTTAAAAATTAAAAATATTAATTATTTACGAGTTTTGCTATTTAATTTTTCGTTTGATTGCCGGTTTTTACAAATAATATCAACAAGTACTTAAACTAAAATAAATGTGAAACTCGTAATAATTTAAATTCTATATAATTGTATTTTTCTTCCGTTATTAAAATGGTGTATAGCTAAAAGTGAAGAAGAAACGTAAACTTTTACCATTATGACCACTTTCTACTTGTGCTTGAACCGGATTAGTCATTGGTCTTGCGACAGCTAATTGCAGACGAAAGTCTTTACTTAACAATAATCTTATTCCAGCAGCTAACGAAGCATCACTGTATATGTTGTTTAAAAAGAAAGCTGGAGCTACATTTTTGTTCCAGACTTTACCAATATCATAACGAGTAAAATATTGAATAGCGTTGAATGATTTTGGAAAAGTATTGTAACGTAATTCTAAGCCACCCATGAGTCCTTGATCGCCAATAATTTCACCAGGATCATAAGCCTGTCCGTAAGGTAGGCCGCCACCATAAGGAATTTTTTCCACTGGGGCTAACGGATTAAAAGCATACTGCCCCATAGAGTCTATTAGCACCGAAAAGGATTTAGTTAACTTTTGTATATGTGTGACATAATAATAAAATTTGGTATAGCCAACATAAGGATTAGGGATGCCTGGGGGTGGTGGCGGTGCAGTATTTGCTCCGAATATGTGGATACCTTGACTTAGTTCAGCTTCCATTCTATCAAAATATCGAGTTCGAGTACGTTCATAAATGGCTTTGGCGCGTAATGAAGGGAGTCTTACGATAGCATCAGGACCATTAGCTACGCCATTAAAGGAAGACGTTTTGCTGCGATAATAACCAAATGCTAATCGTCCTTCTAATTTATCATTGGTTTGTAAAATAAACGGATGATAAAAATAAGCGCCTAGCTCTCCTGCTTTACCGGCAACACTAGCGGGTGGAATGTTGAGACTAGGTTTTATTTGGGTGTAATCAGTATAAATATCGAGATGGTTGCCATTAATCCCGATAGGGAAGTTATGTAATATATAATAATATTGTAAAACTTTTGGATCGAATGGTGCAGTTGCAGCCGTTACTACAGTTGAATCACCTCCTTGCAACAAGGAATACATATTCGCTGTTAAAAATAGATTTTGTCCACCTAAATAACGGTTTTGGTTATTATTTAATAAGGCATTGGGAATAAAACGACGTTGTTTAATGACAAACGTAAGATTTTGTGCGCCAGAATTAGCTAACTCAGGACTTCTTTTTAACGTAGCTGTAACACCAGGCAGGCGATTTAATAATAAGATGTAATGCTGTAAAATTTTTAATCGTAATGGACGCGATTTTTTTAATTGTAGAGCATAATTATCCAGATAGTTTTCTAAACCATGGGTTTTACCAATAACATTAACCTGATCCACATAAGCCTCTAAAATTTCTATATGAACATATCCAGATGACAAGTTTTGTACTGGTAAAGTGGCTCGAGTAAGAATATAACCATCTTTTAAATATTTTAATGTAATTTGCTGATTTATCTTTTCTAATTCTTGGTAGCTGATTCTTTTATTGAGATAAGGTCGGAAAAAAGCCTGTAGACTTGTTTGTGAGTAAACAGTCGATCCGCTAATGCATACAGAACGTAAAACGAAAGGTCTGCGCATACTGGGCGGTACTGAAATAGCGGGACGAATAGGCACCGCTGCAATGGGTGAGATAACCGGTCCATTTGCACTGACCGCTTGCTGGATACTGACTGTATTTCGTAATTGTTGTTGTACTTGTCCTGGAGAGAGTGAACTGATGACATCAGCTAATGCAAAGCTTGGAAAAATAAGCAACAGAAAATAAACACAATAGCTAAGAAGTTTTGCAAACTGGGTTTTTACTGCTCGAAATTGTCTAATATCCATTTAGTTAATTATCCGTAAGAAAATCTAAGAAAAGTTTAGTAGACCTTAATGATTAATCAATAGTTATTGAATTTTTCTTTTTTATTAAACGGAAATTGTTGTTAGAATTTTCTGAGCTTGATTAGCTAAATTAGCTATTTCGTCAAATGCACCTTTAGCAATCAGCTTGCGCGGTGCTATCCAAGTTCCACCGACACAAGAAACATAAGCCAAGTTCAGATAGTTAAGAAGATTATCAGCATGAATGCCGCCGGTCGGACAAAAATGTAAAGGTAAAATTTCTGCAACAGCTCGCAGTGTTTTGATGCCACCCATGCTTTCAGCAGGATAAAATTTAAGATATTTTAGCTTGAGCTGATGCGCTAATAGTGCTTCGCTAACGGTAGCAATACCTGGCATGTAGGGAATATTATGCTTTTCAGCTTCAAGCACTAAGTGCTTGTTTAAACCAGGACTAACCGCAAATTTTGCTCCTACAGATTTTATCTGTGAGAATTGCTTAACGTCGACAATAGTGCCTGCCCCGACTATAGCTTCAGGGAAGGTAATATTTATTTTCTCGATAGCGGCTAAGGCGCAAGCCGTGCGCAAGGTAATTTCTAAAACCTTAAATCCAGATTTAAGCAGTATTTCAGCTAGAGGAATTGCATGTTCAACTTTATCGATTACAATAATCGGTATGATACGATTTTGGCCTAGAATATCAATTAAAGTAAGCATCGATGTCCTATAAAGTTATAGTGCATAATACTCTCCTCTTTTTTACCAAGCAAATATACTCTTCGCACTTGGATTTTTGTCTGTGTTGCCGCTCAATTCGCAATCCTCATGTATTCCAATACACTCCGGTTGCTTCATTCTCGCGGCGCCTTGCCAAAACCCCAATTGCTGTGAGTATATTAGCGAAGCTATACGGTCTGAGACATAACCTAAATAAAGAGGCTTATGATTAAAATTAAGCAAATTGGTGTGATTGGAGAAGCAATGCTGGAATTATCACAGCAAACCCCCACTTCACTATCTCTTGCATTTGCGGGAGATACCTTAAATTTTGCGATTTATTTGCGCAGATTATTACAAAACCAAGCTTTAGATATTCATTATGTAACCGCCTTAGGACAGGATGTCTATAGTGATCAAATGTTATTGGATTGGCAAAAAGAAGGGCTTAAAACTGATTTAATTAGTCGTATTAATAATAAATTACCGGGTCTTTATTTAATTCGTACCGATAATAAAGGGGAAAGAGAATTCTATTTTTATCGTTCCGAATCGGCAGCGCGAGAATTATTTAAAGGAGATAATCTAATCGATTTATCTCAGCAATTAGCAGGTATGGATTATCTCTATTTTTCAGGAATTACTTTAGCGATACTCGATGCAGCGAGTCGAGAATATTTAGCAGATATTTTACAAAAAGCTAAACAAGCAGGTGCACAAATTATTTTTGATTCGAATTATCGACCCTCACTATGGCCTAGTCCCGAGTCAGCAAAAAAAGTGATTCAAGCTTTTTTAAAATATGTAAATATTGCTTTACCTACTTTTATTGACGATCAATTAGTATTTGCTGATGCTACTCCAGAGGCTTGTGTGCAACGATTGCTCAAAAATGGAGTGTCCGAAATAGTCGTTAAATGTGGAGCCGAGGCTGCTTTAGTTGCTACAGCTAATCATCAACAGAGAGTTTCAAGCTGCTTAGTGGATAAAATAATTGATACCACTGCGGCTGGAGATTCGTTTAATAGTGCTTATTTAGCGGCACGTCTATTAGGTTTTGATCCGGTCAAATCATGCCTATATGGCCATGAGCTCGCTGCAAAAGTTATAACTCAACCAGGCGCTATTATTCCCCGAACAATAATGCCAAAATTATTTTGAGGATAAGAAATTCATATGCCAGAAATTGTTTGTGAATCGACTATTTTTGGTAAGTTACCTGATGGCCAACTGATAACGCAATATACATTATCTAATCCAAATGGAATGTGTATCAGTGTTATAAATTATGGCGCTACTTTAACTTCAGTAAAAGTTCCGAACTCAAAAGGTAAGATGCAGGAATTAACTTTGGGATTTGATTGCCTAGATGATTATTTAAACCATGAATTTTATTTTGGAGCGACAATTGGTCGCGTTGCTAATCGTATTACTAATGCACATTTTAATTATCTAAAAAAAGATTATTTTTTAAGTAAAAATAAAAATTTTGCACATCATTTGCATGGAGGAGAACAAGGCTTGGATAAAAAGGTTTGGCGAGCGGAAGTTGCAAATCTAGAAGATCAAATAAGTGTCAGTTTTTTTTATCTAAGTCAGGATAATGATCAAGGATATCCTGGAAATCTCGACATTAAAGTGAGATATAGTTTAACGCTAAACAACGAATTGAAGATTAACTTTCAAGCCGAAACCGATCAAGCCACGCCAGTTGATTTGACTAACCATGCCTATTGGAATTTAGCTGGAGCAGGAAATGGGATCGTATTGGATCATATATTGCAAATTTTTTCTGATTGTTATGTTGTTACGGATAAAGATTTACTTCCTACGGGAAAAATAGCAGAAGTTAAAGATACTCCATTCGATTTTCGTGAGCCTCATCAAATCGGTGAGCGAATTAAAGAGATTGCTATTGGCGGTTACGATCTTTGTTATATAGTATCTTCTGTAATAAATCATCAACCCCAATATGTTGCAAAAATTAAAGAACCCAAAAGTGGACGTATACTTGAAGTGTTTACCACACAACCGGGTTTACAATTCTATACTAGCAATAGCTTGAAAGATTATCCGATTAGTTCAAGTTTGCACACGCAACGCTATGGAGCTTTTTGCATGGAAACACAAAATCTTCCTGGTGCGGTTAAATACCCAGAGTTTCCTTCGCCTTTTTTATTACCAGGCGATAAATATCAACACGAAACCATCTATCGATTAACTTGGTAAGAATTTATGAAGGTTAATGTAGCATGTCAACAAATTATGGTATTAGGTGAAGGGCCGCTTTGGCATCCCCTAGAAAAATGCCTGTACTGGGTCGATATCGTCGCTGCGACCCTATATCGTTTAAATCAAGATAAAAGTTTAGATAAATTTGCTATGCCTAGTGAAATTGGTTCAATCGCTTGGTGCTCTAAAGGTGGATTAATAGCCGCTTTAAGCGATCGTTTTGTGACTATTGATACAATGACGGGTACGACACAGAACATTGCTTTCCCCTTACAAGGAATAAAAAATGTCATGTTTAACGATGGTAAATGTGATAGACAAGGAAGATTTTGGGCTGGTACCAAAGATATCGCCGAACAACACCCGATTGCTGCTTTGTATTGTTTAAATCGTGGAGATGTAAAGCAGATGCTAAATGGGTTTACAGTGAGTAATGGGATTGCTTGGAATTTAGAGAATAATCTAATGTATATCTGTGATTCGCCTGCCCGACAAATTTATCAATATGAATTTGATCCCAAGGATGGAAGTTTGGGTGAAATGCGTTTATTTGCACAAATTCCCAAAGAAGAAGGATTCCCCGATGGACTTACTGTCGATAGCCAAGGTTATCTTTGGAGTTGTCATTGGGATGGTTGGCAAATTACCCGTTATACTCCCACCGGTGAGATCGATAGTGTTATCCCTATGCCAATACCCAGACCTACAAGTTGTTGTTTTGGGGGGGCAGATTTAACAACTTTATATATTACATCTGCTTCTATAGGCTTAACCGCAGCCCAGCTAACTGATGCTCCTCAATCAGGGATGCTTTTCGCTGTAGAAACAAATATTAAAGGATTGCCTGAGCCTAGTTATTTAGGCTGAAAAATGTGTCCAAACGTCGAAATAATCTGTAATAAAAGTACTGACAATTGACCGATCAAACTACATTTTTTAAGCGTTTGACTTGCTTTTAGTTGTGACAGGGGTAAAGTACGGATGAATAAATGCCATAAAAGAGATTATTTTTTATGATAAAAGTATCAAACCCAAATTGGTTGATTTATACCATTTCTGGATTTGCGGCTTTAGCAGGATTGTTATTTGGTTATGATACGGGAATTATTTCCGGTGCTATTTTATTCATTAAAAAAGATTTTTTCTTAACTAATTTTCAAATTGAAATGGTTGTTAGCGCCGTTTTATTCGGTGCTTTAATAGGTTCAGGTGTAAGCGGTCGAATAAGTGATTTATTTGGCCGACGTAAAGTACTGGTTTTTACCGCCCTCACGTTTATTGTAGGTTCTTTAGTTACTGCATTTTCACCCAATTTAGTTACCTTAGTGATAGGTCGAATTATATTGGGCGTGGCTGTAGGTATAGGTTCATTTACCGCACCGCTTTATCTTGCAGAGATTGCTCCAAAACGTATCCGGGGTATGTTGGTTTCCTTGAATCAATTAGCGATTACCATAGGAATCGTTTTCTCTTATTTAATTAATTATTACTTTTCTGTCACTGGACAATGGTCCTGGATGTTAGGCTTAGGCGTTGTTCCAGCTATTATTTTATTATTAGGAACTATTTATTTGCCAGAAAGTCCTCGATGGATGATTTTGAAGGGATGGGATCAAAAAGCCCGTGCAGTTTTAAAGCATTTGCGTCATGGGGAAAATATCAATAATGAGTTCGACGAAATTCGTCAAACTGTAGAAGTTGAAAAGGGAACACATCGTCTTTTATTAGCAAAATGGTTACGCCCTATTCTTTTTATTAGTTTAGGTTTAAGTTTTTTTCAGCAAGTCACAGGAATCAATGCCATTATTTATTATGCACCAACCATTTTACAAATGGCCGGTTTTAAATATGTCAGCAATGCTATTTTAGCAACCTTAGGTATCGGAATAATAAATGTATTATTTACTATTATAGCCTTACCTCTCATTGATCGTTGGGGGCGCCGTCCTTTATTACTTTATGGCCTTTTGGGTATGTTTATTAGTTTGCTTATTTTGGGAATAGCTTTTTATTTTCCTGCATTAACGTCATTACGTTGGGTAGCTGTAGCAAGTATGGTTATTTATATTGCCAGTTTTGCAATGAGCTTAGGTCCAATAATGTGGCTCATTATTTCGGAAATTTTTCCATTAAATATTCGAGGCGTAGGTGCCAGTTTAGCTATTTCGGCAAGCTGGGGTTTTAATATGCTGGTGTCAATGACATTTTTGACCTTAATTCAATTTATAGGTACAAGTCATACATTTTGGTTATATGCATTTCTATGCGTGTTAGGTTGGATTTTTATTTACTTTATTGTTCCAGAAACCAAAAATTGTTCTCTAGAGCAAATTGAAAATAATTTACGTTTAGGTCGACCAAGTCGTGAATTAGGTGCTGCATTACGCATCTCTTCACTATTTACAGCCTTAAAAAGGCCTTTTGCTTTTTTTCTTACAAAATAAAATGTCGTTAGAGAATGTAGATATGTTAAAAAATAAGGTTATTTTGATTACTGGATCCACTAATGGCATTGGGGCTGCAACCGCTCGGCGGTGTATTGCTGAGGGGGCTAAAGTCATGATCCATGGTCGTAAAGAAGATTGTGCTAAAAAATTAGTTCAGGATCTGGGTGAGTCAAGTAGCTATCTATTGGCTGATTTGATGGACGAAAATTCCTATACTTATTTAATAACAGAAACAGTAAAAAAATTTGGCCGACTAGACGGTTTAGTCAATAATGCGGGTATTTATCCACGAAATAACATTGACTCCGCTAATCTAGAACTTTGTGAAAAGATTATGCGAGTTAATTTCTATGCTCCCTTACTCTTGTGTAAAGCCGCCGTAGAAGTCTTCCGCAAACAGAAATCCGGTGGAACAATTGTAAACATAGGTTCTATGAATGCTTATACTGGCCAGCCAGATCTTTTGATTTATTCTGCCTCAAAAGGGGCCCTAATGACGATGACGCGTAACTTAGCTGATAGCTTAGGTTCAGAACTTATTCGAGTTAATCAACTCAATGTGGGATGGACACCGACTGACAATGAAATTTGTTTAAAAATGGCAGAGGGTTTACCAGAAGATTGGCAGGAAAGGATTCCCAAAAAATATGCGCCCAGTGGCCGTTTGTTATCACCAGATAATGTTGCATCACACATTGTATTTTGGCTTGCAGATCAGTCCGCGCCGGTTAGTGGTGCTGTGTATGAAGTCGAACAATACCCAATTATTGGACGAAACCGTTTGAATGATTTGGTAATTCAATAATCCAAAAATTTGAATTACTGGGATTAACATAAGAAAATATAAAGCTAGATCTCGTCGAGGTTATTTAATGAAAATTCAAGATGCTAAAGTGTTTGTTACGTGCCCAGATCGTAATTTTGTGACACTAAAAATAATTACCGATGAGGGTGCCTATGGCCTCGGTGATGCAACTTTAAATGGACGAGAATTAGCAGTTAAAGCTTATTTAGAAGATCTTATTCCTTGTTTGATTGGCCGTGATCCCGCCCAAATCGAAGATATTTGGCAGTTCTTTTATCGCGGCGCCTATTGGCGACGCGGACCCGTCACCATGGCTGCGATTGCAGCAATCGATTTGGCTTTATGGGACATCAAAGGAAAAGTATTAAATACGCCGGTTTATAATTTATTAGGTGGGAAGAGTCGTCAAGGAGTGATGGTATATGGCCATGCCAATGGAATTGATATTACGGATACCATCAAACAAGTTGAAAAATATATCGATATGGGTTATTTAGCGGTACGGGCTCAGACGGGTGTTCCTGGCTTACCGAATAGTTACGGCGTTTCTAAAGATAAAATGTATTACGAACCCGCAACTAAAGGTTTACCTCAAGAATGTGTGTGGTCTACCGAAAAATATCTTAATTACATTCCTAAATTGTTTAAAGAATTACGTAAAACTTATGGTGACGACCCTCATTTTCTTCATGATGCCCATCATCGCTTAACGCCTATAGAAGCGGCTCGTTTAGGCAAAGAATTAGAACCTTATCATTTGTTTTGGTTAGAGGATACGGTGCCAGCAGAGTTACAAGAAGGTTTTCGGATTATACGTCAGCATACAACAACTCCCCTTGCGGTAGGCGAGGTTTTTAACACGATATGGGATACGCATATTTTATTTACTGAACAGCTGATTGATTATATTCGTATGTCTGTAGTGCATGGTGGTGGAATTTCACATTTGAAAAAAATTGCAGCAATGGCTGAAGTTTATCATGTGAAAACAGGATGTCATGGTCCAACAGATGTATCCCCTATCACTATGGCGGCTGCGTTACATTTCGATATTTCCATTAATAATTTTGGTATACAGGAATATATGCATCATACCGAAAAGACTAACGACGTATTTCCTCATCATTACAGTTTTGATAAAGGGTATTTATATCCTAGTGATCAGCCCGGTTTAGGCATCGATTTTAATGAGAAGTTGGCAGAAAAATATCCTTACGAACGCGCCTATCTTCCCATTAACCGAAAGCTAGATGGTACTTTATTTAACTGGTAAAATATACTCTTCGCACTTGAATTTTTGACTGGGCTGCCGCTTAATTCGCAATCCTTATGTATGTTATATACACTTCGGTTGCTCATTTTCACGGCGCCTTGTCAAAAATCCCATTGCTGTGAGTATAGAGATGTGGATTTTTCTATTAATATTCATTACTTAAAACTCTTATAAAGTCTTATTATGCTTATGAAAGTCCATAGCGTTGTAAAAATGAAAAAATCTATTTGCATAGGTTGAAAAGTAACATAAACAAGCAATCCAGCTCCAAGCAGATTAATAAAATTATAAAGAAAGCCTTTTATTTTCATCCAATTAGCTTGTTGAAAAATGTAGGCAGCGAGAATAAGTGATAATCCAGTAATAAAGAAAAAATGCTTAGACAAGACAATAGAAGTCATAAAAAACCTAAATGTTGTTATTTTTATGTGCGAACAAACACGTAGATTCTACGATAGTTTTGAATACCGTGTCTATGGTTTAGGTTGCTTCAGTCCATTGTTATGAAAAGTCTCTCATAAAGAGAGACTTTTAGCATTTCCAAATTAATTTTTATTAATTAATAATAAATTAGTTAATCTTTTCACAAATCCAGCAGGGTCTTCAAGTTGTCCACCTTCAGCCAGTATCGATTGTTCTAAAAATAAATGTGACCATTCTGCCAGAAGAGAGTCATCTTGTATGTATTTTAAATTTTGAATTAATTTATGTTGAGTATTTAATTCTAATATTGGTTTACTAGTAGGCACAGTTTGACCCGTGGCTTGTAAAATACGCTGCATTTGACTGCTCAATGCGTTTTGTTCGGTGACAACACAGGCAGGGGAACTGGTTAAGCGCACCGAAATACGAACTTCTTTTACTTTATCTTTGAGTATCTCTTGAATTTGCTTTAATAAAGGTCTAAATTCATCTTCATTTTGTTGTAACAATTCTTTATTTTTTTCTTCAGCTATCCCTGAGATATCAGAATCTTTAGCAACAGATTGTAAATTTTTTCCATCAAACTCAGTTAAGTGCGCAACCAACCATTCATCGATACGATCATGTAATAGTAATACTTCTATGCCTTTATCGCGAAAAATTTCTAAATTAGGACTATTGTTTGCTGCGGCAAAATTTTCTGCGGTGATATAGTAAATCTTATCTTGCTCAGGATTCATACGTGATACGTAATCTTCTAAACTTACCGTTTGCGCGTTATTATTTAAATAAGTTGAGCTAAATCTTAAAAGTTTAGATAATGAATCGCGATTTACAAAGTCTTCTGCTAAACCTTCTTTTAAAATATTGCCAAATTCCTTCCAAAATTGTAAATATTTTTCAGTTTGTTCTTTAGAAAGATAGATTAAGGTTTCAAGAATTCGTTTGGTTATAGCCGAGCGTATATTATCAATTTGTTTATTATTTTGTAAAACTTCTCGTGAAATATTTAATGGAAGATCATTGCTGTCTATAATTCCTTTTACGAATCGTAGATAACGAGGCAGGAATTGTTCAGCGTCATCCATAATAAAGACGCGTTTAACATAGAGTTTTAAGCCTCGAGGTTTTTCATGATTCCAAAATTCAAATGGGCCAGCCTGTAAAGGTATATAGAGTAATGTAGTATATTCCTGTTTCCCTTCTATTTTGTTATGAATCCAAGTAAAAGGGTCATTCTGGTCATGAGTGAGGTGATTATAAAATTTTTTATATTCCTCAGCATTAATTTGGTCTTTAGAAAGCGTCCATATTGCAGTAGCGTTATTAACCGTTTCCCAAGTAGTTTCAGTTTCTTTTTCAATACTCTTGTTTTCTTCAATATCGGAAGAAGTCTCATTTGGGATTACGTTCTTCTTCATACTAATAGGCAAAGTAATATGATCCGAATATTTAGTAATAATACTCCTTAAGCGCCAATCTTCTAAAAATTCAGTTTCATCTTTCTTTAAATGTAATATGATCTCAGTGCCTCGTTCAGGTTTGAATATGCTTTCAATGGTGTATCCATCCTTAGATTCAGAGCCTCGGTTATATTCCCAGCAAACACCTCTTTCTGAAGGTTCTCCTGCTGCACGAGTCTTAACCGTCACTTTATCGGCTACCATAAATGCAGCATAAAATCCAACTCCAAATTGCCCAATAAGCTGAGTGTCTTTGTTAGCATCCCCTGTTAACGAATCTAAAAATTCTTTGGTGCCTGATTTTGCGATGGTGCCGAGATTTGCAATAACTTCATCGAAAGTCATACCGATTCCATTATCAGTTAATATGACGGTCTGGTTGTCTTTATCAATGACTAAAGCAATTTTAGGTTCAGCGTCTTCTTCATAAATTTGTGGATTTGATAAAGCTTTAAAACGTAATTTTTCTATGGCATCGTGAGCATTAGAGATTAGTTCGCGTAAAAAAATTTCTTTATTTTTATAAATTTTATCAATCATTAGGTCTAATAGCTGAGCGCTTTCTGTTTTAAAGCCTAATGTCTGTTTTTCAACTAGGGTCGTCATAAATCCAATACCTCTTATGATAATAAATAGATCAATACGGACAACATGAGGGCAAAATTTTTAATTTCAAGTAAATTTGCTTGAAAAACCAGCATTTTTTGGGTTAGGTATGTTTTTATATATAACTATATTTTTAAAAGTTTTTTTAAAGGTTAGACAAATAAAGTATTTCTCTAAGTATAGTTTCTGAACCCACCGTATAACCTAAATCATAAATTTCTTGTGGTGTAAGTTTTTCTAAAATTAAAGGGTTATTTACAATGTCTAGTGCGGGTAATTTTTTTTGTATGCACTTGTTAACACGAGTAATTTCTAAGGTAAAAATAGTTTGCTGAAGATTATGATTATAGTTTTTAGCTATAAGTTTGTAATAAGCTTGGCATGGGAAAAGAATTATATTTTCACTTTTTTGTAAAAATTTTTTATTCGAAATATTTAAAATTTTTAATAAATCTATGGGTGATAAAGATTTTAATAATTCTTTATCATTAGAAATATCCTTAGCATATAATTTAGAAACAAGATTCTTTCCCACTAACTGCAAAGTAAATATTGTTTCCCCATTGGCACTAATCTCCTCATCAACAATACGTAATGCGAAAGGATGGGCATTAGCTTTCTGCAGCAACTTATATTTTGCTTTAATGGTTGAAAAATAATTTTCTACATATTTAAAGTCCAAGCTAATATCCTCCCAATTATTAAAATCAAATTATCTATTATTTTGTGGTGAATTAATTAAAGGAGTTTGTTCTTCATTTTTTTTTATACCAATACATTGGGCACAAAATAAAAAAGCAGATCGAATAAATTTATTTTTTGGATTATTATGTATATTCTCATCAGAGGATTTAGTCTTATTAATAGGGTTTTTTAATATTTTAGGAGTAAGCTCATCAATAATTGGTCCATGTTTACCTTGAAGTTTTTTTAATTCATCAGAAGTTGGAATTGAATAAAGTGTATGATGAAAACTTGGTTCGCATGTACATGTAACCAAACTATAAGGGGAGCCATTCGATGAAAGTATATTTCTAGCTCCAAACAATGTATCTTTATTTACCATAAAAGTAGGATTGTCTGGTCCTAAAATAATTTCTTTATATTCTGATTCTAAAAAAATATAAATAGCGATTGTACTTCCGCCTAACCATTCCCATTTTTCGTCAACTTGTAACGTATGCAAACACGAAATTTGTTCTTCATTTAGAACATAATATATTATTGATTTTTCAGAATTTGAATTTTCAGTTATTTGTTTAAAATAACCATCTTCATCGGTAACTTCACGAAGATCCTTTAAAGCTAATTTTTCGACTATTTTAGCTAATGAAATCGAATCTGGTAGGTCATTTTCTGAAGAAAGAATATTGTTTAAATATCGTTTTTCTTTAGGATCCAGGATGTCAATAGAGCGTATTTTTTTTAGTATTTCAATAAATTCTTTTTTAGATAACATGTTTTCCTCATTAATAGATAGGTAGAGATATTTTATCTGAATGGATTAAAATCGGTTTCGGTATCATACACATCAAGTTGTTCTTCCATTTTCAAGAAACCGGTAATCAGCGAAGCAGGCCATACACCTAACAATGAGTATAATATTTCAATAGAGTAGACCGATATAATCATATAACCCAACTGTGAAAAATGTATATGGCCACTAAATCCAAATAATATAGTAATTAAAACCAAAATAAATCCACCTATAGCAGATGATCCTAAACTGCGCAGCCAAAAGTGTCTACCTTTCATTAATATTTTCCATTTTGAAATTATATATATATTAATAAAACTGCTACTTATCACGGCTAAGATTCCAGCTAAAACAAATCTTAATATAGGATCGACTACTTGATTATAAGATGGTTGATCATGCCAAAAATTTGGAGAAGGTAAATGAATAATCAATTTAATTGCAATCGAAAAAAATAATTCACACGCTAATGTAATCCATATAATTTGTTTAGCAGCATTATAACCATAAACTTCTGCCACTATATCTCCAATAATATACGTTAAAGGAAAAATGAGTGGTGCGCCAGGCACTAATGCAGGACCAAGAAATACTAATTTATATGCTACGACATCAGCCGCTAAACTAATCGTAATGTTTATCATCCCTAAAATAAGGATATATTGATTAATATTTTTGGGTGCCGTGGCCTTTTTCATCCTCGAAATTAACATAAGATCTACTTTTTTTGCAATTCATTCTTATTTGTATAACTACGCCTATAATTTTGTAAAGATCTGAAAATTTAATAATTTCAGATTCAATAGTCAAATTTTTAATATAAGTTTTATTTTCATAAATAATTTTTTGCATTAGCTGCGGTTTCGTTTCTCCTTTTTTATATATTATTATAAAATCTCGATTGCGCCCTTTTAAACTAGGATCAATGACTAACAAAGATCCCGCTAAGAAATTATTCGTATTATTATCTCTAATCACTAAGGCAAAACTGTTTTCATTTAATGTTATATCTCTTATTAATAATGACGAAAAAGCTAGATGGTTTCTATTTTTAGGAATATTAAGAATATCTTTCCAGTGTATCAGAGGAATAGTCAAACCATCGATTTGTTTATTTTTTTTAGATAGAGCTTCTCTTCCAGTTAATTGATCAAGTGATATAGAAAAATAGTTTGCGATGGGAGCCAAGGATGCTAGTGTAGGATTATTTTCTTTATTTAATCTTAAGCGTTTTAGTGTTGAGAGTGGAATACCAGTGTGTTTGTGGAGTTGATTGATATTTATCCCCCACTTTTTTATTAGATATTCTAAAGTATTATTGAGTGTGTGTTTAAAAGACAATTGTAATAGACCTCTGCAAAGTCACTTTCACAATTTATTATGCTCGAAACATTATCGTTATTAAAAACAATGCCGATAAAATAAATTAAACAAGATCCTTGCTAAATTATTTTTTTAAAACCTGAAAATTATGCCAGTATTATAATTTTAAATCAAATTTTTTTATTTGTTCAACATGTTTTATATTGTTGCATAATAGTCCATTAATGGACTATTATAAATTATAAAAAATGATATTTAGAATTTTTAAGCAAGGATAGAAAAATAAGTGGATAAAAAAAAAGAATTTTATTAGTTGAAGATCAGCTTATAATACAACGCGTACATAGTATTTTTTTAAGAAAGATGGGCTATCAAGCTGATATTGCCATAAATGGGCAGCAAACCTTAGATATGTGTCTGAATAGGACTTATAACCTTATTATTCTCGATGCCGGTTTGCCTGATATGCCAGGAGTTGAAGTTGGAAAGAGAATTCGTATACTGGAAAAAAATAATAAAGCGAACCGAATGCCGATAATATTATTAAGTGCATATCCTACTAATAATTTAAAAAAATGGTGCCAAGAAGCCGAAATAGATAATTTTTCAACGAAGCCTATCCCATACAAAGATTTATATATTATGTTAGAAAATATTTTTAATCAGAAACCAGTCAATAATGAAATGATTTAACTTAAATGAAAAACCCCTGAAAACTTTTAAAATGTTTCCAGAGGTTTTTTAATTTTTTTATAGATTTTTTTGCTTAAAATCTCGAATATATAAGCAGAGCGATAAACTTAAAATTTTATTTTAAATTAGCTAGATTAGCGAAATTTGCTGAAAAAGTTAAAGGAGGTTCTTTTTCCTCCTTTTTTTCAGATGATGGCTCATGATTAATTACACAGGCCAATATCCAAGCTACACCTAATTCCAGTCCTGCTAGTACAACTCCGACTAAAACACCATCTATTATCATATCTGTCCCCCATTCAATTGTTAAAATTTCTTAGTTAATTTTAGGAAAAATAAAGTTACTTTGTTGCTATAACGAATTTAAAAACATTTAAAAAATCGTTATATTTTTTTGTAAACAAAATATAATTTCAAAAGTCCTATTAATTGATTCCCTATTAATATTGGACTTTTACTTGGAAAAGGGGTAGCGGGCCGAGATGAAAGGGTTGTAAGTGGTTGGATAAGAAAGATGCAATTCAATACCTATAGCAAATATCCTATATACTTGTAATCTAAGGCTTAGGTAAAAGCTATTTGGACTCCATTACTTATAAATAAAACGCCTGCAATACCAAGGCCTAGTAATAATGGCCTTCCTCCTTTAACTCTAAATCCTTTCGCTAAAGAATTTTTTCTGTAACGTCCGCGCCAGGCCATTAGAGATGGAAGCAAAACAAAAAGTATTGCACAATAAATTCCAGCATAACTTAATGCACCTATAAAAGCACCCGGATAAAATAATACTACTGTCATAGGTGGTAAAAAAGTAGCTAAATAAACAATAACTCCACCCTTTCCTCGCTTGGTAGTGCGTAGACCATCAGCCAAAAAATCAGATAAACTCAATCCGCTGGCTAGAAAAGAGGTAGCTAAGCAAATTGAAGTAAAAATTCTGGTCATAAACGTGATTAATGGATTATTTAATGTGTTACTTAATTGCATAACAAACTCACTGGTTGAGTGTTTGGAATGTAACATGCTAATTAGCCCATGATTTCCTTCACGAGAGAGTACTCCCATGATACATAGATCCCAAAATAAATAACAAAATAAAGGAATTAAACTACCTATTAAAATAGCTTTTCGCAATTTGGGAATATCATCTTTAAAATAAGTGCGTAAGCTTGGTATGATGTTCGCAAAAGTAAATGAGGTTATCATTACTGTTGCTCCGCTTGTTAAGTAAAACAAGTTTCCATCTTTTAACTTAGTGCTAGAAATAGATGGAATAATAAATAAAATAAGTAAAATATAAATGCTAAATTTACTAAACATCAAACCACGATTCACATAATCGACATAATGTATGCCTTGATAAACCACGTAACTTAAAATAGCAGTGAATAGGAATATAGATAACCAGTTGGGTATTTTAAAACCTAAATTAAGCAATAACCCACTAAGAAAATCTCCACTACCCGCCATATAGGCTGCAAGTACGGAATAAAATAATAATAGATAACTTATCCAGGCAATAGATTCACCCCAACGACCTAATAAAATTCTCGACATGGAAATAATATTAGTATTTGCAGGAAGCCATAAATTAACTTCAAGGACCAAAAAAGCGCTGGCGGTCATAATGAACCAGCATAGGAACAGAAGAATCAAAGAATTTGTAAATCCAGCTTCGGCCGTCGCAATAGGTAATGCTAGCATTCCGCCCCCTATTGCTGTTCCGACTATGAGTAAAATACCCCCAAGAAGTTTAGTATCAAATTTGTTAAACATATGAGAGAGTTATAAAAAAAATGCAAATTGAATATATTTTAATATCTAAGTTAACCGTACAACAAACACTTTTATGACACAAGTAAAAAGTTAGGATTAATGCTGATGGAAGCATTAATTTTTAATAATCAATTATAAGTTATGGTTGGGCGTTGCATCGAATGGATTTACAGTTTGGAAAGCTTGTAATTGAAAAGTTTTTTTTGCTAACCTTACAAGCCTATAAAGTTCATTTATTGAGGATTTATGAAGCTAAATTTTTGAGAATTATGGGTAAAAAAAATCCATTTTAGCTTGTTTTTGTAAGTAAAATAACTACAAAATTCAGGTATATTACCCTAATGAAAGAAGGACTAAGAGCAGTACTTTGTTACCTAACTTATTAAGTGGTAATATGGGACTTATGACACAAGTTAAAGTTCCTATCTACGATCCTGCTCAAAATAAAAGTAAGGAGGGTCAGCTTTATTTAACTCCTTCCGCGATTAAACATATTAAAAAGATCCTGGCCAAGCAAATACGGGGGAAATGTTTTCGTTTGAGTATTAAGCGTTCTGGTTGCTCAGGTTTTGCGTATGAAGTGAATTATGTAGATAGCTTCCATTCTGAAGATTTAAAATTTTCTATTGATAATGATTTAGCTGTTTTTGTTGATCGATTGAGTTTTCCTATCTTAAAGGGGGTTTGTATCGATTATGTACAAAATGGACTTAATGGCACGCTGAAATTCATTAACCCAAATCAAACGGCTGCCTGTGGATGTGGCGAAAGTTTTAGTATAGAGGAAAAATAGAGGATTAGTTTCCTCATTATATGATATGTAAAATTATTACGATAAATAACAAATTGGGATTACATGCACGTGCTTCTATGAAGTGGGTCAAAATCGCAAGATGTTTTATTAGCCAAATTACGCTCAAATGTAATGGTAAACAAGTAGATGGAAAGAGTATTTTAGAAGTGATGGGGCTTACAGCCCGGCAAGGTAGTCCTGTTGAAGTCATCGTTCAAGGAGAAGATGAAGCTGCAGCCTTGACGGTGCTTGAAAAATTAGTTACTGATAGGTTCGGTGAAGAGGGGTGATAAGGTGCTGCCGAGTTCTTTGTACCCTCATTGTATTCTATTTTTTGTTTATTCCTTTAAGTTTTGCCGATACACAGGCTAATGATGAAATCGTCAATCAATTAATTTCATTAAACCAGAATTATCCAATTCAGCGACGAATTGAAATTCAAAGTGCAGCATTACTAAATACCCCTTATTTAGAAGGTGCGCTGGGTGAAGGTATCAATGGAAAATACGATCAAAATCCTTTATATCGATTTGATTATTTTGATTGTGAAACCTATGTTGATACGGTCATGGCTCTAGCACTAGCTAGAAGTCTTCCAGACTTTAGAAACAAAATCAATCAAATTCGTTATAAACAAGGTAATGTGAGTTTTACTCAACGTAATCATTTTCCCAGTGCTGATTGGATCCCCAATAATAAAAGAAATGGATATATTCAGGAGTTGAGTTATTTAATTGCGGGTCGTAAAACAAATGTTAGCAGAACCCAAATTAATTTGCCAAATTGGTATCGCCATTTAACTACCGATAGAATTCAAATTCCTTATTTAAGCCCCCAAGAAAAAGAAGCGCGGTTATCTCAATTAAAAAAAGAAGGTGCGGATTTGTATGGAAGTAAAAATGTAAGTATTTCTTATATTCCAGTCTTTGATTTGTTACAAAATTCTGAATTGAGGCAAAAAATTCCTAGTGGCAGTTTAATCTTTTTTGTCGGTCATGATTCTTATCTAAGTTCCCGAATAGGAACTTCTATGAATGTATTGCATATGAGCTTTGCTATTTGGAATAACGGCCAGCTTTATTGCCGCATGGCTTCATCAAAAGCAGGAAGAGTGTTAGATGTTTTGTTTCAAGATTATTTAAAAACCTATTTATCACTCGGTACTTTGGATGGTATAAGCGTATGGTCTATCACAGAACCGACTTAGATATGGGTTTGCATTTAAATTTTTTGTTGTGTTGTGCTCAATTCGCAATCCATCATGTATCTTGAATATATTCCGGTTACTTCATTCTCGCAGCGCCCTTGCGCTAAGAATTCAATTACTGAGAGTATAGATAAATAATTTATTGCTCTATTTGAGAGTTTTGCATGCCCGCGATCATCATATTTTCTAATAAGATTGAGCCAGTTTGAATGGTGCTCTTATAATTAATATCATTGCCTATAGCCACAATATTTTGATACATATCTTTTAAGTTACCAGCAATAGTAATTTCTTCCACAGGAAATAGGATCTCTCCATTTTCAACCCAAAAACCAGCTGCACCACGAGAGTAATCGCCCGTTACTAAATTAATACCTTGTCCCATAACCTCCGTGACTAATAAACCTTTTTCCATTTGTTTCAATAGATCATTAAGCTTAAATTGACTCGTTTTTAGCAAAATATTATGAAACCCACCTGCATTTCCTGTTGTTTGCAAGCCTAGCTTTCTGGCTGAATAACTATTTAATAAATATCCGCATAAAATACCCTCATCAATTAAAACACGATCGCTAGTACGGACTCCTTCGTCATCAAAAGGAGCACTTCCTAAAGCACTCAGCATATGAGGTTTTTCATAAATAGAGATTCTTTTAGCAAAAACGGGTTTTCCGATATGGTCGACCAAGAAAGAGGCGTTGCGATAAAGTGTTCCCCCCGAAATTGCCTCAAGAAAAGTTCTAATCAAGCCGGGGGCGATTTCTGAATGATAAATCACTGGGACTTGGCAGGTTGAAATACGTCTTGCACTTAAGCGTTTAACGGTATTATCAGCAGCTTCTTTGGCTAATTTTTCAATCGATTGGAGTTGATCTGGATTGCGATTTATTGTGAAGCTACCATCCCGCTGCATACCCATTTTATCTTTTGCTATCAGATTACAAGAAATGTTATGCAACGAGCTAGGATACCCAGCTAGAAACCCATTACTGTTTGCATAAACATAAATAGCTTCCTGTGTAGATAAGCTGACTCCTTCTGAAAATGTTAATCTACTGTCTATAGCGAGCGCATTTGCTTCGCATTCTTTACCTAATGCAATAGCATTTTGTGGGTCAATTGACCAAGGATGACAAAGGTCTAAATCAGAGGGTGTTTTTTCTAAAAATTGCGATTCAGCTAGGCCATTAAAAGGATCTTCAGTAGTAAAACGTGCTATATGACAAGCCGCTTCAAAAGTGCTTTTTATGGCTTGAGCGCTAAAATCTGAGGTACTTGCAGAACCTTTTTTGCGACCAAAATAAACATTTATTCCTAAACTTTTATTCCGATTATGTTCAATTGTTTCAACTTCTTGGTTGCGAACAGTGACTGAAAATCCGGTATCATGACTAATGCTAGCTTCTGTTTGAGTAACCCCTTGTTTTTTTGCCATGTTCATCAATTCAGTTAACAAATTTTTATAATCTGCTTGCTTATTTATTAACCCTAATGGATGCTGATTTTCTATTTGGGTAGTCATAAAACCATTTCTCGATATTAAAATGTAAGAGAGTATAGCGATGGGTATTAAATTTCGCTAGACTAGCGTATCTAAGATAAGATAAATATCATAAAGGTTAAAGAAAATGCAGCAGTTCATTGAATTTAGTTTACAACATTGGGAGCTATGGCTAGTTTTTTTTGTAATTTTAATTTTATTACTGACTTTTGAATTACATGCTAAGTTAACCGGTACGTTGCCTCTTAGTGTCCAAGAGGCTATTTTTAAGGTTAACCGAGAAGACGCGATTTTTTTAGATGTTCGTGATGAGCTCAGTTTTAAAAAAGGACATATTGCTGAGTCTGTTAATATACCTTTTTCTGAACTCAAAGCTAGACTAAGTGAACTTGACTCATATCTAGAAAGGCCTATTATCATTAACTATAGTCAGGGGCAATCACACCATAAAATTGGTAGACTATTAAAAAATGCAGGGTTTGCAAAATGTTTCCACCTTAAAGGTGGGATTATGAGCTGGCAAAATGCCGCTTTACCTATTATTAAAAGCTAAATTTTCGAGTTATAAAGAGGTGTTTATGCAAAAAGTAGTGATATATACAACTCTAGGTTGTCCTTATTGCGCAGATGCTAAAGAATTACTGAACAAAAAAGGAGTTAAGTATGAAGAAATTCAAGTTGATAAAGATGCTAATAAACTAGCTGAAATGGTGAAACTAAGTAATCGACGTTCAGTGCCACAAATATTTATTAATAATAAATCTATCGGAGGGTTTGATGATTTATCAAAATTAGCTACCTCTGGCGAATTAGACACCTTACTAAAAGACGAGTAATTTATGAATCAACCAAACAAGCCTTCGCAACAGCCTGAATTTATTATTCAGCGTGTTTATGTTAAAGATTTGTCACTAGAAACTCCTCATTCCCCTCAGGCTTTTCAAGAAGAGTGGCAACCGGAATTAAATTTGCAGTTTACTATGAATACAAGTGATATCGGTGCCGATAATCATGAGGTTGTCTTACAAATCACTGTCACAGCGAAGTCAAAAGATAAAACCTTATTTTTGGTTGAGGTGAAACAAGCAGGACTTTTTACGCTAAAAGGATTCACTGAAGAGCAAAACCATCAAGTAATGAGTATAACTTGCCCCACTATTTTATTCCCTTATGCTAGAGAAGCTGTATCAGATTTGGTTGGCCGTGCGGGTTTTCCACCCCTCTATTTAGCGCCTGTTAATTTTGAAGCGTTGTATGCCCAGCAAATGCAAGAACAGGAAGATAAAGGCGGTAGTGGGAAAAAAGAAAATCCTTCGAATTCTATTATTACGCATTAATTTTCCAGCGTGTTCACTGTAGCGTTAACAGGTGGAATTGCAAGTGGCAAGTCTACGGTTGCTCATTACTTTGCGGAATTGGGGGTAAGTATTATCGATGCTGACCAAATTGGTCGGGAGCTTATTGATAATTCATCGGAAATCCGTGATCAATTAATTGCACGGTTTGGTGCTAGCATATTAAAAAAAAATGCGACTATCGATCGAGATAAACTACGAGCAATTATTTTTGATCATCCCAAAGATCGAGAATGGTTAGAATGCTTATTACATCCATTAATATATCGAGCAATACAAATAGCCCTAAAAAAAGCTACAGGCATCTATTGTTTACTAGTGATACCGTTATTGTTAGAAGAAAGAACTTCTATATTACTCAAGGAAAAACCCTCTACTAATGATTATATTAAATTAAATCGTATTTTATTGGTCACCACCTCACGAGAGTTGCAAATTCAACGCGCACATGAACGTGATTTATTAAAAAAAAACCAAATTAATGCCATTTTGGCTGCACAAATATCAGCTACAGAAAGTATTAAACGAACAGACGATATCATTCATAATGATTCCAGCTTACAAAACTTATGTAGCTCAACCATCGCATTGCATGAGAAATATTTGTCATTAATGCCCACTACAAAAAATTCTCTTGATGATTCAACCTTTCTTGGTTATTATCTCGCCTTCAAATAGGAATGATTCTTAATATCATTTAATGGATTCTTAAGCTAAGTAATTTATACTGTATAAAAAATTAATTTATACCCCATTGAAGTGAGAGTGCGTTATGAAAAAAAGAAAAGCAATAAAGACAGCGATTGGTTGGCTGTTAGCAGGTGCTCAAGTTGCTGCTGATGGATTAACCAGCGCTAGGCAAATTGCAGATCTTGCTCCTACCCCTTATGTGGGATATGCAAGATATGCAGCATGCGGCGCAACTATTGTAGAAGGTGAAATCTACAGAAAGAATATTATCGAAGGATTTAGTAGATTTAGCTTATTAAGTGAAAAAACGCTGTGGCAATATTTAATTATTGAGAAATTTGAAGATGATTTGGTTCTTATAGAACAATATGAAAAAGAAATTAAAAATAATTTATATGATTTTTTTGTTGATATTAACAAAAAATATAAACTAAAGAAAATTGTTAATGATGAAGATATTTTTCAGGAAATTGATTATGATAAAAATACTCTTCTAAGTAAGTATAAGAAATTTCACAAAAAAGAAAATCCTTCAATTGATGTCGAAAATCAGCAAAAAATTGAAGAACATTCAATTGATGCTAAAAATCAGCAAGAAATAAAAGAATATTTTTCTAATTTTAAACTTAGAAGAGACGGCACTCCAAGCTATGTTGAACCTGAAGATGAACTCCGATTCTTAAATTTAGAAAAAAACCTCAAGAAACTAGTTTTTTTAAAAACAAGCTTTTTTGTAGCTAGCTATGTTGCTAATCAACACTTTATTAAACAAGTTAAGTTGTGTCATAAAAAGAAATCTGAAACCAAAGAGGTAAAAGCTCGATTAAAGCTTTTAAAAAAACTGCTAATCAAATCGGTCGTTGAACCAAAAAGCTGTGAATTGTTAAATAACGCAGAAAATTTAAGCGAAGATTTTATTAACGAACTTAAGGAAGAAGTATCTAAAAAGGTCATAAAATTATGGCCTTTGCGCTTTGGAATGTTGTTTAGTCTTGGTGTAGGGTTATGTTTAGGAGTTATTACTTTCTACACTTTCCCGGCAGTCTTAATCGCTTTAGGGTTGTCTACAACGATCGCATCTGTGGTCATCTGGCCATTAGCTATTTTAGCAGCTATTTCTTATGCTATTTTAATTTATAATACTTCAACAGATTTGATTTTAAATGAGACTTTATCCACTTGGTGGAGAGAGCTTAATAAAGAAATAGAACAAACATATAATGGACGACCAAATATTTTAAAATATATTTGCCTTGTGATTGGAAAATCATTTGCACAATTTTTTAATAAATTAATAAATTGGTTTAAATTAAAAGAACAAGAAACATTTTGTACCTATGCGGTGCGAATGGTATTGAGTTTTATGGCGTTAGCTTGTGGTTTAATCGTTGCAGGTGCAACTGGATTTACAGCTTTTATTCAATTAAAACAATATGTTAATGTCACCCTCTGTACGATTGCAACGCTTTCCTTCATGTCAAGTGAGTTATTGTTTATTTTGAAAAATTCTTTTCAAACAGTCGGTTTACTGGCTGAAGGATCGATTAATAATTTGTTTAAACCATTTATAAAATCTTATAAAAATTTAGTAACTCAATTAGTAACTCAAATGCCAAATGAAAATTATTTGCAGCATTTGTTACATTTATTACGCATTCCTTTAAAAATAGTACTTAGTATTTTTAAATTACTTATTTTTGGTACTCATGTGTTCTTTACTGGCGTCGCATCGGACAGATTTTTTAATCTTCCTTGTTTGCTAATGGTTGGTATTTCAGCATTAAGTGAATTGATGACAGATGTAAGTCAGCTTTTTAGTAATAAACAAGCTGATCATCACGATCATGATCACGGCGGAATTTTTAATTGGATAGGAAAAATTATCTTTATTATTCCTGCAACTATTCTCGGAATTTTAAATTGTTTATTTAGTCAGTTAAATCGTTGTACAAGCACTGAAACGTCTTCCTTAGGACTTTTAGAAGCGATAAAACAAGAGTGGCACCAATTTGATATTAAACATGTGCATGAACATTTAGCTGACAATGTAAGTGAATTAAATGAATCTGGATCTGCTCGAACACTACCTAAAGCAGTTGCAATACAAAAAGCTATTAATATATGCAAAGATGAAATAGGTAGACTCAGCATCGTTAATTCAGACTCAGCGCAAGAAAAAGTAGTTATTTTGAAAGCTTATATGGAAAAATTAAAACAAAACAATCAGACTGATTCTAATAACAATATTACACTGGAAAATGAAAAAAGAACAACGTTAGGCAAACATAGATTTTTAACGACATTAGGCGAGCATAGTTTTTTTAAGAGAGGAAAAACAGAATCGATGAGCAAGATAGAAGAAATAGAAACGTTAATAAGCCCCTATATGGTTAATGATAATAATCACGTTTTTAATGGTCATGCAAGAGCTCTTTGAGTAAATTATCGAATGATGTAATTAAGCAAGAAATTTATTAATCAGCATTAAATCATCTGGTTTTAAACTACCTGCGGCTTGTTTTAGTAAAAGTGTATCTAACAGATAATTATATTGATCATTAGCCGCAGTACGTTTTACATCATACAGATTTTGTTGTGCAATCAGGATATCAACGACAGTTCGTGTTCCTGCTTTATAGCTCTCTTCGGTACTATCTAACGAAAGTTGAGCAGATTTGATGGCTTGCTGCTCAGCTTTGATTTTGCTGATATCGGCAAGAACATCATTATATTTTTGTCGGGTATTAACGATCAGTAGTCGATAAGTATTATCTAAATTAGCACTAACCGTTTGAAAATCATATTGAGCTTGACGGGTTTTAGAAGAGACTGCACCGCCGGCAAAGAGTGGAACATCTAATTCTAAGCCTAAAGTTCCGCCATTATTATTAAGTGAATTAGGAACATTATTAAAAGTATCGGTTTTTCCATAATTACCTATTAAGCTTAAGCTAGGTAGATGTCCAGAAGCTTGCATCTTTATTTTCTGTCGAGCGACTTCTACACCATAGCGCGCAGCCATTAGCTTCAAATTATTCTGGGTGGCTGCATCAATCCACTGTTCGATATTGTTGGGTTGCGGGTTTTGCAAAGGTATGTTTTTTGTAAAGGCTTTTATGGAGGAATAAGTCTGTCCGGTTAATTGGCGCAATGCCTCTTGATTATTGCGTAAAGTATTTTCTGCACTTATTTCTGTAGCGAGTGATTTATCGTACGCTGCTTTTGCTTCGTAAACACTAGTCAAGGCATCTAAACCTACTTGGACGCGTTTCTGAGCTTGATTCAATTGTTTACTATCAGCGTTTTTTTCTGCTTTAGCGAATCGAAGAGTGTCTTGAGCGGATAAAACATTAAAATAAGCAGTCGCTACGCGAAAAATTAAATCTTGTGCAGCTGCTGCTAATGTTAGATCAGCTTGTTTCCCAGTATTATTAGCTTGCTTAACCGCTAACCAATCATTGACATTAATTAGAGGTTGTCTAAAGGAAATATTATATCCCTGAGACTGGAAGTTGCTTATTCCATTCGGTTGTCCGGTAGTAGGAAGCTGACTAATGTTTTGATAATTATTTGAAACATTCGCTTGGGCTGAGATATTAGGTAAAAGTACAGCTACACTTTGAGGTATCGCTTCGCGTTGGGATAATCGGGTGGATACCGCAGCCTGATAGATAGGATCACTATTTAAAGCTGCTTTATAAATATCGATTAAATCAGCAGCAAAAACAGGCGTGAAGGATGCAAAAGGTAAATAAATACCTAGCACTAATTTAGAGCATATGGATAGCCGTCTAGCCGATTTAGGGATAAAAAGGTCGAGTTGTATCATTATTTTTTTTATACTAAAAGAACAAAAACGTAGATTTTTCTAGATAGATGCTTGCTATTATGCCAGATTTCATAATTGAGATATAGGCCTATGAATTCCCATTTCGACGGTTCAGATGTCAAAATTTTGCAGCAGCAAATAGTTTATCAAGGACATTTTCAGATAAAACAATTGAAAGTCCAATTTCGTCTATATAATGGGGAATGGAGTCAGCCACGACTACGGGAAGTCTTTGAAAGAGGTGAGGCAGTGGGGGTTCTATTGTTTGATGCGCAGAATGATCAACTGGTTTTAATCGAACAATTCCGAGTAGGAATTGTTAATAAAGCCAAAAGCCCTTGGTTAATCGAAATAGTAGCCGGTGTCATTGATAAAGATGAAAGTGTAGAACAAGCAGCACGACGAGAAACACAGGAAGAAAGTGGTCTAGAAATAACGAATTTATTTCCCATTTGCCAATATTGGGTGAGTCCAGGAGGAAGCTCAGAACGTATTTATCTTTTCTGTGGACAAGTTAATGCCAAATTAGCACAAGGAATTCATGGGGTGTCTGAGGAAGGTGAAGATATTAGTTTACATGTTTTAAAATTAAAAACCGCTTATAGTTTGCTTAATCAAGGAAAAATTAATAATGCTTCAACTATTATTGCTTTACAATGGTTACAACATAATGAGCAAATTGTGAGAGATGTATTTTTGAAAAAAAGCGAGTAACTATTATTTTATGAAATCTAAATCTTCTTCTTCAAAAAAATATACGGCTGAAGCGATCGAAGTCTTAAGCGGCCTCGACCCGGTAAAACGACGACCTGGTATGTATACCGATACCTCTCGGCCTAATCATTTGGCACAAGAAGTAATTGATAATAGTGTTGATGAAGCGATGGCTGGTTATGCACGACATATTGATGTGGTGTTATATTCGGATAATTCTTTATCAGTTAGTGATGACGGTCGAGGTATGCCTGTTGATATTCATCCTGAAGAAAAAGTGACAGGTGTAGAACTTATTCTGACCAGACTGCATGCGGGCGGTAAATTTAACCATAAAAATTATCGCTATTCAGGTGGTTTACATGGAGTCGGTGTATCCGTCGTCAATGCTTTATCGCGTCATTTAGAAGTCACTATTAAGCGCGATGGATTTATATATCAAATTCAATTTGAAAATGGAAATAAAAAATCCAACTTAAAAAAACTAGGTAAAGTTGATCAGGCCATATCAGGAACTTCTTTACGTTTTTGGCCTGATAAGCATTATTTTGATACGGAAAAGTTCTCGGTCAATCGATTAAAACATAGTTTGCGTGCTAAAGCGGTTCTTTGCCCAGGTTTACACGTTAGTTTTACTGACAAACCAAACAATAAAAAAGAGGAATGGTTTTATGAGGATGGTGTAGTTAGCTATTTAAAGGATAGTTTAAGCCAATATACTTGTTTACCCACAGAGCCTTTTTATGGGCATTTTGCAGCAGAAACTGAGGAAGTTGATTGGGCATTATGCTGGCTTTTAGAAAGTGGTGAAGGATTGATGGAAAGTTATGTTAATTTAATTCCAACTATTCAAGGTGGAACACATGTCAATGGTTTACGTACCGGTTTACTAGAAGCAATGAGAGAATTTTGCGAATTACGTGATTTATTGCCCCGGGGATTAAAATTAGCACCTGAAGATGTATGGGAAGGATGCCACTATGTATTATCTGTAAAACTATTGGAGCCTCAATTTTCCGGTCAAACTAAAGAAAGACTGACTTCACGCCAATCTGCAGCATTTGTTTCAGGTGTAATAAAAGATGCTTTTAGCCTATGGCTCAATCAGCATGTTTCTGAGGCAGAAAATTTAGCAGAACTAATGATAGCTAATGCACAAAAACGTTTACGAGTCAGTAAGCAAATCGCACGTAAGAAGATTTTAAGTGGAGCAGTATTGCCAGGGAAGTTAGCCGATTGTACGCTAACTGATTTAAGTCGCACAGAGTTATTTTTAGTTGAAGGTGATTCAGCGGGTGGTTCTGCAAAACAAGCACGAGACAGAGAGTTTCAAGCAATTATGCCATTACGAGGGAAAATTTTAAATTCTTGGGAAGTAGCGAGTAATCAAGTATTAGGGTCACAAGAAATTCATGATATTGCTGTGGCTCTGGGTGTCGACCCTGGGTCCGGCGATTTAACAGGGTTACGTTATGGTAAAATTTGTGTGCTAGCGGATGCGGATTCTGATGGTTTACATATTGCTACGTTGCTATGCGGTTTATTTTTAAAACATTTTCGATCCTTAATTGAAGCGGGGCATATTTATATTGCTATGCCACCACTTTATCGTATAGATATCGGCAAAGAAGTTTTTTATGCTTTGGATGATGAAGAAAAGCAAGGTATTTTGGATAGATTAAATGCCGGAAATAAAAAAGGAAAAGTCAGCATACAGCGATTTAAAGGCTTAGGTGAAATGAATCCTATGCAATTGCGCGAAACAACAATGGCGCCCGATACTCGAAGACTGGTTCAACTTACCATAGATAATGAACAAAAAACGATTACTTTGATGGATATGTTATTAGCAAAAAAACGATCGGGCGATCGAAAAATATGGTTAGAACAAAAAGGAGACATTGCGACAATATAATTTTCTTTATTCAAAGAACCGAGGACCAACTAACGTTTTCTTATTAAAGTAAGTCCATCACCTACGGGTATTAAACTCATACTAATACGTTTATCTTGATAAATAGTTTGGTTAAATGCGCGAATAGCTAGAGTTTGTTTGTCATGGATGTGTGTATCAGCGACGCGGCCACTCCATAGGACATTATCGATTACCATTAGACCACCTGGTCGCAGTAATGTTAATGAACGCTCATAATAATTTAAATAATTTTGCTTATCTGCATCAATAAAGATAAAGTCAAAATTATTCGAGTAATTTTGCTTAATTAAACTATCAAGAGTTTCCAATGCCGGTGCTAATTTCAGATCAATTTTATGGGCTACACCGGCTTTTTGCCAAAAATCTTGCGCTATAGCGCTTGTTTCAGTATTAATGTCACACGCAATAATTTTTCCTGTTTCAGGTAAGGATAAAGCTATGACTAAAGAGCTATAACCCGTGTAGACCCCTATCTCTAAAGTTCTTTTAGCACCAATTAATTCAACCAGAAGTGCCATCAATTGGCCTTGTTCAGGTGAGATTTGCATACCATGGGATGATAATTTAAGCGTCGTTTCTCTTAACGACTTTAAAATGGCAGGCTCATGCAAGGAAATGGATAACATATATTGATAGAGTGCATCGCTAAGGTTTATAGTTTGGTTAGACATGAGACTATCCCCCGTTAAAAATAATTAAGCTTAATATACAGGGTAAAAATAGATTTTGTAAAAAACGCTTTCATGTATTTATTTTAGACATTGACATTCTAGTCCAGCGCAGCCAAAATAGCGGACTTTAAAACCGTAGGTCCCCATCGTCTAGAGGCCTAGGACACCGCCCTTTCACGGCGGTAACAGGGGTTCGACTCCCCTTGGGGACGCCATTTCTTTAAAGAAACTCGTCATTTGCGTTGCTGAATTTTATCTAGAACTTTCAGATGCTTATCGTAAATAAATTCATAAAAATTTAAAGTATTTCGAAAATGCTCGTCGTTAATATCTAGAAATATATTTACCACATTTTAAACAATTGTCTGTTTTTATTGGCTTTTCTTTGATATATTTTTGTCGTAATATCACTAAAGAGAATCATTAATGATGGTTAAATTTAATATCTTAATTAAGGATTGAAGTATCTAGTTTAGTATTAACGATTTTAACTATTCAAAGGTAATTTTTGGCTCTTTTTTATAATAATAAACCAGTCTCAAATTAAATATTTATTTAAAGTAAGTATTGATATGGAGAAAAACATGGGTCATATTTTTAGTAAAATATTGCATGGGTACAGTGTATTTAGAAAAAAATATGCTGTCGGTGATAATGCTGTAATGCGATACTTATCCGACACGGGTCAAAAACCGCAAATAATGGTTGTTTCATGTTGTGATTCACGTGTCGATCCAGCACTAATACTACAATGTAATCCGGGCGATTTATTTGTGGTGCGCAATGTTGCGAATATAGTGCCGCCTTACCAAAAGGATGAAGCTTTGCATGGAACAAGCGCCGCTTTAGAATTTGGAATTTGTTTGTTGAATATTAAGCATCTTATTTTATTAGGCCATAGTCAATGCGGAGGAATAGATGCTTTATTAAATAGCCAAAATTTATCACAAAACGATTTTATTACTAAATGGGTTTCTTCAATAAAAATACCTGGGAATCAGATAAAAAATCCAGATGAATATGCAAAATTAGCTTTAAATCGTTCTTATGAAAACTGTATGACATTTCCTTGGATTAAAGAAAAAACAGAAACTCAAGCATTAACTATCCATCGTTGGTTTTTTGATATTAAAACTGGTCAAATCTTCACTTATTCAGAAAACTACAATATCTATCAAGTATTAGATGTTTAGTTATGTTTAGTTAAATGTTATTAGCGAGCTTTGTGTGTGTCGATTGTAAGCGTTGTTTTTTTTCTTTCACTCGTCTAATTGCAGCTTGAATATAAGCATTTTGTTCGTTTTGTGGTTGAGTTTTATTTTTAATTAGACTAGTTTGATCTTGTGTTAATTCAAGACGTTGTTTTTTTGCATAATAACGTTCTCGTGCTTGTTGGGGATTATAATTAGACCGACTTAACGACAATATATCAATACAGTCAACCGGGCAAGGCGAAAGACAAAGTCTACATCCAGTGCATTCTTGCGTTAATACAACATGTAATTGCTTGGCAGCGCCAAGAATAGCGTCGACAGGACACGCTTGGATGCATTTCGTACACCCAATGCACTCAGCCTCGCGTATAGACGCTATCATGGGTGGGGTTATCTGTTTATGCATTTCTTCCATAAATGGTTCAGATTTTTTTTCTAGCAATTTTGCCAAACTTTGCAGCGTTTTTATACCTCCCGGCGGGCAACGATTTATTTTAGCTTGATCTTCTGCAATAGCTTGAGCATAAGGGAGGCAACCAGAATAACTACACTGGCCACATTGTGTTTGTGGAAGTAAAGCGTCAATCTCGTTAACTAGAGCTGTAAGATCTTTTGTTGAAATAGATATTTTTTTCGATTTCATTTTTAGATAAGATAAACAATAACTAGTTTAATTGGTAGCAATAGAATCCGTTTTCTGCATATTCTGGATAATTTCTTCAGGGATGCGCTGTAATAAGGGTTCAAAAGTATTAATAGTATGATCCAATAAGGTATTTTGTCGTTGGTCCCAAGTCATTACAGGAATATTTAGAAATTTTTCTGTTTTTCCAGCTGTGATAGGTAATACCGGTTTTAAGTAAATCATTAAAATTCTAAAAAGATTTAAACCTAAGCTGCATACCTCATGAGCTCGTCGAATTGAGTCAGAATTTTTTATCAAGAGCCAAGGTTTCTCAGCATCTATCATTTGATTAGCTTGATCAGCTAATTCCATAATGCTTTTCATTGCTCGATTGTAATCTCGGTTTTCATAATAAGCTGCAATTTCATCACCTTTACTTATAAACTCAACAATTAGATTAGGCATCAATAAAGTTACCGATAGTTTATTAGCAAATTTTTTATTAATAAAACTCGCACAACGACTAGCAATATTGACTAGCTTACCGATTAAATCCGAATTAATTTTTTGGATAAAATCATGCCAACTAAAATCAATATCTTCTGTTTTGTGACTTAGTTTGGAAGCAAAATAATAACGTAAATATTCGGGATCTAAATGATTAAGGTAGTGCCGTGCGGAAATATAGGTTCCGCGGGATTTTGACATTTTTTGACCATTAACAGTCACATAACCATGTACAAAAATTGCTGTAGGTGTACGAAAATCTGCACTTTTTAAAATAGCTGGCCAAAAGATAGCATGAAAATTAATGATATCTTTACCAATAAAATGATACAATTCGGTATTAGTGGCAGGATACCAATATTCGTCAAAATTTAAATCCTTTCGATGCAGGCAAAGATTTTTAAAGGCTGCCATATAGCCGATAGGTGCATCGATCCATACATAAAAAAATTTATTCTCCGTTCCCGGAATTTTAAAACCAAAATAAGGCGCATCACGTGAAATATCTAGATCATGTAAACCTTCTTTAAACCATTCTAGAAGCTTATTACTTATTTCTTCGGCAAGATGATGACCCTGGGTTATCCAGTTATGCAAGAATTCGGTGTAATTAGAAAGCTGAAAAAAATAATGTTCTGAGTCTTTTGCTACCGGCGTAGCCCCTGTAATTGTCGATTTAGGATCAATGAGATCCAGAGGGGAATAGGTAGAACTACATACTTCACAATTATCACCAAATTGACCAGGAGTTTTGCAACAAGGACAGATACCTTTCACATAACGATCCGGCAAAAACATTTGCGCTTTAGGATCATAAGCTTGTTGAATAATTTTGCTATACACATCCCCTTTATTTTTCATTCTTTGATAAATAAGTGTTATGAATGCTTCAGTTTCTGGTGAATGAGTTGTGTAAAACTTATCAAAATCAATATAAAACCCAGAAAGATCACGTTTATGTTCTTCGGCAATTTGAGCTACTAATGTATCAGGGCTGATTCCTCGATGTTGAGCTGCTAACATCACGGGAGTTCCATGCGCGTCTTCGCCCGAGATGAAAATACAATCGCGCTCTAGCATTTTTTGAAAACGTACCCAAATATCCCCTTGAATATGTTCTAATAAATGACCGATATGTAAAGAGCCATTAGCATAAGGTAATGCGATAGTAACTAATAATTTACGAGGTGTTTGCTGCATACTTATCTTTTGCGTATTATTGATTCCTAGATTCTGCCTTTTTGCGAGGAGTGGCGTCAAGCTATAATTTGAAATACCCCCTATGTTAAAGCTTACTGATCGAGTTAAATATATAATTGCAGTTGCCTCTGGAAAAGGGGGTGTTGGCAAATCAACAACTGCCGTAAATCTAGCATTGGCGCTCGCAGAAAAAAAAGATGTTAAAGTTGGAATATTGGATGCGGATATCTATGGCCCTAATCAACCCCAGATGTTAGGTGTTAGTGAGAAGCCGACTAGTAAGGATGGTAAAACCTTAGAGCCTGTATATGCCTATGGCTTACAATCTATGTCTATAGGTTATTTGATTGATGTGAATACGCCTATGATATGGCGTGGACCGATGGCAACAGGTGCTTTACAGCAACTGTTAAATGATACACATTGGGATAATTTGGATTATTTAATCGTCGATTTACCGCCAGGCACTGGTGATATCCAGTTGACTCTCACACAAAAAATCCCTCTCGCCGGAGCAGTGATTATAACGACTCCTCAAGATATTGCTTTGTTGGATGTACGCAAAGCGATAGGAATGTTTAATAAAGTTAAAGTGCCTTTATTGGGTGTAGTTGAGAATATGTGTATGCATGTTTGTAGACAATGTGGTCATGAGGAACCTATTTTTGGTGATGGTGGTGGCGAACGAATTGCCAAAGAGTACAATATTAATTTATTAGGTGTTTTACCGTTAGACAGCCGGATTCGTAAACAAGCGGATTCAGGCAAACCTATTTTTATTGCAGAACCACGCAGTGAAATTGCTGATGTCTATCGAGAAATAGCCAAAAAAATAGTCGAACAGCTAAGTCAATCAAAGACAGCTTATCGGTTTCCGAAAATTGTCATAGAGAAAAAATAGTATACTCACAACAATTGAGTTTTGTGCAAGTGCAGCGTTCTTAAGCAATTTGGTAATATGATAGCCATCATGATTGCGAATGGAGCTACAGTAGAAATAAATTCAAATGCAAAGAGCATTGAGGAAAAAATTATGTCCATTAAATCTGATGCATGGATTTGCCGCATGGCAAAAGATTACAATATGATAGCGCCGTTTGAATCGAAACAGGTGCGTCAAACGGCGAGTGGGCGGATCATTTCTTATGGCGTTTCTAGCTATGGATATGATGTACGTTGTGCTAATGAGTTTCGTGTTTTTACGAATATCAATTCTGCTATTGTTGATCCTAAAAGTTTTTCGGAAGGAAGTTTTGTCGATATAAAAAATGATGTGTGTATTATTCCTCCGAATTCATTTGCTTTAGCGCATACGGTTGAATATTTTCGCATTCCACGGAATATTCTTACCATTTGTGTCGGTAAATCAACTTATGCACGTTGTGGAATTATTGTGAATGTCACTCCATTAGAACCCGAGTGGGAAGGTCAAGTCACCTTGGAATTTTCCAATACGACGCCCTTGCCTGCTAAAATATACGCAAATGAGGGTGTGGCACAAATGTTATTTTTGGAATCTGATGAGATTTGCCAAGTTTCTTATCGAGATCGACAAGGCAAATATCAAGGTCAGAGAGGAGTGACTTTACCTGTGACTTAAAAATTCTTATCTCTAATCTTTCTTTAGTTTAAGAGTACGTTTAAAGTAATCCTGTTTCATAAAGGTTTTAACTTTTTCTAAAGTGTCTTCAGCAATTTTATTGGCTTGCTCCGTTCCTTGTTTTAAAATCTTTAAGACCTCCCCTAGTTCATTTTCGTAGGTTTTTCGACGCTCACGCATCGGTTGCGTTATTTCAACCAAAATATCGACTAATCGATGTTTACATTCAACATCTTTAATCTGTCCTTTACGATATTTATCTTTCGCTTCAATAACCCAGCCTTTATCTGGATTAAATACATCATGGAATATCCATAAAGGATTATTTTCAACAGTTCCCGGGTCCGTCGCTCGTAATCGATGTGGATCGGTATACATGCCCATCACTTTTTTCTTGATTGTATCGGGGTCATCACTTAGATAAATGGCATTATTTAAAGATTTACTCATTTTGGGAAATATCCCATCAGCGTTGGGTGGTCCAGTTCCAATTAAACGACGCACTGGGCTGAGTTTCGGTTGGACAATAGGAAACAATCCTCCGCTGGAAACATAATTTTCATCTTTTGTTTGTGGATCAACTCCGCAATAAATTTGGTTAAAGCGACGTGCGCATTCGCGTGCTAACTCTAGGTGAGCAATTTGATCTTCCCCTACAGGTACAATTTCAGGGCGAAAACTAAGTATATCTGCCACCTGACCGACTGGATACAATAAAAAACCAAAAGGATAATTCTCACCAAGATTTTTTTGGCGGATTTCATCTTTAATAGTTGGATTACGCATAACTCTAGGAAAAGAAATCAGCATACTGAAAAAGCAGGTAAGTTCAGCAATGGCGGGAACTTCCGATTGAACAAAAATATGACTTTGTTTAGGGTCGATGCCGGCGGCGAGATAATCTAATGCAATCTCTAAAGTATTCTGCCGAATTTCTTCAGGAAATTCCGCGCGCGTAGTAAATGCATGAACATTAGCGATAATAAAGTAACAATCATAGCTTTTTTGTAAGCCTATGCGTAAAGCTAGAGAGCCTACCCAATGGCCAAGATGGAGTTTACCCGTCGGAGTATCGCCAGTGAGTAAACGTGGTTTTGAGGTAATCATAGGCCTATTTAATTTTAACTTAAGACTATTCTGCTAATATAATATAATTAATTCAAGTTATTTGCATTTAAAATACCTGAAATTTAATTAGTAAAAATAATGACAAAAATTCCAACATCGGAGAATAAGCTGATCGAATTAAGCTTTGAGGGGGAGTGTCTTCAAGCATTGCAAAGATTTGCTCATGCGGATAACACAGGGAGTAAAAGTCAAGTAGGGCAGGATTTAAAAAGAATACACGGTTTAACAGTTAAAGATGATGAATTAGGAGAATGGTCCTATACACAGATTAACCTTGATAAAAATACTTAATTTCCAGAAAAAAAACCAATAGAGCCTGATCCAGACGAATTTTTTTTTAGTAGGATAAAAAATTTAGATGAAAAATTCCAAGAGTTTATTTTGCTCAATTTTCATCAGGGAGGAATGTTTTACTCTGCAAGGCGTTTTTTAGAATTTCATTTAAATTCATTAGGTTTTGCACCCTCTACTTCTGATGGAAGTAGACATCATATTGTTTGTGAGTTTAGCTCTGAACAATTGGTAATTACTGAGAAATTTAGTGTAAGCAAATTAAAATTCCTTCCTGAATAGGGTTTTAAAATAGTTTGTAATGAAAATGGCGAAATGGTTACTTGTATTTTAAAAGAATCAGAACTAGAAAAAATTGCTTATTTTCAAAATTTTATTAAAAATAAGTTATATAACTCTAATCATCACAAGCTTAGGTTGCAGTTAATGGATCAAGAAAATGTTGTTCCTTGTTTAGGTTTTAATACGAAACAACATATTAGTTTAATGGAGTTTACTGTAAAACACACTATCACCTTAGATTCTGAATCCAAAGAAATTAGGACAAAAAAATTATCTAAAGAAGATATAGATTTCACAGTACAATCGGAACTTTTTGATTTCAGCTCAAAAACTCATTTTCCTGAATTTTCGAAGCTATTAACTCCAGATTTGCCATGGGCTTCACCTGGTTTTTTTAAAAAATATGGGTTTAAAAATCAAATCTATGATTTGATACTAGAAAATTATCGAGATTTTATATTAATATTATTAAATATAATATCCAAACTAATTTTTTCTCCTTTAGCTTTATCGCCACCCGCTGAATCCTATGAATCGCAAAATAATTTTGCGTTTAGAATGCGGCCTTAATATAAAGGTTTTGTCTAGAATGTTATTGCTATTTTATCTGTGTTAACATGCCGACTCCTGTAAAGCTAAGGAGCGTAGGCTATGTCGGCCGTTCAATCCAAAAATTCGTCTAAGACCTTTTTTGATTTATCTACGGAAGAATTAATAAACCACGCTGTAGAACGTAAAGAAGGTCTGATCGCAGCTAATGGTGCTTTTTCAGTGACTACAGGCAAACGAACGGGCCGTTCACCAAAAGACAAATTTATTGTCGCTGAGCCTAAAAGTGAAAAAGACATTGATTGGGATTCTGTTAATCAAGCATTTTCAGAAGATCGCTTTCAACTGTTATGGCAACGTGCCGAACAATATGCCAAAGAAGTAGATCTATTTATTTCTAATCTTCAAGTTGGGGCTGACCCAACCTATTATTTACCCGTCAAAGTAATTACTGAGTATGCTTGGCATAATTTATTTGCGCGACAACTTTTTATTCGTCAAAATGATTTTTACGGAAAAATTAATAAAGCAGAATGGACGATATTAAGTCTTCCAGGATTGAAAACTGATCCGCAGCGGGATGGAGTTAATAGCGATGCAACTTTAGTTATCCATCTTACCGATCGTAAAGTTTTATTATGTGGACATCAGTATGCGGGTGAAATCAAAAAAGCAATGTTTTCAGTAATGAATTATTTACTGCCCGCAGTAGATGTTTTACCTATGCATTGTTCAGCTAATGTAGGGAAAGAGGGTGATGTTGCTTTATTTTTTGGATTATCTGGGACAGGTAAAACCACCTTATCTGCCGATCCGGATCGTTTTTTGATTGGAGATGATGAGCATGGTTGGAGTGAAACGGGTGTCTTTAATTTTGAAGGTGGTTGTTATGCTAAATGCATTGATCTCTCTAAAGAACGTGAACCTTTAATATGGAACGCTATACGGCATGGCGCAGTAATGGAAAATGTAGTGTTAAATCCAGAAACTTTAGAGCCAGATTACAAAGATGCAACGCTAACCCAGAATACTCGAGTCGCCTATCCAGTAGATTTTATTGAATCTCGTTTTCGAGCAAATCGCGTCGATCGCTTGCCAGATGCAGTTATTTTCTTGTGTTGTGATTTATTTGGCGTATTACCACCGGTTGCGTGTTTAAATCATGAACAAGCGGCATATTATTTTTTAAGTGGATATACTGCATTGGTGGGTAGCACTGAGGTAGGTCAAGCAGAGCCCATTAAGACCACGTTTAGTACTTGTTTTGGTGCACCTTTTTTCCCGCGGCCAGCTAAGATCTATGCAGAACTTTTAATTAAGCGTTTAAAAACAAGTCATGCCAAAGTATATCTTGTTAATACGGGTTGGACTGGCGGCGCCTACGGAGATGGTGGGCAACGTTTTTCTATCCCTGTAACACGCGCCGTTGTTAAAGGTATTTTGACTGATGAAGTAAGTAAAACTGAATCAGAATTGTTGCCGGGTTTTAATTTTTCTATTCCTAAATATTTATTAGGTGTAGAGAGTGATTTATTAAATCCAAAAAAGACTTGGAAGAATCCAAAAGATTATGATCTTAAGGCGCATGAGTTAATCGATAAATTCATTAATAACTTTAAGCAATTTGATGTAAGCCTGGCTATTCGAAATGCTGGACCGGTTATCTATACAGCATAGCGTTTCTGGGTAAAGAACTTGCAAAGTTAGTATCTAAAGAGTTTGGTTTGTCTAATTTAAAAAAAACTGACGTCTGATGTTTATTGCACCTATTTTTTTTGGGGCTTGAGTCGGGAGATTGAAAAGTTAGACTGAATAATCGATGAAGAATCTCCCTAACAAAAAAAATTATTCTTTTATATACAGCTCTAAGATCTTTACAGTAAGAGTTATTAGACTCATTAAACGTTGGATTATTTTTATTTTTTGTAAGAATATCATCTATTCGATCCGAAAATTCTGCAAAAGCTGCATTGCGATCTATCCCTTCCGTATGAATAATTTCATCTGCAAGGTAAGAATATTCTGGAATTAAAAACCTGAATAGTTGAGCAATGGAATAATAATCGGATCGAAATCCAATTGTAGAATTATTATTGTAATGTTTCCTAAAATGTTCGGGTGCAGTATAAGGTTGAAAAATTCTTCTTATGTTAGAAATTGTTGTGCTTTGTCCTGATAATTGTAAATTATCGATGTAATCTGTATCTGAGCTGGAAATATACAAATTAAAAGCATTTACACTCCTACCAAAATCAATAATGTGAACTTTATTTTTTTCCTCTTTGTCAAGAATTATATTATTGCATGTTAAATCTCGATGAATAAGCCCTTTTCTGTGAATATCAGTGATAGCTTTAATTAAACTCTGAATAATTTCAAATCTTAATTTCAGATTATACTCAGTTGCATAATGAAATAGCTGACCTTCAAAATAAGGAATCGTGAAATAAAAATACTGATTATCCTTACCTGTTTTAAAATTAAAACCTAAATCCTCGTATGCCAGTTTCCAACCATTGCAATCTTGTAGTCTAGTGGTGTGGCCCAAAGTTAAAATTTTAACACAAAGAATTTCACCATTGTTGAGAGTAACTTTGTAAACACAACCCATTCTTCCGCTGGCTAAATGGCTTATTTTCTCAACTATTTGCTCAGGAAATAGTTGCTTGCAAACATGGGTAGATAGCTTCATGTGTCATAAAAAATTAATCGTTACATTTACAATACTAAAATTATTGAACATAAATTAGATTTACTTTACTTAAGATCCTTAGCAATCTCTTCTGCGCGATTTTTTGCTTTTTTAAGAGCTTCTTTTACAATATTAGGAAAATGAGAACTTTTAAAAAATTCTAGCGCCTTTTCAGTCGTGCCACCTGGCGAGGTTACCTCCTGTCTTAATTCAGCCATCGATTTTTTACTTTCTTTAGCCATTTGAGCCGATCCTAAAGCAGTTTGTAAAGTGAGCAAGTTAGCATTTTCTTTAGATAAACCTAGTTCAACAGCTGCTTTTTCTAAAGCTTCCATAAAAAAGAAAAAATAAGCTGGACCGCTTCCTGATAAAGCGGCTACCACATCGATTTGTTCTTCTTTAGGTAACCACACAATGGTTCCGACACTACGAAAGATGCTTTCAGCTGCGTTTTTTTGAAAGCTTGAGCAATTCTGATTTGCAAATAAACCAGTTGCCCCATAACCTATTAATGCAGGTGTATTAGGCATGCAACGTATAATGGCTAAGGACGGATTTGATAGATAAAGTGCTATGTTTTCTAGGTTTATCCCCACTGCAAGTGAAATGATCAGAGATTTTTTTTTTTGAATTAGATCTTCAATTTCAATAAGAACAGTTTTTAATATTTGTGGTTTTACAGCTAAAACAACAATATTTGCCATTTGTACAGCATAACGATTGTCGGTGGTCAAATTAATATTTAGATTTTTTAGCTTATTCAGTTGTTCTATATTATTATTTGCCGCCCAAATATTTTTTGAAGGATATTTTTCTTTTAATAACCCTTTGATAAGGCTACTTGCCATATTGCCGGCACCGATGAAACTGATAATTGAATTTTGCATATACTTTTCGTACTTGAATTTTGTCTGTGTTGCCACTCAATTCGCAATCCTCATGTATGCTTAATATCCTCGATTGTTCCATTATCGCGGCGGCTTGCCAAAAATTCAATTTATGAATTTATTGCTGTTTACTTTTTTTGTTTCAGATATTCGTCGAGTCGTTCCAACTCAGTGGGCGTTCCAATGTTAAACCATACGCCATTATAATACTCCCCAGTTATTTTCTTTTCAGCAATATATTCATAAAGTAGTGATGATAGCGGGAATGCACCCGATTTACCTTGAAATAAATCAGGATGGTAAATTCCAAGACTCGCAAAAGTAAATTTATTCGAGGTGTCATCTAAGTTTAATAAACCAGTTTTGGTAAGATTAAAATCACCTTGAGGATGAAAGCTGGGATTGTCTACTAAGATAAGATGAGCTAATGCCATCGAATTTAATGAGTGAGATAATAAACCCTCCAACGAAAAATCTGTCCATATGTCGGTGCTTATGACAACAAATGGATCAGATCCTAAAATGGGTAGTGCTTGGAGAATTCCTCCTCCTGTTTCAAGAGCTGTAGGTTCAAAAGAGTAATCGATTTTAACCCCATAAGCTCGACCATCTCCTAGCGTATCTATAATTTGTTTAGCTTGATATGAAACATTAATAACTATTTCTTTAATTCCGATTTTCGCTAATCTTAACACTTGATGCACAATTAATGGTTGATTAGCAACTAATATTAACGGTTTAGGCGTTTTATCTGTTAATGGTCGTAAACGTAGACCACGGCCAGCTGCAAGTATCATCGCTTTCATTTTTTTTCTTTCTCATAAAGTTTCGGTTGAATTTTTGTTTGTAACATTTCTTTAAAATGAGAAAGTTCAACGTAATTTTCACAAGTCTTGTTGATATAATTTAATACTCGCGAAATCATGGGAAGATAATGTGGTTTATCATCACGATAATTAAGCCGTGCAAAAATACCAAGTATCTTTAGATGGCGTTGTAGGCTTATTAAATCAAACCAACGTACAAATTTTTCTTCAGTATATTGATGACTAATGTTGATCATATTGTAAAATTTCAATATCCATTTAAGGACTTGCTCTTTCGGCCAATCAATATAGGCATCGCGCAATAATGAAGCGGCATCGTAAGTAATAGGTCCATAAACAGCATCTTGAAAATCCAAAACCCCTACACTTTTATTTTCTAATAAAAGTAGATTCCGCGAATGGTAATCCCGATGAACGCAGACCTGTGGTTGTTCAAGAGCAGAGTTAATAAGTACTCTAAAAGTATTTTCAAGTACCCTGCCGATCTCATCGGTTATTGTCAGTTCTAAATGTTTTTTCAGAAACCAATCAATAAATATTCCTAATTCAATGCGTATAAATTCTTCATTAAACAAATCTAAGGGCTTATTGTCTGGAAATTTAGGATTGCAAACCTGAATTTGATAAATAACTGAAAGAGCTCGATCATATAAATCATCGACAGTATTTTGGTTTAAAATATTAAGATATAAATCATTCCCTAGGTCACTTAACAACATAAATCCTTGTTCAATGCTATAAGCAAGTATTTCAGGTGTGTAAATGCCTTGACGTGCAAAATCTTTCGCAATTGCAATAAATGCAATTATGTTTTCTTTATCTGGGGGAGCAACCATGACAATATGGCTTGAGTTACCTAATCGCAATCGAAAATATTTCCTAAAGCTACCATCATTAATTAACGGTTCGAGCTCAAAACTTGAGTTTGCTAGAAAACAAGACTCTTTTAGCCAATTTCTTAGTGGCATTAATTGTGATGTATGCTCAAAAATAGACATAATTTAAATCCTATCTTTTACATTCTAAATTCTTTAGTAATCCTAAATCTTTTTATTGTAATCCCTTTACTCAACTTAATTCCGAAATAGTTTTATTAAAAGAAGTTCTTCTATATTAAAATGATAAGCTAGCTAAATTTCAAGGCTATCTTACACCGGAACTAACTGAGTTATCTACCATTTCTACCAGTAGTATAGACGGCTTATATCCTCTATACTTCTGCTCTTCGAGGAAGGGTTTTAAATTTCGTTTTGTTTTATATATACTGCTCACCGACAACCTAAAAAGCCATCTTTTTCAAGTACGAGCAGTCTAAATTCACAGCAATGGGAATTTTTGCGAGTGCCGTGCCCATGCAACAATCGGGATTCTAGGATGAGGATTGTGAATTGAGTGGCAGCACAGGCAAAAATTCAAGTGCGAAGAATAGGTAATCTTGATAATAAGAGGAATGAAAATATGTTTCATGGCAGTATAGTTGCACTGATAACACCTATGCGAGAAAATGGAGATGTTGATTATGTTTGTTTACGTAAGCTAGTTGATTGGCATATTGCGCAGCGTACGGACGCTATCGTCGTTATAGGAACGACGGGAGAGGCGTCTACGCTTAATATTGAAGAGCAAAATAATGTCATAAAAACAGTCGTCGAACAAACTCATCGCCGTATACCTGTCATAGCCAGCACAGGAACACAGTCTACCCATAAGACCATTGAGCAAACAAAAGTAGCTATGGAAATAGGCGTAGATGCATGTCTACTAGTAACTCCCTATTACAATCTTCCTACACAAGAAGGACTTTACCAACATTATCGCTTGATAGCAGATAAAGTCCCTATTCCCCAAATTTTATACAATATACCTAAACGTACAGGATGTGATTTACTACCTGAAACTGTGGCTAAATTGGCGGGTATTGCGAATATTGTGGGTATAAAAGAAGGTCAGCCTGAGCGAGTAAAAAATATTTTAGCATTATGTGGTAAAAACATAGATGTTTATAGCGGTGATGATAATACTGCTTTAGAAATTATGCGTTTAGGCGGGAAAGGGGTCATTTCTGTAGCAGCAAATCTTGTGCCGCAATATATACACAATCTTTACGAGTTGTCCAAGAAGGAAGATTGGGAAGCAGCCGATAAAATAGATCAGCAGCTTCGTCCATTGTATCAAGGCTTATTTATTGAAACTAACCCTATCCCTGTTAAATGGTTAGCGGCTGAAAGGGGTTTAATTTTATCATCGGCTTTGCGTCTCCCTTTGACAACGTTGTCAGCAGGATGCCAAGCTAGCTTAAAGCATGTTATCGAATTATTAGAGGCGCTATCTTAAAATGAAAACGATGCCATTTTGTTTAATATTAATCATTTTTACTGTAAACTTAACCGCTTGTTCTTCAGTTAATAAGTATATAAAAACACAACGTTCACAATATTTAAATAGTCAAGAGTTACCTTTGCTGAAAGTACCAGCTGGTTTACAGATTTCTAGAGAAGAGAGATATATTATTCCCCCGAATGTTGGTTGTAGCCCTAAGAAATTACCTGACTTACTTCCGCCAACTAATTAATTCAAACTCTATGATTTTTATATAATTCAGTAAGGTTTACTGAGCTTAATTACGTTAATTGGATTTTAAAAATTATTAATATTCATTTGGCTTTTTGGTAAAGCGCAATGAAAATGAAGCAATTGGAGTGTATATTATACATGAGTATTGCGAATTGAGCGGCAACATAGACAAAAGTTCAAGTGCAAAGATTATAATAAAAACTTATTGGAGAGGTACCAAAGCGGCCATAATGGCGCCGACTCGAAATCGGATGGGGATTTAAAGTCCCACGTGGGTTCGAATCCCACCCTCTCCGCCATTATTTTTTCAGAAGGAAGGTAATTAATTTCTGTGACAAAAAATAAAATTCTTTTTGATTTTATTCCTAGTTTTAAATCACTTAATACCCCCCTTTAAATTTTAAGCTTCTGTTTTACTATATATTTCAGATTTTTGTAATGAAATATACTCAAGTGGCGTATAACTCTGGCTGTATTCAGTTTTTTTACTATTAAATAGGACAATTTCTTTGACTATCATAGGGCTAGTATTTAAATTTAACTCTTCGCGTAGATTGGGAGCATGATGATGAATAATCCGACCCAAAGTTAAATGAGGTAAATAAGGTTTGGTTTCGGGAGTAAAACCCAAGTTTGAAGCAACCTCTTCTAAGGCATTAGCAAGCTCAAATAGTTCCGAAGTAGGAATAATATCCGCAGCTATGGCGCGTGGCGCCGTTGGAGATGGAAAAAAACGAATATTATGCAATTGAAGAGGAAAAGGTTGAATCTTATTGATAGCATTATGGGCATGTTTAGCTAATTCGGAAATTTTCTCAGGGTTAGTAGTTCCTAAAAAACGTAAGGTAACGTGTAAATTTTCTGGGTGTACCCATCTAACGCGGTGCCCCCAAGGCTCTTGCTTCAGTTCATCAATAAGTTGAGATAAGGCTTGACGTAGTTCTGAATTAAGTTCAACAGCAAAAAATAGACGTAAAGGATCGTGAGTACTCAAGTGCAACTTCCTTATTAAAGACTATGAGATTCAGGACAGCGCTAATTTTAATGGAAAAATAGGCAAGCTTCTATGCTAGAGCATTTATTAAATTTTTCCAAGAAGTTTTCGAGCTGTGACCGCAAATATTTTCACAACCATTCATTATAATCTTGTTTATAGCTTGTCTTTTATCAGTGATTGACGATTTAATATGTAAACATAAACTTAAACTGATTTTTCTTTTATTACTCGTTGGTTAAATATTATTCCAGTTAGAATATTTCAATGTATAAATATTTAATACATTAATTAATCAACAGGATTCGTTTTTTCAGAAAGTGGAGTATACTGCATAGCAATTTTTCCGTTAATTAAGTGCGCTATGATTATCGATACTACACTTCTCTCCCGCATTCAGTTCGGATTTACGATTGGTTTTCATATTTTGTTTCCTACGCTCAATATTGGTTTAGCAGTTTTTTTATCAGTAATGGAAGGAATTTGGTTAAAAACTGGGAATCCTGTTTATTTAAGAATCTGCCAGTTTTGGACTAAGATTTTTGCCCTTACCTTTGGTATGGGTGTTGTATCAGGTATTGTTTTAGCTTATGAGTTAGGCACTAACTTCGGACCTTTTATTAGTACTGCAGGAGGTGTCATAGGTGCTTTATTCGTATATGAAGTACTTTCTGCATTTTTCCTGGAAGCTGGATTTCTAGGTGTAATGTTATTTGGTTGGGATAAAGTGGGTCCAAGATTGCATTATTTAGCGACTTTGCTAGTAACCTTAGGAACGTTATTTTCTGCTTTAGGCATTCTATCTGCAAATTCTTGGATGCAGACCCCTGCTGGTTTTCACATTGAAGCTGGAAAATATGTTGTAGATAGTTGGTGGGCGGTAGTATTTAATCCTTCAGCTATTCCTCGTTTTCTGCACATGGTTATGGCGTCTTTATTAACCACTTGTTTTGCTATTGCAGGAGTCTCAGCTTGGTATTTATTAAAGAAAAGAGATCTTGATATCGCTAAACCTTGTTTTTCATTTGTTTTTGCCGCAGCTATAGTGATAGCTCCAGTTCAAATATTGTTAGGTGATATGGTTGGATTAAAAGTTTTCGAGTACCAACCACTAAAAACTGCTGCGATAGAAGCTAATTGGAAAACGCAAAAGGGTGCTCCCTTAATATTATTTGCTATACCTAATAGTAAACAAGAAAAAAATTATTACGCAATAAGCATTCCAAAACTTGCAAGCTTAATTAATACGCACCATTGGGATGGTAAATTGTTAGGTCTAAAAAGTGTCCCACGTGCAGATAGACCAGTAGTAGGAGCTACGTTTTGGATGTTTCGAGTTATGGTAGGTATAGGTTTTTTATTTTTTTTCGTTGCGCTGTTTGCGCTATGGCAGAGATGCCGTGGAAAGTTATACAACTCCGAAATGCTTTATCGTTTATGTATATTAATAGCGCCTTTAGGTTTTTTGAGCACTATTGCCGGTTGGGTTACAGCAGAATCTGGAAGGCAGCCATGGATAGTATATAATTTAATCAGCACCTCCCAAGGTGCATCTATCGTGCCTCTTCATCAGGTTATCATTTCCTTGGCATTATTAATTACTGTTTATGGGATTATATTTGGTTTTTATTTATTTTATTTTTTTAAATTAATTCGTAAAGGACCTACTCCACCAGTATTAGATGAAACCGTTGCAGAAGTGATAACGGAAACACCCTTTAAATATTTAGCGCCAGAGGGGAAATAAATGCTTTTAATTCTTACTTGGGCAACCATAATCTCTCTAATTATTATGATGTATGTTTTGCTGGATGGTTTTGACCTGGGTGTAGGTATTTTATTTCCTTGGATTAAATCGAGTGAATATAGAGATATTATGATGAGCACCGTTGTGCCGGTCTGGGATGGAAATGAAACTTGGTTGGTGTTTGGCGCGGCGGCATTATACGCTGCTTTTCCAATGGCATATGGTATTTTGTTACCAACTTTATATATGCCGATAATGATTTTATTAGTCGCACTAATTTTTCGTGGAGTGGCTTTCGAATTTCGTTTCAAAGCGCATAAAAGTCAGTTTATTTGGGATATTGCTTTTGCAGTGGGTTCAATATTAGCTGCTTTTATTCAAGGTATCATTTTAGGCACCTTTGTAAAAGGATATGGTAATCATCTGCCTTTATCACATTCGGCCTATCATTGGTTTACACCTTTTACTATTTTTACAGGGGTTGCCGTAATTTGTGGTTATGCATTATTAGGAGCAACCTGGCTTATTATAAAAACAGATGGCATTTTACAAGAAAGAATGTTTAAAGCAGCTAAAATTTTATTACCCCTAGTTGCTTTTTTTCTAGTCAGTGTGAGTATTTGGACGCCGATTGTTGAGCCACAAGTGATGCACCGTTGGTTTTCATTACCAAATTTTTATTATTTGTCTTCTTTGCCTATTTTAACAATATTGATAGTATTTTATAATTTTTATTGCCTACAGAAGAAAAAAGAAAGGCTGCCGTTTGTTTTAACGATAAGCTTGTTTGTTTTATCGTATACCGGATTTTGTATTAGTGCATGGCCTTATATTATCCCGCATGTGCTTCCGGTCTGGGAAGCAGCTGCCCCGCCCTCTACGTTAAAATTTATTTTAGTTGGAGCAGCAATTATATTACCGATTTTATTAGTTTATACTCTTTATTCCTATCATGTTTTTAGAGGGAAAGTAAAAACAGTCATCCATTATTGATGAGTATATGAAAAAACGCTTACGACAATGGTTATGGTTTATTGGCTTATATCTAGCCGGCGTTGCGACTATAATTGTGATTAGTAAATTATTACGTTGGTTTATTCCGCATTAACGATTCGATAAAATGCGGTTGAATAATCTTTTCTATTTCTAATAATATTTTGTTTTGTGGAGTACATTGCTGGAAAAAACCGATTCTTGTTTTTTTCTGTAAAATAAAACTAGGGATTAACTTAGCTATTGCATTTAGTATTTTGTGTAAAATAGTAAGTTGATCTAAACTTAGAAAATTATTTTCTTGAAATTGAATAATAGTTTCTTTAGCTTTAGATTGAAACCATTCTATGACTTCAATTGCTTTTCTACTATTAGAATCTTTAATTTGAACAATATTAAATAATTCCTGCAGGCATTGATTGTTTAACAAGAGCAATTGTGTTGCTAATGATTGAGTGTCATGAAAAGAATTTAATTTATAAATTAAAGCATCGATTTCATTATATTTCTCTGAATAATATATCCCTTGCGCATAAATATTTTTTTTGGTATCAGAAATAAACCAACTTGTTAAATAGACTGCCCAATCTAATAAAGTGTGGGCAGAAAAACTTTCCTTTACGGTAATTTCCCGCAATAACAAGGCTTTTAACAAAATAAAAAAAAGTTCATTAGCTTCATTATTATCATAAATATTTGATTTTTTTTCACGCTTGCTGTTAGTAATAATATTAGCAACATTTATCTCAGTATATTCTTTAGAAAGGGAAAGTATAATTTTTTTTAAGGATTTTTTTAAGGTAAATTTATAATTATAATTAATCAATTTATGGATAGATTGTGTTTTATCTGTAACTGTGATGCCGAGCTCACTCAAAACTCCATTATGAAGTTCAGCCTTATCTGTTTTTTTATTATCTTTAAACTTAATAATAAAATATTCAGTGCTATTACGATTTTCAGATTTAAATTCTAATTCACCTAATTTCGCATTTAAAATATCATTGGGAATCTTTTTCCATAGTTCGTCTAGAGGCAGTGGTTGTCTGACAAATTTAAGGAAAGAATCGACATTTTCGATGAGAACCGTATCATATATGAAAGGAATAATATTTTTTTTCATTACTATTTAATTATAAAGACCTCCTTGTCGATTAAATTGCTTAAATTAAGTCAAGGAATCCATCTTCATTATTAAAAGCTATTATTTTTTCTAGGAAATCTATCATAAATTAAAGTCGTTGCCTATTGTGCCATTTGACTACAAACAAAATTACTAAAAAATTTAACCAATTTTGAAGAGTTTTTTATTTTTTAAGCAAACTTTTTAATAAAAAAGCTTAGCTGTCAATTTAGACCCCCTTTTGAAAAGAAGACCGATTGACTTAAGCATTCGAAGAAAGGAAAATCTGTTTTTAGACTGTTCGAATGCTAGATTTAGTATACTATTAATACAAGTATCATAATGACTTTTGATTTTGATGAGTAAAAGAAGATAAGAATTTTATGGCTATTTATCCTATTATCCAGCTCCCAGATGTACGTTTGCGCGCAGTCACAGCGCCAATTACAGTTTTTGATGAGGCTTTACAGCAACTCATTGATGATATGTTTGATACGATGTATGCCGCTAAGGGCATAGGCTTAGCGGCTCCGCAAATTGCTATAAGCAAAAAGCTGGCGGTTATTGATGTTTCTAATAATAAATCGAAAACCTGGTGTTTAATTAATCCAGTCATTGTTGAGAAGGAAGGTGAGGCATTAATGGAAGAAGGTTGTTTATCAGTGCCGGGGGTTTATGATAAAGCTCCACGAGCACTTTGGGTTAAATTACAGGCTTTAGATAGACATGGAAAACCTTATGAAATAGAAGCTGAGGATTTATTGGCGCACTGTATACAACATGAAGTGGACCATCTCAATGGTACGCTATTTTTAGATCATTTATCTTCTCTGAAACGTCAATTAGCACGTAAAAAGCTAGATAAAATAAAGAAAAGGGGGAAGTCTTGAAACTTATTTTTGCAGGGACGCCTGAATTTGCTTTGCCCAGTTTACAAGCTTTGTTGAATTCCAGTCATAAGATATATGCTGTTTATACACAACCTGATCGCCCTGCTGGAAGGGGTCGAAAATTATTAATGAGTCCTGTTAAAAAACTGGCTTTAGAGAATAAAATTCCTGTCCAGCAGCCAATTAGTTTGCGTGATGCTAATGAGCAAAAGAAATTAGCTTCTTTTCATGTTGATTTAATGGTGGTGGTGGCCTATGGACTTATTTTGCCGCCCGCAATATTAACAGTTCCTCGTTTTGGGTGTATCAACGTGCATGCATCCTTATTGCCACGTTGGCGGGGAGCAGCACCTATTCAACGTGCTATTTTAGAAGGTGATAAAGAAACCGGCGTTACTATTATGCAGATGGATGAGGGGCTTGATACAGGTGAAATGATAAAGAAACTTTCTTGTACTATCGAGCCCAATGATACAAATCAAACTTTACAAGATCGGCTAGCTGATTTAGGTGCTAGAGCACTGATAGAGAGCTTAAGTGTCATTGAAAATGGTTCGTATCGTTCAGAGCCACAAAATGAAAAAGAAAGTAGCTATGCAAAAAAAATTAATAAATCAGAAGCTGAGATAGATTGGGAAAAGCCTGCAATTTATTTAGATAGAATGGTGCGTGCTTTCCACCCTAAGCCAATTGCTCGCGTAGTATTAGGAAAGTCTATATTGCGCATTTGTAAAGCCGAAGTACTTGATGAAACCACTTCTGAAAAGCCAGGTTTAATCTTAAAAGCTGATCGAGAAGGTATAGATGTGGCTACAGGGAAAGGTGTATTACGTTTATTAGAAGTGCAATGGCCCGGAGGCAGATGCTTACCGATTTCAAGTTTCATCCATGATAAATCGGAATTATTTCATGTAGGTGCGATTTTAGATCGAATGTATGTCTAATTCTCGGGCAACAGCCGCACAAATTATTTCTCGTGTTCTAAAAGAAAAAATATCGCTTAAGGATGCTTTATCAGCAGGTGTAAATGCTAATATTAATTCGCGCGATAGAGCATTTATTCAAGAATTATGTTATGGAGTGATACGTTGGTATGCCCCTTTGAGGCAACTTTGCACCTATTTATTAAAAAAACCTCTTAATGCCTCTGATCAAGACGTTTATGCGTTATTGTTAATAGGTCTTTATCAACTTAACTATTTAAGGACATCTCCGCATGCTGCTGTTCATGAAACAGTACAAGGAGCGAGAGAACTACACAAAGTTTGGGCGGTACCCTTAATTAATGGGGTATTACGATCATTTCAACGACAAAAAGTCAGTTTATTAAAAAAATTACCTAAAGATAGTCATTTTGCTCATCCTGATTGGTTAATTAAAAAATTACAACATGCATGGCCCAATGAATGGCAAACAATTTTAGCTGCTAATAATCATTTACCTCCTATGAGTCTGCGAGTTAATCTTTTAAAAATTACAAGAAAAGATTACGTACAAAAATTAAAAGATAAAGGTATAACAGGACACTTAAGCGAATTGAGTGCAACTGGAATTATACTCGATGAATCTTGTCCGGTAATTAAATTACCTGGTTTTATGGAAGGAGAAATTTCTATACAAGATACGGCCGCGCAATTGGCTACATCTTTATTGCTGCTAAAGCCTGGGCAGAAAGTTTTAGATGCGTGTGCGGCACCGGGAGGGAAAACAACACATATTCTGGAATCACAATCTGATCTACTAAGTTGTGTAGCTGTCGATTCCGATGCAATCCGTTTAAGTAAAGTTAAAGATAATTTGAATCGTTTAAGCTTATCAGATACCAAAGTACAATTGCTCTGTGCGAAAGCACAGAATCTCAAAAGCATTTGGAAAGAAGGCTTATTCGATAGAATATTATTAGATGCTCCTTGTTCAGGAACCGGAGTTATTCGTAAGCATCCGGACATTAAATTATTACGCAGAGAGGAGGATATTGGTAAATTAGCTGAACAACAATATCAACTGATATCAAGTCTTTGGGAGATATTAAAGCCGGATGGTGTTTTATTATATGTGACTTGTTCGGTCTTGCCAGAAGAAAATAGCGATGTATTAATTCGTTTTTTATCTCACCATTCTGATGCCAAGGAAGAGGTTTTAGACGAATCATGGGGAATAGCTTGTAGTATTGGAAGACAAATTTTCCCCAAAATTCATGGACCGGATGGCTTTTATTATGCTAGGTTACGTAAGAGGCTGAATAATTAGTCCTATTATTAAAATAAGATGATAAAATCATGAAAAAAATCTCGCTGTTTTTTTATTGTTTATTAATTTCAGTTATGTTTGTTATGGCTGGTTGTGTTTCAAATCATTCATTGAATGACCCACCTCTAGAGAAAAAAACAGTAAAAAACACAAAGGAAAAAAAGGATTTACCCCCTCCTGTCATTCAAGTAGTCCAAACTGCTGATCGACTTAGAGTCATTGCCTATAGTGATGGTTGCTTTCGGCCAAATGGGAAATTAACTGTCAATTGTACCCAGCAGCTTAGTCAGACCATTAAGCTCATAGAATCTTACGGAGACGGTCTCATTCAAGTGGTGGGGTATAGCGATGATCTTTATGATCCACAAACAGCGTCTGCGATTACACAGGATCAAGCAGAGATAATAACAAGTTTTTTATGGTCACACGGAATAGGTTCGCAACGTCTGCGTACGATCGGGTACGGTCGACATGATTTCATTGCGAGTAATCGAAACGTTAAAGCAAGTAGTTTTAATCGTCGCGTTGAGATTATTTTAGTAAAAAATTAAATTTAATTTTTATTTAATACCAGGCCTTCACCTTCTGAATATTTGCTTATAAAATTTAAAGGAGATAGGTAATAAATCACGCTTTTGTCTTTTGCAAATGCCCGCAAAGTATTTCTAACATTTACAGTTGCTTGAGCTTGTTTTTCAGTTTTTACAAAACCTTGATGTACACGCAATTGTTGTGCAAATAGTTGCGTATCTTGTGACAATTTGATATCTAAAGTTTTGACGATTCCTGCTAAACTAATTTTTCCTTTACCGTTAGCATCTATTCTTAAATAAGGGCTATTAACCCAATATACCTTCAAATTTCCATTTCCGGTATAATCGACCTCATTTAATGAAACGATACCTTGAATAACAATATTATGAGAATTGTGGGCTTCTATTTTTAAGTTTGAACTCAATAAATTATGAAATATAATACTTTCATTACCGTTACTGTAAAGAGATTTTAGATCTAGCTTATTGGTGTAAAGATTGATTTGACCTTTTCCTTGCGCACGAAGCGATAAAGATCCAGTCAGTCCTTTGCCAAAAAGAGTTGCATTACTATTGAATTGTATTTGTTTTATTTTTGACGGGGATGTATTGACACGGATTGTTAATCTTTCTCCAGGTTCAGGGTGAAAAATGGGTTTGGTTCCAAGGTGTAAAATATGGTTTTTTTCACTGTAAATGACTGCAAAGACTCTTTTCGAGTCCCCCAGAATTTGTAAGGAAGGATGGGTTTGGGTTGCATCAATGTAAACATTAACAGGACCTTGAATATCTAAACCATCGAAGTCATTAATAAGGATATTCTTGCTTATTATAGGTTTGCTATGCGACGTTACTTGCGCATGGCTAAAAAGACTAAAAAGGGACAAACTGACAAATAAACAATAGGCGAAGACTTTCATGGTTTAATGCTCTTATTATTATTTTGATGGGATATTAACCTTGTCGCAGGTTATTTGCCAGATCAAGATTGAACATTTAGGTCGAAAAAGGTTAAAAACGTTTGAATTGAAAAGACTTAATATCCTAAAGGGTTTTATTTATCAGCTTATTGGCTATATTTTTCCTGGAGCGTATTGCGTTATAATCTCGCCCTTCTTGACCCTCTAGTGATTTAATCCTTATGAAATGCATAGTGCAACAAGAAATCAAAAAAGCCTTGTTAAGCATGGGTGAGTTATCCCTACCTGCTTCACTGACTATCCAAGTGGATTATGCCAGAGAAAAATCACATGGCGATTTTTCAAGTAATATTGCTTTAGTGTTGGCGAAAAAATTACAAATATCACCACTACAATTAGCTGAAAAAATAAAATCGAATATAGATTGTTCTTCAGGAAATTCTAAACTAGAAAAAATTGAAATAGCAAAACCTGGGTTTATAAATTTTTTTTTTAAAAAATCCTTTTGGCATCCAGTTATCGAAGAGATTTTAAATCAAACCAATCAATTTGGGATTTCAAATTTAGGCAATAATGAATCTGTTTTAGTTGAGTTTGTTTCTGCAAATCCTACTGGTCCTTTGCATGTAGGTCATGGTCGGGGGGCAGCCTATGGCGACTCTATGGTGAGATTATTGAGAGCAGTAGGTTATCAAGTTTGTGCAGAATATTATATCAATGATGCTGGAAGGCAGATGGATATTTTGGCAACCAGCGTTTGGCTGCGTTATTTAGAGATCTGCGGAGAAAAATTTATTTTCCCTAGTAACGCTTATCGAGGAAACTATGTTCATAAGATTGCTGAGCAACTTTTTTCACAACATGGTAAGGATTTTTTTAAAGCAGCTGAATTAGTATTTAAAGGTATCCCTATTGACGAACCTCAAGGTGGGAATAAGGAACAGCATATTGACGGTCTTATCACTAAAGCTAAAATTTTATTAGGAGATGTTGATTATGAAAAGATATTTAAAGTAGGTTTAAACTCAATCTTGAACGATATTAAAGAAGATCTTAGTGCATTTAGAGTAAATTTTGATGAATGGTTTTCAGAAAAAAGTTTGTTTGAGAACAATTTTGTCGATAAAACTATAAAGCGTTTAACAGCGAATGGAAAAACCTATGAAGCCAATGGGGCTCTATGGTTTAAATCGACAGACTTTGGCGATGATAAAGATAGGGTTTTGTTACGCGAAAATGGACAACCTACCTACTTTGCAGCAGATGCGGCCTATCGTCTCTGTATTTTAGAACAACGTAAATTTAAAAAAATAATTAACATATTAGGCTCTGATCATCATGGCTATGTACCTAGAATTCGCGCGGTTATACAAGCTTTAGGTTTTTCATCAGATAGTTTAAAAGCTTTATTAGTGCAATTTGCTATTCTTTATCGCGGCGATAAAAAAATTCAAATGTCTACTCGTAGCGGAGAGTTTATTACTTTACGAGAGCTTCGAGAAGAAGTAGGTACTGATGCAACACGTTTTTTTTATGTATTAAGACGTGCGGATCAGCATATGGATTTTGATCTTGAGCTGGCTAAAGAGCAGTCGAATGCTAATCCTGTCTATTATGTACAGTATGCTTACGCACGAATATGTAGTGTGATGCGTCAACTCAATGCAAAAAAATGGGTTTGGGATAAGTCTTTAGGTATGACTGCGATTAAAGAATTAAAGGAAATACAAGAACAGGATTTGTTGGTTTTACTAAATCGTTATCCAGAAATACTAGAATCAGCAGCCACTTCTTACGAGCCGCATATTATCGCACACTATTTGAGAGATTTAGCGCAAAACTTTCATGTTTATTATAATTCATTTGTTTTTCTGATAGAGGATAATAAGTTGAGAAATGCGAGACTAAATTTAATTGTAGCAACTGCACAAGTAATTAAAAATGGCCTAAGCTTATTAGGTGTAGAGACTTTGGAAGTAATGTAATGGCTAAAGATTATGCAAAAAAATACACAAAATATAAATATCTAACTCCTAGACGTAGAAACAATCGTTATCTATGGGTAATGTTAGGAATTTCAATCGGTTTATTTATTTTAGGCTTGTTTTTACTAAAGCCAGTTCATAAAGTAAAAGCTATTCAATCTGCCGAAAAGATAGCTGATAAAAAAAATACCCAAGTACCTGCGCCTCAGTCCCCAGAACCAAAATTCGATTTCTATAATATTTTGCCTCAGGACAATTTGAATTTATCACCACATGTTGATTCTGCAATGAAGGAAATGCCGTTATCCAATGATATGACAACTTCACTTCATGCTTCTTCGGGACAAAGACCCATAGATACAATGCTTAGCCCAACGCCTGAACAAGTAGCTATTGCGGAGGCTAAAAAACAATTAGAAGAAGAAATGGGTCAATTCAATGATGAAGTTTATATGCTCGTCTTAGGTAATTTTACTGATCGTGCTCATGCAGAGCAGTTGCAAGCTCAAGCATTGCTGAAAGGATTTCCCGTGCAAAAAAAGGCCAACTTAGTTAATGGTAAGCTAATATACCAGATCGTTATTGGTCCCTCGAGCTTAGGTAGCCTAACTAAGGAAAAAAAACGTTTAAAAGAAGCCGGATTAGCTGCGATTTTGATTAAAATTACCCCCTAAACAGGTAGAATTAATATCTTCAGACCTTGAAAATAGTCAACTATGTCACCATAGTGGTAGATTCAATATCCAACAATTTAAAGAGTAAATAGTGCAGTCATTACATGGTACAACAATATTATTAGTCCGGCGTAACGATAAAGTCGTTATCGGTGGAGATGGTCAGGTTACTTTAGGTAATGCGATTGTTTTAAAAGGGAACGCTCGTAAGGTTCGCAAATTATATGACGGTCAAGTATTAGTTGGATTTGCGGGCGCAACAGCCGACGCATTTACATTAATAGAACGGTTTGAAAATAAGTTAAAAGAATGTAATGGACGATTAGACCGCGCTTCGGTTGAACTTGCAAAAGATTGGCGTTCCGATCGAGTTTTACGGCGTTTAGAGGCAATGTTAGCAGTTGCGGATAAAGAAAAATCTTTTATGTTAAGTGGGAATGGGGATGTAATTGAGCCAGAGCATGATTTAATTGCCATAGGTTCGGGTGGAGCTTATGCACAGTCTGCTGCATTGGCATTATTTCAAAATACTAAATTAAGTGCTCGTGCTATTGTTGAAAAAAGTTTAATTATTGCTGCAGACATTTGTGTGTTTACAAATCATCAACGTACTATTGAAGAAATTGACTGTGTGACCAATAAAAAATAATAATCTTAATATAAACTAATTACTTATTTATTAATGAAAACTAATATATCTAACTTAATTGATACAACTATTGATGAAACCAATCAAGTTTCTGAGCTAACTATGGTAGACGCTAATTTTTCAGAAGATATTAATCAACCCATTAATGACATAGATAAGTCTGTCGAGGTAGATCATTTAAGTAAAATTGATTTGACTCCTAAACAAATAGTGCTAGAACTTGATCGATTTATTATAGGACAAAATGAAGCCAAGAGAGCTATTGCAATTGCTTTGCGTAATCGTAAACGTCGTATGTTACTTGATCCAGAGTTAAGAGATGAAGTTACCCCAAAAAATATACTGATGATTGGTCCCTCCGGAGTAGGTAAGACTGAGATTGGCCGACGTGCGGCCAAAATTACGGGCTGCCCTTTTTTAAAAATAGAAGCTACTAAATTCACTGAAGTAGGTTACATAGGACGAGATGTAGATTCTATTCCTAGAGATTTAGTGGATTCTGCATTCAAATTTTTACGTGAAGAGGAAATTACACGTCTTCATCCTCAAGTTCTGGAGGCGGCAGAAAGCAAAATTATTGACAGTTTTGTCCCTCCAGTGCGTTTAGCAAAAGATGAAGCTGCAGATGAGCTTAAAAATAAAGAAAAGTCTATAGCGAGGAATGTTTTTCGTAAGCAATTACGAGCAGGACTTTTAGATGATAAAGAAATAGATGTAGAGTTAGCAGCTTTACCAGCCGGGGTAGAGATTATGGGTCCCCCTGGTATGGAAGATATGACTAATCAATTGCAAAATATGCTGCAGAATATTGGTACAGCGCGTACTCGTACCCGTCGTATGAAAGTAAAAGATGCATTAGCTGTTATTCAAAAAGAAGAAGCTGGGAAGTTACTTGATGAAGAAGATTTGAAACGTAAAGCAATTGAATGGGTAGAGCAATACGGAATAGTATTTATCGATGAAATCGATAAAGTATGCCGTCGTGGTGAAATGAGTGGTGCAGACGTTTCACGTGAGGGGGTTCAGCGAGATTTGTTGCCTTTAATTGAAGGTTGTACTGTTTCCACAAAATATGGCATGGTCCGAACAGATCATATTTTATTTATTGCTGCAGGTGCTTTTCATTTATCTAAACCATCGGATTTAGTTCCTGAATTGCAAGGTCGTTTGCCAATTCGAGTGGAGCTAAAGGCATTAACGGCGAAAGATTTTGAACGTATTTTAGTAGAGCCCCAAGCATCTTTAATCGTTCAGTACCAGGCTTTACTGGGCACTGAAGAATTAGAATTAAATTTCGATAAGCTTGCTATTCAGCGTATCGCGGAAATTGCTTATGATCTGAATGAAAAAACTGAGAATATTGGCGCGCGTCGTTTATATACCGTAATGGAACGATTGTTGGAGGAAATATCTTTTGAAGCGACAGATTATACCGATAAAAAAGTAAACATTGATGTTAATTACGTAGATAAACATCTAACACCTTTAGCGCAAGATCAAGATACCAGTCATTTTATTTTATAATATGGTTCCTATTCCTAGCGATATAAAACTTCTACAGAAAACCCGAATATTAGAAATACTGTTTGATAATGGTGAAAAATTTAGGTTACCCTGTGAATACTTAAGAGTCTTTTCACCCTCTGCGGAAGTTAAAGGACACGGTCATAGCGAAGGAAAATTAGTCACTAACAAAAAAAATGTGAATATCATCAACATAGAATCAGTTGGTCATTACGCTATCAGATTAATTTTTGATGATAGCCACCAGTCAGGAATCTATAGTTGGGAAACACTCTATGATTTATCTAAGCATCATGCTAAATTTTGGGAACATTATTTGCAACGTCTAGAATCAGCGGGCGCAAGTCGAGATTAGTATTTTTAAAAGTTATTTACTTAAGATTGTGACCTTGGCAAAGCGTCTTTTTCCAACTTGGTAAATATGGCTGGTACCAGATTTAATTAATAGTTTCTTATCTTCTATTTTTTGTGAGTCAATTTTAACTGCACCAGCCTCAATTGAGCGCAGTGCTTCCGAGGTGCTCGCCACTAATCCTGCTTGCTTTAATAAGTGGGCAATCGATAAATTCTCTCCGGAAATGGTAATATTCAGTTCTTTAATTTGCGAGGGAATGGCACCATCTCTAAATCGGTGTTGAAATTCCTGGAACGCTTTTTCAGCATCTGCTTTAGTGTGAAAACGTTCAATAATTTCTAAGGCTAACTCTATTTTAAAATCGCGTGGGTTGGCTAAACCTTGTGTAGCTTTTTGCTGCATGGATTTAATATCACGTAAAGACTTTTTAAATGATAATAATTCAAAGTAACGCCACATCAACTCGTCAGAAATCGACATAATTTTTCCGAACATATCGTTTGCCGGTTCATCGATAGCAATATAATTATTGAGTGATTTAGACATTTTTTGTATGCCATCTAAACCCTCTAATAAAGGCATGGTTAAAATTATCTGTGGTGTTTGTTTGAAATGTTTCTGTAATTCTCTCCCCAACAATAAATTAAACTTTTGATCGTTACCACCGCATTCTATATCGGTTTTTAATACGACAGAATCATAACCCTGAAGTAAAGGATACAGGAATTCATGGATTGCAATAGGTTGATGCTGGCGATAGCGTTGGTGAAAGTCATCTCTTTCTAGCATTCTAGCTACAGTATAAGAGGATGCTAGTTTAATTAAGTCAGTAACTGATAATTTTCCTAACCATTCAGAGTTAAACCGCAAGTTGGTTTTTTTTGGGTCTAATATTTTACTAAATTGCTGTTGATAGGTTTTGGTATTGGCTGTAACTTGATCGACACTTAAGGGTGGACGGGTTGTATTTTTACCTGATGGGTCACCAATGAGTGCTGTAAAATCGCCAATAATAATATCAATTTCATGACCTAAATCTTGTAATTGACGAAGTTTATTGATGAGCACAGTATGACCGAGATGTAGATCAGGAGCTGTTGGGTCAAAGCCTGCTTTAATACGTAAAGGCCTATTTTCTTTTATTTTATTTTTTAATTCATCAACAACAAGTATTTCGGTACTTCCGCGCTGAAAGGTTTCAAAAGTATTATCATTCATGTTATTTACCCGTTATAGCCAAAGCCAAAGCATATAATTTATTTTTTTTCTCATGCGTGATTTTAGCAGCTATGGAAGTTGCTTGCTTGATCGGTAATTCATCTAATAAAATTCCTAAAATTCGTTGTTTATCAATTTCATATGGGTTTAGATATTCAGCCCCTTCAACAAGGACGACAAATTCTCCTTTTTGTTGATTTTTATCTAAATTCAACCAGATTTTCAATTGTTCTAAATTATTGCCATGGATAGTTTCAAAAGTTTTTGTTAATTCTCTAGCTAAAACTACGTAACGTTTCGGTCCAAATACAGCCAACATGTCATCTATTGACTCTAGAATACGGTGTGGTGCTTCATAGAAAATAATTGTTCGTGTTTCATGTAAGAATTCTAGTAATTTTTTTTGTCGAGCGATACTTTTCCCGGGTAAAAATCCTTCAAAAATAAATCTATCACACGTTAAACCGGAAGCACATAAAGCAGTTATTAAAGCACAAGGACCAGGGATAGGGATAACTGGAATTCCATGTTGGTGGGCTAATTTAACTAAACGATAACCTGGATCATTAATGAGTGGTGTTCCTGCATCACTAATCAAGGCGATAGATTGATTTTTTTTTAGACAATCTAAAAGAAGCTTGCTGGAAGCTGCTTCATTATGTTCATGTAATGAAATTAATGAAGTGATAATACCAAAATGTTTAAGTAATTTTTGACTATGGCGAGTATCTTCGGCAGCAATTTGATTAACATTTTGTAGTGTGTTTATTGCTCTGGGACTAAAATCTTCTAGATTACCTATAGGTGTAGCTACTACATAAAGGCCTGAAATTTTTGACATAAACTTTTCGCATTAAAATATGAGATGGGTATAATGGCATAGCGTTTTATTCTGCGCAAAATTCAGAGGTTAGATTCAAAATGTTCAAAAAAATGAAACAACAAAAATTAGGGTTGTGGATGTTAACTGCTCTAGTTACAGGTAATATGATAGGTTCAGGAATTTTCTTATTACCCGCTTCCTTGGCAGCCTATGGCAGTATTAGTTTGCTCTCTTGGGTCGCTACAGCACTAGGTGCTTTGTTAATAGCATTAGTATTTGCTAAGCTAACTAATGTAATGCCTCTCATTGGAGGACCTTATGCTTATTGCCGAGAGGCATTTGGTGATTTTGTTGGATTCCAGATGGCTTATAATTATTGGATTGCACTATGGGTAGGTAATGCAGCAATAGTTGTTGCTTTAACAGGATACTTAAGTTTTTTTTGGCCCCTTTTGGCTAAGAATGCCTTATGGTCTTGTTTTGTTAGTATTGGTTTGGTGTGGTTAATGACTTTTATCAATATTCTAGGTGTTCGGCACGCGGGGATTTTTCAGTTATTGACAACTATTTTAAAATTGATTCCTTTGTTACTTATTGCTTTAGTAGGGATTTTTTATATTCATCCCCATTTTTTGAGTGCATTCAATTTATCCGGAAAATCTAACTTAAGTGCATTTAGCGGCGCAGCAACTTTAACTTTATGGTCTTTTATCGGTCTAGAATCTGCTTCAGTTCCTGCTGGTCATGTAGATAACCCTAATCGAAATATTCCCAAAGCGACTATTCTGGGAGTAACCATAGCGACAGTTGTTTATTTATTGAGTAGTATCGCAGTAATGGGAGTTATGCCGTTAACGGAACTTGCGCATTCTAATGCTCCTTATGCTGATGCTGCACGCATCATGTTTGGACCGATAGGAAGTTTTTTAGTTGCTATTGGGGCAGTCATTTCTTGTGTAGGTGCTTTAAATGGCTGGATTTTACTTCAAGGTCAAATTCCATTAGCAGCTGCTCAAGATAAACTTTTTCCAAGTATTTTTTTAAAAAAATCAGAAAATGGGACACCTGTTGCGGGTTTGGTTATTTCTAGTATTCTAATTTCCTTCCTATTATTGATGACCTTAAATCATAGTTTGGTTAAACAATTTACAATTATTATCTTACTAGCAACTTTAGCCTCGCTGATTCCTTATTTTTTAACTACGATGTCTGAGTTGGTTATTTTTTTTAAATATCCTGGGCTTTTTAAAAAAGGTAGAAAATTATTTGGTTCAGTAGTTATTGCAATTTTAGCGGGAATTTACTCTTTTTGGGTTATCATAGGTTCGGGGAAAGAAACTGTATTTTATGGGACATTATTATTACTTAGTAGTGCGCCTGTTTATGTTTGGATGAAATGGCGCGGCTATGCAAAAAGCGTTATAAGCATAACTGAGCAACCTTTACCTTTACCCTGAGGTCATAGTTTGTACAAACTATTTGTTTTTTTTATGGTTTTATTAGGGGGTTTTTATTCTCCGGCTTTTGCTGAGCTTAATGAATCTCCTTCAATAAATTTGACTCAGCAACAATTGGTTGCTGAGCAGATGCGCGGTGAATTACTAAAAAGAAAACTGCAGGGGTTGCGTAATGAACAGAAAGTCGCCTCACCGGTCGTTAGCAAACAATCTTTAGCGCATCTGGATTTATTGATTGCTATGGCAAAAGCTGATTTAGAAAGTATTAATTTAAGTCTAAAAACCACACAACAATCTACTGATTTGATTCAAGATTCCATTCGAAATGCAATTGATCAATGGGAAATTTCGACACCAGGCTTATCTATTCCTCAAGAAGTTCAGCAACAACAGGCACAACTGCAGCAAACTTTGCAAGAACGGCGAAATTTATTCAACTTACAGCAAAAGCGCGTTAGGGTTTTACAAGATTCGCGCGATGTTGTGCAACAGACAATTAATTTTGCTGAAGAATGGCGTCAAAATTTACAAAGAAATTATCAATTACAACAGCAAACGCAACGCCAAGAATCTTTAGATGTATTAACCCTACGCCTCCAGCAAGATCAACAGAATTGGATGCAACGTCTAAACCAATGGAGCGAAGAACTAAAAAAAGCTGAAATAACCGGTTTTATCAATAATAACTCTTATGATCAAATAGAATTTAAAATATTTGAAGCGGAAGAAAAAAGTAATTTACTCGAAACAGAACTAAACACTGCTAGAATAGCTAATAAATTACAAGACTTAGCTTCAGCGTTTAATCAAAAATTATCCTTAAGCACACTCAGCAATTTACAACATAAAATTGAAAGTCTAAATGAACAGGTCAATACTTCAATTGACTTATTTCATAATAAAATTAAATTTTTACAAAATTATTTGGATTTAATTAATAAAAATCACCAACAAAAAGAGTTTATTTTTACGAATGATCAGATAAAATTAGCCCCATTAAAAGAAATTATTCTCGGCTATCAAAATTTACTTGTAAAAATGCAACAACTGGCTAAAGATGCAGATGCTGAACAAGTTCTTATAGCAAAACAACTAAAACTACAGCTAGCTAATAGACAAACGTTACCAGGTTTGAATTTAAATGCTTGGGTCGGTTTAGGCCAAACTATTTTTCAAATCCCTAGATTAACCATAGATAAATTAGCAGGTCTTTATGAACCAGTTTTCAGCAAGCTAGAATTAGTATCAAGCTGGCAATGGATTATTGTCTTACTGGGTGTGCTGATATGGTTTGCTACTTGGTTAAAACTAAGGCGATTTTTAGCAGTAGATCGAGTACGTTTGCAGCAACGTAGTAGAGGTTTTTTTTCTGCACAAACCGTAATAGTTGTTTTGCAATTACTGCAACGCCATTTATCCGGAATTATGTTGTTGGCGGGATTAATTGGGTTATTGTTTTTATTAAATATATCCATCAAATTATTTTCTTTGATTATTAGCATGGGTGTTGTTTGTTTAATATTTAGTATTGTTATTCAGCTTGCACATATTTTATTGCTTGAAAATACCACTGACGAAAGTGGTCATGATGTCAAACTTTATTATCGGTTACGAACTACATTATTGATCGGCGGCATAGTTACCTTAGCGACAATTTTAGTTAATCAATTACCGGTTAATTATGAAGTTCAAGATTTGTTTGGCCGTTTATTTATGTTATTTCTTCTCATAGTAGCTTTAGTCTTAATGAAGGGTTGGGAAGTTGTTCCTACATTACTTGAACCTTATATAGAAAATAAACATGCTTATTTAAAAAGAGTGATTCGATGGTTAAGTTTTTTAATCCCATTCAGTTTATTAACCAATGCTTTAATAGGATTAGTGGGTTATGTTGAATTGGCTTGGGCTATAGCGCATTACCAAGGTTTATTCTTAGTCGCCTTAACTGCTTATCTATTACTAAGAGGTCTTTTAGATGAATTAGTTCGCTGGGTCTCCGAACTATGTATTCGCCATTTCAGAAATGGTTGGTTATGGAGCCAATCTTTATTGAAACCATTTCATCAAATTTTAAAATTAGCATTATTATTTTTATCAATATTGGGCTTATTTGAACTTTACGACTGGGGAGATCGTATTCCTTCATTAAAGATAAGTCTTTCTAAATTACTGTCTAAAAAATTATTCGTTATAGCTAGTACCGCGATTGTGACTGGTTTTACGATTGTGCAATTAGCAATATTAGTGGTAATTTTAACTTGGATAGCTCATTGGTCTCGTGAATTTGCGTATCGTTGGTTATTTGCTCATGCGAAAGATCTTGGTTTACGTAATAGTTTAGCTATTTTTACGCAATATACGCTTATTGCTATTGGAATTTTGGTTGGATTAAATATTTTGGGACTAACCTTGGGTAATATTGGCGTTATTTTGGGAGCTTTTTCGTTTGGTGTGGGTTTGGGTTTAAGAGATTTATTTAATAATTTTTTTACGGGTCTTTTTCTATTGGTGGAAAGACCTGTAAAAGTAGGTGATTGGGTTACAGTAGGTAATTATGATGGTCAAGTATCCCATATTGGAGCTCGTTCGATTACGGTGACAACGGATGATCGTCAGGAATTGTTAGTGCCTAATGCGGACATTTTTAGCAAAAATTTTATTAATTGGACGCACCGAGATAGTGTAGTTCGTGCTTTGGTGACTGTTAAAACCAATAGGAAAGATAATCCCCAACGAATAAAGGATATTATTTTAGAAGTATTAGCAACAATCCCAAAAATTTTAACGAATCCTAAACCAGAAGTATATTTTAAAGAAATTGATAAAATTTTGTTAGAGTTTAAAGTTGAATATTACGTTGACCTCAATCATATTAATTCACGTTCTGGTGTACGATCGCAATTTTTATTTAGCTTATGGGAACGCTTTACTAATGAAGGTATTTTACCACCGGAAGCTCCGCATGATGTACATCTTGAGGGTAAATTAGAGCTACACTCCAATTCAGCGATTTAATTTTGTGTTATGACAAAAAAAATTAAGATTATTTTTACCGGTGGTGGCTCATCGGGACACGTTACACCCAGCTTGCCTCTGATATCCGCTTTGCAGAATAAAGGTGTAGATATCTTTTATGTGGGCTCTAAGAAAGGTATAGAGCATTCGCTTATCAAACCTTTAAAAATTCCTTACTATGCCATTACGGCTGGAAAATTAAATCGGTATTGGACCTGGAAAAATCTATTAACTCCTTTTCTGTTAATGAAGGGAATCATACAAAGCCTTATAATTTGTCGAAAAATCAAGCCGGATATTATTTTTTCTAAAGGTGGATTTGTTGCTTTGCCTGTTGTTATTGCTGCTAAATTAAATAGCATTCCAATTGTTATTCATGAATCTGATTTAACTCCTGGCTTAGCTAATCGTCTCAGTTTTCCTTTCGCAAAATTGATTTGCATTACATTCCCTGAAACCATTAAATACATTAAAAGTACTTCTAAAATATTGCTGACAGGCATGCCCATTCGCGATGCGCTGCAACATGGAGACCCTAAAAGAGGCTTAAAATTTTGTGGTTTTACCGAAAAAATAAAACCGGTTTTATTAATCATGGGCGGTGGTTTGGGTTCGAGTATAGTTAACGAAAGTATTCGTCGTTTAATAAATCCATTAACAGAAAAATTTCAAGTTATTCATATTTGCGGTAAAAATAAATCCGACTCTGCATTTGAGGGAATTAAAAGTTATAAACAATTCGAGTACTTACAAGATGAATTTGCTGATGTTCTTGCTAGTGCAGATTTAGTAATTAGCCGTGCGGGCGCTACCTCTATTTATGAGTTAGTGTCCTTAAATAAGCCAAATATTTTGCTACCTTTATCAAAAAAAGCTAGCCGTGGAGATCAAATTCACAACGCAAAATACTTCGCTAAGCTAGGTCTAAGCAAGGTAATCTACTTTGAAGAATTTTCAGATGAAAAATTACTCAAGACACTGTTCGAAAGTTATGAAAATTTAGATGAATTAAAAATTAAATTAAGCCAATTTAAACGGCTTAATGCTACGCAAATAATTATTGACAAACTCATAAATTTTGCATTCAATCGATAAGGTTCATTAAGTATCTGATTATAATTAATTAAATCATATGAAAGTTCTCTTATTCATTTTTTTATGTGCACAATTTTTTTTTGCAAAAATAGTAGGCGCTCAAACATTATCAACAGAAACCCAGATAAAAGTTTACATTGGTAAACAGCAGTTAGAACAACTTTCTTTATTAGAGAAATTAGTCAATATTAATAGTGGTACGGCTAATATTGCTGGGGTTCATCAAGTAGGTGAAATTTTAAGACCATTTTTCCAGCAGCTTGGTTTTAAAACCTATTGGGTTGAAGAACCGAGTTATATGCAGCGTGCAGGAACTCTAGTTGCTGAGCATTCAGGCACAAAAGGTAAAAGGATACTCATAATTGGACACCTCGATACAGTGTTTGCCAAAGATAGTCCATTCCAGAAATTTGAACGTCACGGAGATAAAGCGACCGGACCTGGTGTAATCGATGATAAAGGAGGAGATGTAGTAATTCTTTATGCTTTAAAATCATTGCAGGATGTAAATGTTCTTAGTGATATGAATATTACAGTAGTATTAACTGGAGATGAAGAATATTCGGGGAAACCAACCAGTATTTCAAGAAAACCTTTATTTACTGCTGCCCAGCATAGCGATGTTGCTTTAGGTTTTGAATGGGCTACGCTTCCCAATACAGCAACTATAGCTCGTCGTGGAGTTGACCATTGGCAGATAAATACACAAGGTAGCGGCGTCCATTCATTCGAAGTATTTCAAAAACCAGCAGGTTATGGTGCTATTTTTGAATTAACTCGTATTCTTAATACCATGCGAGAACAAATGAGTGCTGAGAAAGGTTTATCTTTTAGCCCTGGACTTATATTGGCCGGTGCTTCCATTAATTATAAAAAGAACTATTTTGGAGGCGAGGCTTATGGAAAAGATAATATTATCGCTAAAACCGCGATGGCTACAGGTGATCTACGTTTTATAACTCCAGAACAGGAGATTAGTGCTAAAAAGAAAATTGCGAAGATAATAAATCACCATTTACCGACTACTATGGCGGTTTTTAACTTTCAGGAAGGTATCCCTTGTATGCCTTTGACTGCTAACAATATCGAATTACTAAAAAAATATAGTGAGGTTAGTATTAATTTGGGCTATGGCCCCGTTATAGCGCTTGATCCGGGATTACGTGGAGCTGCAGATATTTCGCATGTTGCATCGATCACTCAAGCTAATTTGGATGGTTTAGGTCCAGTGGGTACGGGGGCTCATTCAGAAAATGAAACGCTGGACATTAAATCTTTGCCAATACAAACACAAACAGCAGCAGTATTAATGTATCGTTTAGCTCATGATCATTAAAAAGGACCGTTACTGTTTTTCCAATTTATAGAATAGATCTAAGCCATTAGCAAAGTTACTACTTGTAGTTTGTAAATAAAAATTTTTGTTTAAAACATAATTGATGTTTAAAATACTGATTTGATCCAATAAACCTAAACTATAAGAGATGTTAAGTTTTGGTGAAATATTTTTACCAACTATCAACGAAGTATTCTGTTGTAAGCTATTAGTAGTCGGATTAAAAATGGGTTTACTTCCAATAGTCAATTGATCTAAACCTATTTTCTGTTGAACTTTACTAATAATTTGACCAATATTACTTTTTTCACTCCCTAAATTGCTAGCAGCAGTTAATAATAATTGCGTGCTAGCGGCACTTAGCTGATTACTGGCTTGACCGGTAATTAAATAAGAAAGCATATCTAATTGCGATTTAATGATATTAGAAGGATTAGCGAATAAAATAATATGCGGATCTTGCAATGTTCCTCTCACCTGTATACCTATATCTAATTGAATTGGTATAGACTGAGAAGAAAAAATTGAGGATTGAATAAAATTATTAGAGCCTAATTTAGATTGAGTATCAACAGAGGTATTCTGGGTGGATACCGGCAAAATTAAAATATTTCGACTAGCGGAAATATTTAGTGTGGGATCACCAATAGGCGTATTGGCAAAATTTAATGAAGAATTAGCTTTTAATTTTAAGCTTTGACCATAATAACTATATTCACCAGGAAAAAGTTTTAATTGCCCTGATGCCAATATAGGATGATTAAAATCTTGTTTTATAGTAAGTGAACCTTTTAATTTAGTATTAAGCCCTTGATATTGTAATTGAATATCATCGCCTGCTTCGATTTTAATATTATTTTTAAATTTAAAAGGTGAAGTAACAGATTTTTTCTTATCTTCTACAAACACTACATCGTTAGATAACTCAATTGAGTTATTATTTTTAGGATTAATTTTAATGCTGCCTTTTGGAAATAAAATAATGCCATTGGTTTCAATTTGTTGTCTATTGGCTAGAATTTTTAATTTTGGCGTTGCTATAATTTGATATTCTGGATTATGAATTATAGTTACATCTTTTCCTTGCAAATCAATTAATGTTGATAGATTTTGTTTTAATAAATCGGTTATAGAATGAATTTCTAAAAATCCATTTCCTGAATAAATTTGACCAATACCGATTAAATTATTCTTATCGGTATGCAGCTGATATTTTATATTTTTTAATTTAAGACCTAAAACAGGTATTTCTGTACTGGCCTGCTGTAAATTAAGATTTAAATTTAATAATGGCTTATTAAATGAGCCTGTAATTCTAATTTGAGCGCTGCAAATACCTTTAGTATTTTTTAAATCAGTAATTAATTGAGTTAAAAAATTTAAATCTTTAAAGCTTAAATCAATATTTGCATACAAAGTTTGTTTTGATGTTGGAAATGACCGCATTTGATAATTGGGTAATAATAAATGAGCAAATGATTGATTTTTATTACTTGAGGATTGAAGCGATGTTTCTAATCCATGTTTTGATAGATGACTAGCAATTTGTGTATTAGGAACAACTAACTGCGTGGATTGTGTTGCTTGAATTAATTTTTCCAGTTTAAATTCGGATAAATTCCCTTGTAAAGAGAATGGTGAAAAAGATCCAGATAATTTTAATTGTAACGGTAAAAGTTTATATATTTTATTATTAAGCTGGATAGTTGCTAAATTGAAAAACCATTTTTTATTTTTACTATCAATATTTAGTGCAGCCTGAATTTGTTTGAACTGCCAGTCATGCCAAAGTAGATTAGTCTTTTCTGCAATTATATTAAATTCAGGATATGAGGATGCTCCACTTATCTTTCCTCGCAAGGTTATTTTTCCTTGCGACTCGGCAATAAATTTGTTGAGGTCCTTAACATTTATTTGCCAATTAATATTCCATTGTTGGTGTACGGAACCATGCAATAATAGGCTTATATCGTCAGTTTGAACATTAATCTGATGGATATCAATGGAATTTAATTTTAAATATTTTAAAATTTGAGGAAGTCGAAAAGTTTTTTGCCGATAGGGGTTTAATTTTTTTTGATTAGTTTTTTGTTTTACAAAAAGATTTAATTTATCGATGAAGATGGGCCCTAAATTAAGTTTTCCTTTTAATAAATCGTTCCAATGCCAATCGAACTGTGTTTCTGAAATATAAAGATTAATTTTATTATTTTGATAATATAATTCTTTTAACTGAATTGGTCCTAAAAGTCGTCCATGAATAATTTTTATCTTTAGCTGGCCTGGCAGAAATTCTTTTCCAAATAAAATCGCGGATTTTAATCCTTTTTCTGTGTTTAGAATTAAGTAACCACTTATTATAAACACAACGATTAATAAACTTTTTAACAACCATCTAATCGAAGGTTGTTGCTTGTTATTTATCATAAGAAATCAAACCCCATTGTAAATTGGAATCTTACGGGGTGTCCAGGAAGATCCAAAGCTTTCCCTGCAGTAACTTCCATAGGGCCTAAAGGGGATGCCCAAACCAAGCCAAGGCCCGATCCTTTTTGTAAATGAATGGGGAAATTATTAACGGCGTTTCCAGCATCAAAGAAAATAGCACCATAAAAATTGTTAATAAGTTTATGCTGATATTCAATACTTCCTGCCACTAAATAAGGCGCAGGACCTAATGATTGGTATGCATAACCACGTACGCTTTGGCTTCCCCCGGCATAAAAAAGCAATGAGGGAGGAAAATTTGCAAGATTAGAAGTTAATGTATAACCAAAATCACCACGAAATAATAATCGACTTTTCTCATCCCAACTTAATACATATTTTCCTTGTATTTCTGTTTGTAAAAAACTTGTAGTTGATAATAAGTTTTGATTAGCGCCTTGTAATCTGAAATTTAATTGATAACCATGGTGTGCAAAAAGTGAGTTATCAAATTTACTATAAGATAAATTTAAGCCTGGAGTGAGTAAATGTGAGTTAGTCTTAGGTCGATTTAGATAATTAAAGCGTTCAATTTGATAATTTAAAAATAAATTGCGTTTCCACCCTCTCCATTTACCTATACTCCCTAATCCTAATTGTTGAGTGGTAGTTGTTACTTGAGTTAATTTTTTTCTGACAATGGCAAAATTAATATTATAATTATCTGTATTGGGATGTTTCCCAGGAATAGTGTATGTTGTTTGTAGACTGTTTTGTATTTTAGATAATTGGCTTAAAACACTTAAACGATGGCCTTCCTTGTTAAGATAACGAGATTCCCAACCTAAAGTTCCACGAATCCCCACATCGGTACCATATCCTATTCCTGCTGTATATTGTTGGGATGCACGTGGCGTCAACATAAAAGTAACGGGCAAATTTTTATTTTCTTTGTTTATTTGCACATCCGGGATTAATACGTTTTGAAAATATCCACTTTTATTTAAATTATCCTGTAGTTTTAAAAGTTGCGTTGAAGAATAAGGGTCACCCGATTTAAATGGGATATAGCGTTGCAATAAACTATTATTAAGTATAGATTGTTGGAAACTGATAGGGCCAAAATAATAACGTGGACCGATGTTTAAAATCAGAATAAGTTCGGATGTATATGTTTTTCGATTAATCAAAATTGTGTGTTTAGAAAAATATGCCGAAAGATAGCCTTCTGCTACAACCTGGGTAAGTAATTTTTGTTTTGCTTCCTCGTATATTTCACTGCGAAAAATATCACCTTTATATAATGGAAAGTCAGCAATTAATTTTGTTATTTTTGGGTCTTGGTTTGTATCATCGATTGAAATTTTTAATGATGTAATTTTTAAAGGAGGACCTACAGAAATTTGAAAATTAGCATTCCAGCTCGTACCAATTTTTTTTAATGAATGCCTAATAGTTGGCTTGAAATAACCATATGCTTGCAAAGCTTGTTTGATGTCAGAGATCGAATGTTGATACCAAAGCTGGACATCTTCAGCAGACGGATGTACTAATGTTCGCAGGCTTCGATCAAGACCATCCTGAACAGGGCTTTTAAGGTCTTGATTTAGACCCTGTAGTTGATATGCCACAGGAGGATTTTCCGCAAATCCCAACGGGGCAAAAATCATATTGAATAGCGCTAAGCCAGCTATAGTTAGTCTTATTTTTCTTATCATATTAGGTTAAATAAATACCTAATATGGGCTCATAAGTAAAGCTTACATGCCTATAATGGCCTATAAAGCATTATTACATGCGATTTAATGATAGTTCTAAACAATCATTTTTTATGTTTATAGATAAGTCAGATTAATTTGTAGTTAAAAAGCTTACAAAAATATAGTTAGCGAGGTCTAAAATATGATTCGGTAGCTTCAATTATATCTTGCATATCGCCGGTTTCTTTACCCAACGATTGATATGCCTGGTTTGGTATTAATAATAGAAGGCTTTTATCATTTGAATTTATTGCTGTTTCAAGAAGAGTAAGAGTACTAATTTTAATTTGGCGTTTTGATTCCTCTGACCAAACACGCCCAAAAAAACTGTTCTTTGAATTTTCTATTTGTCGCTGAAGACTTAGTTTTTTACTATCATATTCCTCAATAAGTAAATTTTTATCCTGTTCTTGATTACCCGTTAATTTTGCAGAACGAAATTCACGGTAATAATAATTTGAATTTTTATTTTTTGGTGTAGGTATTATTTCACTTGAATGCGAAAAAGTTGATGAAGCTGAATGATCAAATGAAGAAGGTTGATTGATTTCAGATGTACCTTCATTTAAAAGGTTAATAGTTGGAGAGAGAGAAGGATTTTTAAAATTTCTATAAATTGCGCAAATAGTAGCTAGCATAAGTAAACTTGCAGTTGTTATTCCTGCTACTGCTAAAACAGTAGTGGCTAAATAGGGAGCAACTACCATTGTTAAAATAATACCTGCAATAACAATTCCGCCTAACATAGTGGCAATAAGATTATTTAGGGTGTGATTTTTATGAAGTGCTCTAGCTGGAGAATTTTTTTCTGATTTAAGCCAATGGTATACATGAAAAATTGATAAACCAAGATGATAAACGACACTGGAACCTACTGCAGTCAGAAATAATCCTTGTACAAAAATTAAACTAAGCCCAGCAAAAACCGCAGTGAAAACCAAGGCGGCTTTAATTGGGGCATGAATTAAGTCAAAGATCTTACCTAAATTCTTATTTTTAGCGCGGGCGAACTGATAAAGCGCAAACAAACTAGCTACAGCATCAGGTATAACAACGAGAGGAAACAAAATGGGAGCAAGGTATTTTTCAAAGTATGACCCTATTTGGTAGATGTTTGACTTAAAAACAAAGATAGCACTAAGTATGACATTTTGAAAAAAAGAATTAGTAGATTCTATTATTTTTAAATAGGGTTTACTCATTATCTTATACTTCCTTTAAAGAGTTTAGAATAAATTTAAGGTATATGCTTAAAAAAGTACTCTATCCTAAACCATAATGAAAATAAAGTTTAAGCTGAAATAAATAAGCGAGTGGGTTTTTTGGTAATAAATGGTATTACTCTATAAATAATCAGATATTTGCAGTATTATTGCTTTACTAAAAGGATTGGCAGGATCTTTCTATACCTGGACTTATATTCGAAGCCGAAATTAGTATATACAACGAAACTGCATTACTTCTAAACTGTTATAAGGCGTTTACACCATGTTTAAGCGATATCCATTTTGTTTTACATTAATATTTTTAATAATGGCTTTATTGGGTTCAGTATGCAAAGCTGACCCTGTGATTCCTATAACAGCCCCTGTTTCTGCACAACCCACATTGACACCGATTGCGCCTAGCGTAAATGCTAAAGCTTATCTATTGATGGATGCTTATAGCGGTAAACTTTTAGCAAGCGAAAATATTGATGAACGCGTAGCACCTGCTAGTTTGACCAAAATGATGACTTCTTATGTTGTGTCTATGGCTTTGCAACAAGGGCATATACATCCAACTGATTTAGTAACTATTAGTGAAGCCGCTTGGAAAACGGGTGGTTCTAAAATGTTTGTGAAAGTTGGAGACAAGGTCAGTGTAGGAGACTTGATGCAAGGTATGATAGTTGATTCGGGAAATGATGCCTGTGTGGCGATGGCGGAGTATGTCGCAGGAAGTCAGGAATCTTTTGTTAACCTAATGAATCAACAAGCAGCAAGACTAGGTATGAAAAATACTCATTTTGTCGATGTAGATGGATTACCTGATCCTAACCATTATTCCACTGCACGTGATATGTCAATTTTAGCACGCGCTTTAATCCTTGATTTCCCCGAAGATTATAAATGGTATTCTCAAAAATGGTTTTCTTACAATGGAATTAAACAACCTAATCGCAACCGCTTATTATGGCGCGATCCTGATATTGATGGAATTAAAACTGGGCATACTAATGAAGCAGGGTTTTGTTTAGCCGCTTCAGGCCAAAAAAATGGCATGCGCTTAATTACAATTGTTATGGGTGCCCCTTCCGATGAAATGCGAGCGCAAGATAGCCAAAAATTACTTACTTATGGGTTTCGTTTTTTTGAATCACATAAGTTGTATAATGCTGAGGTAAATTTGACTACAACTAGAGTTTGGTTTGCTCAGCGGCCTCAAATTAAAGTCGGTTTAGCGCAAGATCTTTATGCAACTCTACCTCTCGGATCAAATAAAAAACCTACCACGACTATGATTTTTACTCCTAATTTAAAGGCACCGATTAAAAAAGGAGAAGTTATTGGTCAAATCAATATAGTGTTGAATGATAAGCCTATCGCATCAGCGCCGCTCATTGCCTTAGAGGATTTATCAAAAGCTGGTTTATGGCGTAATTTAGTCGATCATACCAGTTTATTATTTAATAAGATTTAAGCTTTTCTTAGAGAAGGTAAATTAATTTAAAAGGTATTACTTTATGTTTAATAAGGATACCTTCTCTTTATTTGTAGCCTTTTGTCTTTTACACGCGCTGATAGCCTATCGGAATGCGAACTATTTATGAACAATTTATATAAGTTCTTAAGAGCAGGACTCGCAACGATTTTATATTTTATTGTTCTTACAATTTGGTTTATCCCTTTAGCGAGCGTAGGTTTTCTGCGATTTATTATTCCATTAAAAAAATGGCGCCGACTGACTAAAAATTTAATGGAATCTTTACATGCGGTTTGGTTACGCAGTAATTATTTTCTTTTAAAATTGATAACTCCAATTAAATGGGAAATAAGAGGACTAGAACAATTACATTATAAAGAATGGTATTTACTCATTTCTAATCATCAATCTTGGGCAGATATACTTATTTTACAGTATATTTTTAGCGGAAAAATTCCACCTTTAAAATTTTTTCTTAAAAAGGAATTACTTTGGACTCTGCCAATAGCAAGTTGGGCATGTTGGCTATTAGATTTTCCATTTATGCATCGATATAGCAAAGCCAAATTAACCAAGCATCCAGAGCTTAAAAATAAGGATATTGAAGAAACAAAAAAAGCTAGCGCAAAGTTTAAGACTACACCAACTACAGTGGCTAATTTTGTTGAAGGTACTCGATTTTCAAAAGAAAAACATGAGTTGCAAGCTTCCCCTTATCAGTATTTATTGCGCCCTAAAGCAGCGGGTATGGCTTTTAGTCTTGCCGTATTGGGTGATTTTTTCCATAAAATTCTTAATGTCACAATTATTTATCCTCCTCATCAAACTAGCTTATTAGATTTCTTATCAGGAAGTATTAAAAAAATAATTGTTGATGTTGAAACAATCCCAATTACTAAAGCCTTGTTAGGGGATTATGAAAACGATCGTCAATTTCGAATAACTTTTCAAAAAAAACTCAACGAACTATGGGAAAAAAAAGATCGACTTATCAAAACTCAACTGCAAAATTTTTAATATTTGAGGTGAGTTTTGAATAATAAAAATTTTTTATGTATTGCTACTCGAAAAAGTCCTTTGGCTTATTGGCAAGCCAATATAATTAAAGAACAATTACAAAAACTTTTTCCATATTTAACGATTAGCTTACTTCCTTTGCTTACAGAAGGAGATAGACTGCAAAACAGTTCTTTAAGTAAATTGGGAGGTAAAGGACTATTTGTTAAAGAATTAGAAGCGGCTTTAATTAATCATCAGGCAGATATAGCCGTTCACTCTATGAAAGATCTGCCTATGGATTTAGAATCGGGTTTAGTATTAGGAGCCATTTGCAAGCGTGAAGATCCTCGCGATGTGTTAATTTCAAGATTTGGCCAACCTTTAGCTCAAATATCATCTGGATCTTGTATAGGTACTTCAAGTTTACGTCGCCAATCGCAATTATTGGCTTTGCGTCCTGATTTACAAGTGAAAGTATTAAGAGGAAATGTAGGAACTCGCTTAGACAAACTGACTGCAGGTGAATTTGACGCAATAATTTTAGCTGCCGCAGGGCTCATTCGTTTGAAAAAAACAGATCGAATCAGTGAATATTTAGAGACCAGTTGTTTTTTACCTGCGCCAGGCCAAGGCGCTTTAGGGATCGAATGCCGATCAGATGATGAGGAAAGCAAGCGATATATTTCTAAATTGACACATCTTGATACTTATTATTGTGTATTAGCTGAGCGAGCTTTAAGTCGAGAGTTAGGAGGCAGTTGTCAAGTGCCTATAGCCGCTTATGCGACTTCTTTGGATTATGGGCAATTGAGTTTACAAGCTTTAGTTGGAAATCTAGATGGTACTAAACTAATTAAAGTCGAAAAGAAAGGAGCTATTGATGATGCGGAAAAAATCGGACTTTTAGCGGCACAAAGTTTACGTAAACTTGGTGCCGAAGAAATTCTAAAAGAAGTTTTAAATATAAATTTTTAGAGCTGAGCAAAAATTGCATACCATCTTTAGAGTCTATAAGACTTTAATCATTTACGTTCAGTTTTGTTAGGATACTCACAAAGATCTTGAATAATACATTCAGGACATTTAGGTTTACGAGCTAAACAAATATAACGCCCATGTAACACCAACCAATGATGAGCGTTTTTTAAATATTTTTTAGGAACGACTTTTAGTAGCATTTTTTCAACAGCTAAAGGTGTTTTTCCACGCGCTAGACCGGTTCTATTGCATACTCTAAAAATATGCGTATCAACAGCAATGGTTGCCTGATGAAAAACAGTATTTAATATGACATTAGCAGTTTTACGCCCAACACCCGGTAGACTCTCCAGCGCTTCACGATTATTAGGGACATTTCCTTGATATTGCTCCAATAAAATTTTACAGGTTTTTATGATATTTTTTGCTTTAGTATTGTATAAGCCAATTGTTTTTATATATTTTTTTAAACCGGTTAATCCCAGCGAAGCTATTTTTTTTGGTGTGTTGGCCTTAACAAATAAAATTTGTGTTGCCTTATTAACGGATTTATCTGTTGCTTGAGCAGAAAGAATAACGGCAATTAAAAGCTCAAAAGGTGAGGAGTAAATTAATTCTGTCGTTGGATGAGGATTGTAAGCATGAAAACGCTGAAAAATAGCGGTACGTTTTTTCTGGTTCATGACTTATTGCTTTAAAATTAATATTAATAAAATTTTAGTATAAAAAAAGATTTTAAAGGGTTAAACAGTTTGACGGCAAGTTATATTTTTAAGCCATAACACAATTCTGTAATATACTTACCAGAATAACCATAGTTCATTGTGTTTCTTTATTATAGTAAAGGATTTATTTTTTCTTTTTAAAATCCATTCTTGATTGGACCATCACACCTAAAAAACGATGAGGCTTATCTAATAGTAAGGTTTTGAAATCAGTATTAAGAGGTTTAAGGATGGTATGTCCACCGTCGATTAAAATTTGTTTAAAATTGGGTAAATCATGCCCTTCAATATGAATAATCGCAAAATCAAGACTATTAGGTTTTAGATCGGGATCTATAAGAAGTACAGTTCCTTCTGGAAAGCGAGGTTCCATGGTGGTATCTCTAGCAGCAACAGCATAAGCATGCTGACTAATGTCGATATCAGTAGAAATTGTTGGTAATGGGGCAAATTTTTCAGGAAGATTGGGCCAATGTAACACTTGAGGCCAAGTAAGTAATGGAATTTGACGCCATCCTTGAGCATCTGGGTTAAAAGTGCCTGGAATGCGATCAGCTGATATGGGCTCATCACCGATGAGTTGGCTGATAGAGATAGCAAAGAAATTGGCAATCGGACTCAAAGTGGCGACTTTGGGATTATCAGTTTCTCCTGAGCAAATTCGATGTACTACAGGTTGGCCTACACCGGTGCGTCGTGCTAGTTCCGATTCATTAATCCCTAACTCAGCCATTAATCCTTTAAGAATTTTGCTCATGCTACTAGTAGTTTTCATATCATTTTCACTTATTAATTAGCGGTAATTTTACCTGTCCATGCTGATAATTTCCAACGCCGACAAATTAGGTAAAAATAGCTGTCAGCGGCGGGTGGATATTCTAACATGACACGGCACTTATACTAAATAATGATGTAATTTAAGGTTCAATAAACAAGCTGTGATTTTTTGCGATAGGAAATAATTACCAATGGCAGATTTTTTTATTTTCAGCTGGAAATTTAGATTCTAAAAAACCTTAAGTTATGAAGATCAGATAGTTAAAAACTGTTTGAGTCTTAGGGAGGGACGAACGCAATAAAGAGTAAAAGTAAGCATTTTACCTACGATTTATAAGTAATCCCTAAAGATACAAAGGTTTATCGATACTTAACTATTAGAAGCATAATTTAAGAAGATAATCCTTGTCAGTTGCAGGGATTATGCATAGAATAGCGGGTTCATTTATAAGAGGTTAAAGGTTTTATGCTGGCTAAAAATGAAATATTGGCTAAATTTCAACGTTCTCCGGGCGATACAGGATCCCCAGAGGTTCAGATTGCTTTATTATCTGGGGCTATCGAACAACTAAATGGCCATTTTCAAGTGCATAAGAAGGATAATCATTCACGACAAGGTCTATTAAAGAAAGTAGCTTTGCGTCGTAAATTATTAAAATATTTCAAAAGTGTTAATTTACAGGGGTATTTAACGCTCATTAAGCAACTTGGCTTGCGTGGTTAAGTCCTGTTCATATTCTTCAGCCAATCGTTGAAGACATTTTATTCGTACCAATGGGCGGTAATTTTCGCCCATTTGTTTTTTTTGAGGGAATGTAAACGTGTTAATTAATTCTATAAAGAAAGTCGTGCAGTTTGGTTCGCAGGAAATAATTCTAGAAACTGGGGCAATCGCACGTCAAGCTACAGCATCAGTTGTTGTGAGCTTAGATGGTACTACCGTTTTAGTAACCGTTGTAGGTAACAAGCAGCAAGCAGGTGAAGAAAGAGATTTTTTTCCATTGACTGTTCAATATCAAGAACGCTCCTATGCGGCTGGACGTATTCCAGGAGGTTATTTTAAACGGGAAGGACGACCTACTGAAAAAGAAATTTTAACATCGCGTTTAATTGATAGACCAATAAGGCCTCTGTTTCCTGAAGGTTTTTATAATGAAGTGCAAATTGTTGCGACTGTTTTATCTTCAAATCCGGATATTAACGCAGATATTCCTGCATTAATTGGGGCTTCTGCGGCTTTAAGCTTATCCGGCTTACCTTTTAAGGGTCCGATAGCGGCAGTAAGAGTCGGTTACTCGGAAGGACAATACCTATTAAACCCAAGCTTTAAGCAACTAGAAACATCAGATTTAGATTTAGTAGTTGCAGGAACAGACAAAGCCGTTTTAATGGTGGAATCTCAAGCAGCTGAGCTTACTGAAGAAATTATGTTGAATGCTATTTTGTTTGGACATCAACAAATGCAAGGGGTTATTCAAGCTATTAAAGAGCTTGCTAAAGAGGCAGGTGAGCCCGCTTGGGATGCGCAAAAAACTACAACTTCTCAATTAGATGCAGTTGTGGAACAAGAAATAACGCAAGCTATACAGGCTTTATATACTGAGGCCTATGCAATTCCGGAGAAATTAATTCGTAAAGCTAAATTAGAAAATTTACGAAATAGTATTGTCGAGAAATGGTTAGATGAAGAAAAAGGAATTTCCGCTAAAGCTATTCAGTTATTCCTAGCAAATTTAGAAGAGAAAATAGTACGTAGTCGTATTCTATCAGGCGAAAATCGCATTGATGGACGTGATAAGATAACAGTTCGCCCTATTACTATTCAGCCAGGATTTTTACCACGTACACATGGTTCGGCTGTATTTACTAGAGGCGAGACGCAAGCATTAGTTGTTACTACCTTAGGTACGGATAGAGATGCGCAAACCATAGAAGCCTTAGATGGAGAAGGGCGTGAAACATTTATGCTTCACTATAACTTTCCTCCTTATAGCGTGGGTGAAACCGGCCAAATGGGAAGCCCTAAACGGCGTGAAATTGGGCATGGTAATTTAGCGAAACGTGCTTTGCGTGCTGTATTACCTAGTGAATCCGATTTTCCTTATGTATTACGTGTTGTTTCTGAAATTACTGAATCAAATGGATCTAGCTCTATGGCAACAGTCTGTGGTGCAAGTATAGCGCTAATGGATGCTGGTGTACCTTTAAAGAAACATGTAGCGGGTATAGCAATGGGCCTAATAAAAGAAGGCGATCAGTTTGCTGTATTAACCGACATTTTAGGTGATGAAGATCATTTAGGAGATATGGATTTTAAAGTTGCAGGTACACTAGATGGTGTCACGGCATTACAAATGGATATTAAAATTGATGGTATTACAGAAGAAATTTTGCAGGTGGCATTAAATCAAGCAAAAGAGGGTCGTCTTCATATATTAAATATTATGCAAGAAACTTTAGCTGAACCACGCATAGAAGTTTCCCCTTATGCACCGCGTATAACTACTTTAAAGATAAACCCTGAAAAAATACGTGATTTAATCGGAAAAGGTGGAGCGACAATTCGCGCGATTACTGAAGAAACAGGAACCTTAATCGACATTAGCGATGATGGTGTCGTTCGAATTTCGACATCTGATTTACATGCTTGCCAAAATGCAATAGAACGTATTAAAAAAGTAACAGCGGAAGTGGAAGTGGGCCGTACTTATGAAGGTGCAATAGTTAAACTGACTGATTTTGGTGCTTTTGTTAACGTATTACCCGGTCGTGATGGTTTAGTACATATTTCACAAATTTCTAAAGAACGTGTTGAACAAGTGAGTGATGTATTAAGCGAAGGCCAAATTGTCAAAGTCAAAGTACTAGAAATAGATAGACAAGGTCGCATTCGTTTAACCATGAAAGATATTGAAGTAGAAATGGAGAACGAAATACATTCGTGATCAATCAAAAGCAACATACATCAGCTTTTATAAAATTAGTTGATAAAATAAAACCTCAAATAAAAGAGTTGACGGTTGCTGATTTAAATAAAAAAATTAACAGTCAGCACCGGTTTTATTTAATTGATGTACGTGAGCACGATGAATTTCAACAAGGGTCTATTGTTCATGCTATCCCTCTTAGTAAGGGTATTATTGAACGTGATATTGAGAAATACATTCCAGATTTTGAAGCAGAGATTGTTGTTTATTGTAGCGGCGGTTTTCGATCTTGCTTGGCGGCAGATAATCTTCAAAAAATGGGTTATAGCCAAGTTGCTTCTCTGCAAGGCGGTCTCCGCACTTGGCTAGAAGCAGGTTATCCACTTATCAAAATGACCAAATAATGTTGTCTTGAAAGAGAGATTTGCCGAGGTGGTGAAATTGGTAGACACGCAAGTTTCAGGTACTTGTGGGGCAACCCTTGGAGGTTCGAGTCCTCTTCTCGGCACCAATTAACAAGATGCTTTTCCACAAGGAGAATAAAGGCCTGGTTCGATCTGTATTGGCTCTACAATCTTATTTAGTTCGTTGCAATTATTTATTTTATCGAGCTTCTTTACCATCTTAGTTGTTTCATCTGTCACACAATTTAGTAATAAAGTTGTCCATATTGAACCATCCTTAGAGTCTTCAGTAGCTTTATCACAAGCATTGTCTCGGAGTTTTTCCCATTGGGCAATCTTTTCCTTGAGCTGAGACTTACAAATCAACAATTGTGATTTTTTATTAAATAATATTTGCTTTAATTTGAAACTAGCTGTAGTAGCATCTTTATCCGCACAAAGATGCATGTCTAGTTGGCTCATAGCTTTGTCACAATCAGCAAAGAGTGTTTTTAATTCGCCCACAGGAGTATGACTTCGTTTTGATATATCCGCTATTACCTCAGATTCTAAAGTTACTGATGGTGATGGTAAAGAAAAAAGCATTAAACTGATACTGATAAGGAGACTTAAGGCAGAATGTTTTTTCATGTTGCGCTTTTATTTATATAAAACGCGGGGAAGGTAAGCGTATAGAAAAATATTAATTAAGACAATAAAAAACTTGGTATTTTTTGGAAAATCGGTTTAAATAGTCGAAATTATTTATAGCCATATCGCATGTTGAGCGTTTCATCGCCTCTCTATGACATTAGTAAAACTTTCGAAGAAAACTTCAGCAATCCCTCTTTCCCATCAATAAAACCACCGACTCGAGTTTGGCCAGACAGAACACAGTGGAGTTCTTTATTAGGCTATTCTCTAGCCTCCAAAATTGGTGCGGCTGCATGCGCTGCAACAACTGGTAAAGGTGTGGCATTATTAGCACAACTAGGTTTCGACGTATTGACCTACAAAACAATACGGCGCCAAGCTTACCCAACCCATCCTTTGCCAAATATTGTTCATATCGAATGTGAAAAATTATTTAATTATGCTGATTTAAAAGAAGTTCTTTTTACCAAGAATGAACCTGAAAAAATAAGTGACAAAATTGCAATTAGTAATTCCTTTGGTAACGGTTGTTTGGAACCGATAGTGATTATGGAAGATATAGCTTTTGCAAAAAATTCTTTAGTAGAAGGTCAAGTGCTGATTGTGTCGGTTTATGGTGAAGGTGATTCGCTTAAATCGATGTCACAAGATTTTGCGGCTGCCGCATTAATAGCTAAAGAAGCCGGTGCTGATATTATAGAGCTAAATTTTTCATGTCCTAATTTAATGAAATCAGGTGAACCGCTTTATTGGAGTATTAAACATGTATCGGAAATAACAAGCTTGGTTGTGAAATGTGTAGGCGATACTCCCATCGTATTAAAGATAGGCTTAATTCATGAGCATGAGTCCCCTTTAAATTTATTAATCTCTGCAGCACAGGCTGGAGCAAGCGGTATTAGTGCTATCAACTCCATCAGTATGCGCGTATTGAATAAAGATCATCAGCCTGCATTTGGAAAAAGAATTTATAGTGGGGTTTCAGGTTATCCAATCCGTCGATTAGCATTACAATGTCTTAATAAATTAGTTCAAATTAATCAAACTGAAAAATTAAATTTAGTTATTTTGGGTATGGGTGGTATTACTATTCCGGAACATTTTAATGAATTTTTAAATAGTGGCGCAGATATTGCCCTTTCTGCAACAGGCATGATGTGGAACCCTTATCTTGCTGCTCAATTTCACCAACAGACGAGATCATGAAAAAATTGGTATCAGCAAAATTAATATTAAAAACAGGTGAGAGCTTTGTTGGATATATGCCAGTAAACCAAACAACTGAAGTTTCCGGTGAAGTTATATTTAATACAGGTATGTTAGGTTATGTGGAATCTTTAACAGATCCTTCTTATGCAGGGCAGATATTATGTTTTACCTATCCCTTGATAGGAAATTATGGTGTTTCTGCACCAAATACTTGGGAATCTAACAAAATTCAAGTAAAAAGCGTGATTATTTCTGAAATAGCGTCATTTTACTCAAATCATGCTGCCCAACAGTCATTAGTAAATTGGCTTGAAATTGAAAATATACCTTTTATAACGGGTTTGGACACGCGGGCTTTAACACATTGTTTAAGAGTTAATGGAGTAACACCAGGTATAATTACTTCATTAAATAAGCCGCATGGCGATTTTATTGAATTTGAAACTATCGATTGGGTAAAACAAGTAACAATTACTGAGCCGCTGTATTATGGTGAAGGTAGAAAAAAAATAATAGTTGTAGACTGTGGTTTAAAAGAAAACATTTTACGTTGTTTATTAAAATTCCCACTAAAAATTAAACGAGTCCCTTATGACTATGATTATAGTCAGGAAGACTATGATGGAGTTTTTATTTCCAATGGTCCAGGTGATCCGCAATTATGTAAAAAAACGATAGCCATTTTAAGAAAGGCTTTAACTAAAAAGAAGCCTTGTTTCGGCATTTGTTTAGGGACGCAATTAATGGCTTTAGCGGTTGGGGCTAAAACCTATAAGTTAATTTTTGGCCATCGCTCTCAAAATCAACCCTGTATTTATTTGCCGACAAAACGATGTTATTTGACTTCGCAAAATCATGGTTATGCGGTAAATGAAAAATCACTTCCTAAAGATTGGCAAGTATTATTTCGAAATTTAAATGATGGAACAGTTGCAGGAATTGAGCATAAGAAAGATCCTTTTTTTTCGGTACAATTCCATCCTGAGGCTGCACCTGGACCTATGGATACACAATGGTTATTTGAACGTTTTTATCGCATGTTATAAAAGATTATGAAAATACAACGATATAAGAAAATTATGATTTTAGGTTCGGGTGGTTTACGAATAGGCCAAGCAGGCGAGTTTGATTATTCCGGTTCACAGGCCATTAAAGCACTAAAAGAAGAAAAAATTACTTCGGTATTAATAAACCCGAACATAGCTACCATACAAACGGATGCAAATTTAGCCAATGAAACTTATCTACAACCATTAAATTTTGATACAGTGAAGCGGATTATTATTAAAGAAAAGCCAGATGGAATTTTACTAGGTTTTGGCGGTCAAACTGCTCTTAATTTAGGTTTAGATTTAGAAAAAAAAGGGATATTAAAAAAATATAAAGTAGAAGTATTAGGAACATCCGTTGAATCGATACGCCAAACAGAAGACAGAGATCTTTTTAAAGCGGCTTTAGCAAAGATAAAAATTAAAACACCACTTAGTTTTGCAGTCAAAACAGTTGCTGAAGCGTTGAAAGCAGCAGAAAAGATCGGTTATCCCATTATGTTACGTTCAGGTTTCTCCTTAGGAGGTTTAGGTTCTGGGAAAATTGCGCATCGAGAAATTCTTGAGCAGCGAGCCCAGGAGAGCTTAGCCACAGCACCACAAATTTTAATAGAAGAATATTTATTTGGGTGGAAGGAATTTGAGTATGAAATTGTCCGTGATCAAATGGGAAATGGATTAACAATTTGTAATATGGAAAATATGGATGCCATGGGCATCCATACTGGAGAAAGCATTGTTGTAGCACCAGCACAGACCTTAAATAATGAGCAACATCAGTTATTACGGAATATGGCTTTGCAAGTTGCTGAGCATTTTAACATTATTGGCGAATGTAATATTCAATTTGCTATTAACCCTAAAAATGGCGACTACCGAGTTATAGAAATGAATGCGCGATTATCCCGTTCCAGTGCATTAGCATCTAAGGCAACGGGTTATCCATTAGCGTTTATTGCTGCAAAATTAGCATTGGGTTACCAGCTCTATGAAATAAAAAATAGTGTCACTCAGGTGACGAGCGCTTATTTTGAACCCGCACTGGATTATATCGTAGTAAAAATTCCACGGTGGGATACACATAAATTAAAAGCGGCTGAAAGAACGATTGGTACTGAAATGAAAAGCGTGGGGGAAGTGATGGCAATAGGCCGTTCTTTCCCAGAGGCATTGCAAAAAGCAGTGGGGATGTTAAACAAGGGGGCAACTTGCTTAATGGATTATCCAGAAGAAATTGATAATCCACGCAAAGAAATACAATTTGCTACCGATAGACGTTTATTTGCCTTATATCAATTTTTTAAAAATGGTGGTTCAGTTAAGCAAGCTGAGCGCTTATCTCAGATTAATTTTTGGTTTTTGGCACAAATTCATCAATTAACAGAATTAGAAAAACAGTTAAATCTTCATAAATTTAATAAAAATCTATTACGTCAATTAAAACAAGCGGGTTTTTCTGATAGCTTTATTGCTAAGACAAAAAATAAATCAATAAAACAAATACGAACTTTACGTCTAAAATATGGCATCATACCTTTTGTGAAACAAATAGATACTTTGGCTGGGGAGTTTGCTGCGCAGACAAATTATCTTTATCTAAGCTACCATGCTGTTGAACATGATATTTCTCCTGCTATGCGTCCACCTATCATTGTGTTGGGTTCAGGGCCCTACTCGATAGGATCATCTGTCGAGTTTGATTGGTGTGCGGTTACTACTGCGCAGACTTTGCGTCGATTAAAAGAAACGGCCATTATTATTAACTCGAATCCTGAAACAGTTTCTACAGATTATGATGAATCTGATCGATTGTATTTCGAACAGCTTACTTTTGAGCGTGTACAAGATATTGTGGATTTTGAATCAGCAAAGGGCATTATTGTTTCGGTCGGAGGACAGATTGCTAATAATTTAGCTGTCCCTTTAGCTACAGAAGGTTATCATTTACTGGGTACGGATCCGACTTTTATAGATTATGCTGAAAATCGAGAAAAATTTTCTGCCTTACTAAATACGCTTAATATAGATCAACCTGCTTGGGAAAGAATTACTAGTTTGAGTAAAGCAAAAACTTTTGCAGCTAAAGTAGGGTATCCAGTATTAATTAGGCCTTCTTATATTTTGTCTGGTTCTGCGATGAATGTGGTTTTTGATCCTGAGTCTTTAGATCAGCATTTACAAGCGGCTGCTCGTGTTTCGCAAGAACATCCCGTGGTGATATCTAAATTTGTCCAAGAAGCAAAAGAATTAGAAATAGACGGAGTTGCTAAACAGGGTGATATTGTCATTGAGGCTATTTCAGAACATATCGAGAATGCAGGTGTTCACTCTGGAGATGCGACAGTTGTGTTACCACCACAGAAATTATATTTAGAAACCATACGTCGTACTAAAAGCATAGCGCGTAAAATTGTAAAGGCTTTACACATCACTGGACCGTTCAATATTCAATTTATTGCTAAAAATAATGATATTCAGGTTATTGAATGTAATTTGCGAGCATCACGTTCTTTTCCGTTTGTTTCTAAAGTAACAGGTCATAATTTCATTCAGATAGCAACCGAAGTGATGCTGAATAAGCACCAAACAAAACATTATGAAACTTTAGAGCTTGATTATGTTGGTGTCAAAGCAGCACAATTTTCTTACAGTCGTTTAAAAGGTTCTAATCCTGTAGCTCAAGTTGAAATGGCATCTACGGGTGAAGTGGCATGTATTGCAGAGGATTTGGTGCAGGCTTTTTATAAAGCATGGTTAGCAACGGATCAAAATATTGCAGAAAAAAAATTGTTATTAAGTATTGCAGATAACTATAAAGCTAAGCTTTTACCTTGGGTCAAACAACTTGATGATCAAGGTTGGCTTATTTATAGCACTGAAGGAACTCACCAGTTTTTATCTCAGCAGGGTATAGCGTCCTACTTTGTTAACAAAACTAGTGAAGCTAAAAAACCAAATATAAGAGATTTAATAACACAACGTAAGATAGCAGCAATTATTAATATTCCAAGCTCAATGACAGGTTTGCAGCAAACTGATGGGTTTTTAATTCGGCGTTTAGCTATTGATCATCATATTCCTTTAATTACTAATGCTCAGAACGCACTGATAATTTTACAATGTTTAGTAAGTTTATGGGGCAAAGAATTGCCTATAGAATCTTGGCAAAGTTTGGTAATAAAAAAAAGTGATAAATGATATTCTTCGCACTTGAATTTTGTCTGTTTGCCGTGTAACTCGTAGTCCTTATTTGCTAGAGTATGAAAATATTTATAGTTAACTAAATTTGAGTGAATTATGTCAAAAGTTTTGGGTCAAAAAGATATTATATCAGTTCGTGATCTTTCTTTAATTCAAGTAAATACTATATTAAATCTTGCTAAAAAATTTAAGAAAAATTTAGCTAAAAAATATTTGCTTGATAAAATTGTTGCGCACTGTTTTTTTGAACCTTCAACACGTACCCGTTTATCCTTTGAAACAGCCACTTTACGTTTGGGAGGGCAAGTCATAGGTTTTTCTGGTAGTGAAAATATATCTATTAAAAAAGGGGAAGATTTACAAGACACAATCAAGACGATTTCTTGTTATGCTGATCTTATTATAATTCGTCATCCACTCGAAGGGTCAGCACGTTTAGCTGCAGAATTTTCCGATAAGCCTATTATTAATGCTGGAGATGGAGCAAATCAACATCCTACTCAAGCTCTGTCTGATTTATTTACTATCCAAGAAGCACAAGAAAACTTGGAAGAATTATCTATAGCGCTTGTAGGTGATTTAAAATATGGGCGTGCGGTGCATTCTTTAGTGCAACTTTGCGCTTTATTTAACATGAGGCTTTTTTTGGTTTCACCTTCATTGTTAGCGCTGCCAGAAATAATATGTGATGAATTAAAACATAAAGGTATTCGATTTTCTTTTCATGCAAATTTAGACGAAGTGATCTCGAAAGTAGATATTTTATATATGACTAGACTACAACAGGAAAGATTTAACCAATCCGAACATCAACTATTTGAAAATCAATATATTCTGACGCGTGATAAATTAAAAAAGGTTAAAACTAATTTGAATATCTTACACCCTTTGCCTCGAGGTCGTGAAATTGATAAAACCATTGATGAAACTTCTTATGCTTTATATTTTAAACAAGTTGTCAACGCAATTTATATCAGACAAGCTGTTTTAACGTTACTACTTGATAAAATATCGCTTTAGACGATTTTTTTGGATAAAACCCATGATTAAAACCCGTTCCGTTTCTGCGATTGATAATGGAATCGTCATCGATCATATTCCCGCAGGCCAATCACTTAAAATTATGCGTTTATTGCATGTGGTTAATAGTAAACAACGTGTTACTTTAGGTTTAAATTTGCGTAGTACATCTTTGAAACTAAAAGATTTAATTAAAATTGAAAATCGATTGCTTACTCCACAGGAAATTGATCATGTTGCAATCTTTGCTCCTGGTGCTACGATTAGCAAAATTGTAAATTTTAAGGTTAGTGAAAAAATTAATTGCGAACTACCTAAGACTATACGCAATGTATTAGTGTGTCCAAATTTAAATTGTATCAATCATATCGAATCTAAAGGCTATTTTAAACTCGAAGGGTCACCACAGCAGGTGAAATTACGTTGTTTTTATTGTGAAAAACAATTTGAACGCGACCAATTAGAAGAAATTTGTTTATGATGGAACTTATAAACAAACAATTATTAAAGCTGCCTGGATTAATTGATCCCCATGTTCATTTTCGAACGCCAGGGTTGGAATACAAAGAAGATTGGAAAACAGCAGCTAAGGCTAGCATCAAAGGGGGCTATACTACCGTTTTTGATATGCCTAATACTATTCCTCCCACCGTTACAGAAATTGCTTTAGTAGAAAAAAAAGCACTTATTGATAAACAGTTAAGAGAAGTAGGAATTCCTCTTCGTTATTATTTATATTTTGGTGCTGATAAACATCATTTGAATGAAATAAAAAAAATAAAAGACCAAGTTATTGGTATTAAAGTGTTTATGGGATGTAGTACAGGGGGGTTAGTTATTGATGACGATGAAAGCTTGCATGCTATTTTTAAGATAGCAGCCGAAGAAAATATGTTAGTTGCAGTTCATGCAGAAGATGAACACCGATTAAAAGAAAATGCAAAAAAATTTGAAGGACCTCAGCCATATTCAATACATTCTAAAATTCGTGATGAATCAGCAGCAATACTAGCCGTTAAAAAAGCAATTCATCTCGTTCGTTTGTATGGAACGCGATTATATATTTTGCATGTTAGTACCCGTCAAGAAATTGATTTAATTGCTCAAGCAAAAGAGGAAGGACTTCCAGTTTTTGCAGAAACGACTCCGCATCATTTATTTTTGAATAGTTCAGATTATCAAAACTTAAAAGGAAAGGCGGTAATGAATCCCCCTTTGCGATCTCCTGAGCATCAAATGGCATTATTTTCTGCAATAAAATCCGGTATTATTGATACGATAGGTTCTGATCATGCTCCACATACCTTAGAAGAAAAAGCTAAAGCTTATGGGGATTGTCCATCAGGTGTTCCAGGTATAGAAACTACATTGCCATTATTATTTGAAGCCTATCATCAAAATCTGCTTTCTTTGGATAATATAATGGATTTAACATCTCGACGTGCAAAAAAAATATTTAATTTAGCCGATTGTCCAGACGATTATGTGTTAGTGGATTTATCTTTAGCAAAGAAAGTTGAAGACATGCATCTCTGTACTAAATGCCAATGGTCACCCTTTGCGGGACGTTTTTTGAGGGGCTGGCCTGTTACTACAGTGTTAAAAGGACATGTCTATGATTTATACAAACTATAATTAAAACTTCACAATAGTTTTTGCTTGGTGTTTGTTCTTTTTAATTCTTACAGGCTTCTTTTTTAAGAAGTAAATTTTTTAATTAATCCCTTTTTAAACCAAACTAAAGCCTGCAATGGTTCTTCAAGATTTTCAGATAACTCACCTAATTCTAGATATGTTTCTAAGTTAGAAGAATCGTAGATTAAACTCTTTTCTAAATAATCTCGTGCCTTACCCCATAATTTTCTCTGTTTACAAAGCCGACCTAAACTTAATAAAAGGTAGGGGTCATCAGGATGTTTTTTTAGCCATTGCTCTGCTATTGTTAACTGACGCGCAGAGTTTGAACTTTTAATAAGGCTATAGGTTGCAACAAGTGGGCCAAACCATTGTTTTTTTAACTGTTTTACTATTAATAATTCAGCTTTTGGGTCTTCGTGGTGTCTGATAAGGCCTTCAACGTAATAATTTAGCAGTAAAGGATCTTTTTTTAATTTAGATGGTAAATTGTTCCATATGTCCTCAAGCGTTGATAAATTATATGTATATTTTTCTTTACTTAACAAATTTTCACAACTTTCTTGCTGTATTTGTTGAATTTGCGCTTTAGATATCCAGGTTTTACTTTCTAATTGAGGTAAAATTTCTAAAATATTATGCCAGTTTTGTGGCTTTTGATAGATAGAAGAAAACAGACGTTGATCATTTAGCGCAGTATTTTTTTGTAAACGTTTTTTGTCTAAATTCTGACGCCATTGTTTTGGAAGCATGAATAAATAATTAAAGAACCGAATTAAATTGTAAATTAAAATAAAGCTAATGATTAAAATTAAGATACCTAACCATAATGGCATTTCTAAAGCAAGTTGATGCCAAGTAATTAGTATATAACCTGGGTCGGCGGTTATTTTAACGCCAATCCAAACTGAAACGGCAAGAACTAATAAAAATATAAAAAACCGATACATCAAGAGGATTCCTTTTGACTAGAGGAAATAACAGGAGTAGCGTTGGGGTAGCTAGGTGTTTTTTTTATAACTGAAATTGCCTCGAGTAATGGATTTAAATCGAGAGTAGGATTTTGTAAATCGATTTGTTTTAATTGATTAATACTTTGCAGAACTGCTTGTGTGTTGGGCGAGCTAGATGCAAAATGATTCTTAATATTTTCTTGAATTTGTTGCAAACTAGATTGATAAACAGTTGGTTCATGATGTATTAATGCCCACTGAGTTTGTTGCAATAATAAAAGCAGGTTATGTTGCAAATATTGCTGTTCTGTTTCTGGTAATAAGGGCTCTATAGGTTTATTTAAATGTCGAATAATAATTAGCTGTCGAAAGCTGTTTAGATTATTTTGAAGCATACGTATCCATTTATTTCCTGAGAGATTATTCGCAGAAACATCAGGATTTGAGGTAGAAGAATCAGATGTTGGCAATAAAGGCAATTGCGTAATTTGCATTTTTAGAGTCTGTATCTGCGCTAAACTAGTCGCTAGTTCAATATGAGGTAAGGCTTTTAAGTTAGTTAAATATTGAGTTAATAAGTGCTGAAGATTTTCTAATCGAATATCTGGGCTTATTATTGTTCCTAATTGTTTATTGGCTAACATCAATGCAGACAAAGCATTGTCAGTATCATGAAAATAAATAAGATTATACTGGGCTAGTTGAATCAGTTGATTAACGTTTGCGAGCAAAATAGCATTATCGCTAGCGGAAAATTTTTGTTCTATAAAATTTTGTAATTGTGAGATTTGTTGTTGACGATTTTTGTCGTCAGTTTGACTTTGCGCGATCTGATTTTGTAGAGCAGATAGTACATTATGATATCCGTTCTCTCGCTCTCTGTTTTTTAACCAAAAAAAACTTAAGCTTAAAAATAAACTTATCCAAGTGATGAGTAAGAATCCAATTGCACACCAAGCTATAAAACAGCTTTTAGAACGTAAAGGCTTGTTTTTTTTGATCTTTATTTCGGTTTCTTCTAAATTGGGTGTGGGCTGTGATTCCATAGTGATTGCTCCCGCCAGGAAAACAGAGTTTGTAAGATAGCTGTATTTGTTGCATTATCCGATATTAAGGGAGGTTTGACAAAACCTAGTTTCTTTGCACTATCAGCAAGTCGAGAACTAATAACGAGCAATTGTTTTTTTAATAAAATATCTTGCCAGTAAGGATGCAATAAGCTAACTAGATTTTTTAGTCCGCTGTGACTAGTACAAATAATGACGTCAATTGATTCTTGATTCGGAATATCAATTTTATCAATTTTTGGCAGTTGTCGCTTATAAACGTTTAGGCTATCTATCAGAGCACCTCGAGCTTTTAAACCCTTGGCTAAATAGGAGCGACCCCCTTCGCCTTTGATGATTAAAATTTTTTTTTGTTTTATGTCTTGTAGCGCTGCAAGGTTTAATAGACCAGTGCCGTTAAAATCCTTTTCTGGACAGTGATCACTCGGCAGGCCACATTGTTTTAAAGCTGATGCGGTCCCAGGTCCTGTGGCGATGGTTTTAGTATTTCCAGGCCAAAAAAGACAAATACTATGAATAGATTCCGCAGTATTGAAAACCGAGTTAGGGCTAATAAAGATAACAAAATCATATTCTTTAAGCTTTTTTATGCCTAATAAGACTTTTTTTATATTCTTGGTAGCGATAATTTCCAGCGTTGGAAAATATACCACTACCCCGCCATTATATTGAGTTTGAGCTGCTAGATCTTTTGCTTGAAAAGCAGGGCGAGTAATGAGGACGCGTAAACCTTGTAAAGCTGTCATGACCACAAAATAGCCTTAATTCTAATCTGACGCAATATGGGTTTTAAGACATTTTCTGTTATGGCGCTTAGTTGGCTAGCTTGGAAACAATTATTGATAGTGTTAACATGAAGACTAGGTATATAAAAAAGAGAAGTCGTATGGCTAAAATATTAAAACCTGTATTAGAACCTAGTTTGACTAGAGACTATCAGCCGGATGGTTATTTTAGATACCTCAAAAATGAGTTGGAAAAGATAAGGTTTGAACCTCCTAGTGTTTTTAATCAAGTAAAAAAACTGTTTATCTATCTTGCTTTGCTAATTGTTCAGAAAAAAACCGATGATAAAGAAGAAATTGCTGTTAAAAACAAATTAATTTCATCTTTTAAGACTCTTGATTTTGCCAAAGAAAGTAACTTGCTCAATCTATCTAAAATAAATGAGATTAAATCAATTACTTTAGAGTATTTAAATCGACGGAAAACTGAACAAGATAATCTGGATAGAAAGTTAAAAATAAATAAAAATAATTCAAAAGAGATAGAGAGCAGGGGTGAACAAGTTGCAGAACTTCAGGCTGTGCTCCATGAAATGACTGCAAAAAATCCTATAGAACATGAAGCCATGCTACAGAAGAGTTATGTGTTGTTGAAAATGCAACCATGGGCGGATGGTGAATCCAAAAAAGACTTTCAAAGTCGGCTTACAGATTCAAGGATAGATGCGCGTATTAACGCTAAAACCATTGCTGATGTTGATTCAGTTAAGACTAATGATATTCTAGCTGATATAGATGATGCGTATAAATATTTACGAAACCATGCTACTCCTCTTCCAAATATCCCGGCGCGTTTTTGTAATAGAGATGAAGAAGATGAAATAGAAAGATCTATGAAAAGCAACTTTTCACCATCTTCGCGCGGATTGTGAGATAAAATCTTACATATAGTCAAAAAAATTAACAATCATTAGTGTTATATCTTAATATGGCTTTAAAAAATTATTCCGTTTAAATTTTTCAGTTAGACTAATGTTTTTATAAAAGCAATTTTTATGGTTTTAACTAGTTTAGAAGACATAGACTTACAGAATCAACGTGTTCTCATTCGAGAAGATTTTAATGTGCCTTTAGATAAAGGTAAGATTACCAGTGATGCGCGGATTAAAGCCGCGTTACCAACCATTCAATATGCTTTAAAGAAAGGCGCTGCAGTTATTTTGCTTTCCCATTTAGATAGACCCAAGGAAGGATTTGTTACTCACGAGCTTTCTTTAGCTCCGATCGCGGCACGATTACAAGAGTTATTAGGTCATCCAGTAAGATTCATCACTGATTGGTTGAATCGATTTAAAATTTCACCCGGCGAAGTCGTGTTGTGTGAAAATGTTAGATTTCAAACAGGCGAGAAGAAAAACGATCCTATTTTAGCTAAAAAAATTGCAAAATTGGCTGATATTTTTGTCATGGATGCATTTGCTACAGCCCATCGCAGCGAAGCATCTACCGTGGGAGTTGCACAATTTTCGCCGCAGGTTTGTGCAGGTTTATTATTAATGTCAGAATTAAAAGCACTAAGTAAAGCATTGGAAACCCCAGCTAGACCCTTATTAGCTATTGTCGGCGGTGCAAAGGTTTCTACGAAATTAACATTATTGTCGTCTTTACTTAATAAAGTGAATTCATTAATGCTTGGTGGAGGAATAGCCAATACCTTTTTAGTGGCACAAGGATATTCTGTAGGTCGATCTTTATTTGAGATTGATCTGGTAAATAAAGCAAAAAAACTTTTAGAAGTATCAAAGCAGCTACAAGTAGAGATTGTGCTACCAACAGATGTTATTGTAGCAACAGAAATTTCTGCTAACGCTAAAACCACTGTTAAAAAGGTAACTGAAATAAAAAAGAATGAAATGATTTTAGATGTTGGACCTGAATCAATTATAAATTATACCGAGGTTGTACGTCGAGCAGCGAGTATTTTATGGAATGGCCCCCTTGGTGTTTTTGAATTGGCCCCATTTGAACAAGGGACGCGTGCTTTGAGTTATGCTATTGCCAATAGTCCAGCTTTTTCCATCGCAGGAGGTGGGGATACTTTGGCTGCCATCGAAAAATATGCTATTGCTGATAAAATTACTTATATATCAACGGGTGGAGGGGCTTTTCTTGAGTTTATACAAGGAAACACTTTACCTATTTTAGCGATATTACAAGAACGCACAGGGGAAAGACAGTAATGAAACGATTTAAACGAACCAAGATTGTGGCTACGTTAGGTCCATCAACCGATAAAGCAGGTGTTTTACAAGCAATGATAGCAGCAGGCTTAGATGTAGTGCGCTTAAATTTTTCACACGGTAAAGCAGAAGATCATATTAAACGAGCTAATTATGTTCGCGAATGTGCAAAAGCTGCGGGTCGAGAAATCGCCATTATGGCGGATTTACAGGGACCAAAAATTCGTATTGCGCGTTTTAAAACGGGTTCTATCTTTTTAAAAAAAGATGATTTGTTTATTTTAGATGCTGATTTAGACAAGGAAGCTGGCGATGAATCGTCAGTAGGTATTGATTATAAACAGTTACCACAAGATGTTAATCGTGGCGATCTGTTGTTGCTTGATGATGGACGTTTAGTATTGAAAGTCAAAAAAATACAGAAAAATAAAATATTTTGTCTTGTAGAAGTAGGTGGAGAACTATCTAATAATAAGGGTATTAATCGAAAAGGCGGAGGGCTTTCTGCTGTAGCATTGACAGATAAGGATAAAAAAGATTTAAAAATAGCAGTAAAATTAAATGCTGATTATATTGCAATTTCTTTCCCGCGCAGCGCAGCCGATATGAATCTAGCTCGAAATTTATTAAAGAAAGCAAAGGGTCATGCAGGATTGATTGCAAAAATAGAACGTAGTGATGCTATTCCTGTTATTGATGAAATTATTCGTGCTTCCGATGCAGTGATGGTGGCTCGTGGTGATTTAGGAGTTGAAATTGGTGATGCTGAATTACCTGCTGTGCAAAAACATATCATACAACGGGCGCGGTCTTTAGATAAAGCAGTGATAACGGCAACGCAGATGATGGAATCAATGATTCATAATGCTATTCCTACCCGAGCAGAAGTTTTTGATGTCGCCAATGCTGTACTAGATGGTACGGATGCCGTTATGTTATCTGCAGAAACTGCTACAGGAGATCATCCTGCTTTAGTGGTGATGGCTATGGCACGTATTTGTTTAGGAGCGGAAAAGCAAGCTATGACACGTGTATCTCGGCATCGCGTCGAATGCCAATTTTATCGCGCTGATGAAGCCATAGCGATGGCGGCTATGTACACTGCCAATCATTATGATATTAAGGCTATTATCGCCTTAACTGAATCAGGAGCGACACCTTTGTGGATGTCTCGGATTCGTTCCGGAATTCCTATCTACGGTTTAGCACATAGTTTAAAAACATCACGCCGATTAGCATTGTATCGTGGCGTTTATCCCTTATATTTTAATATTGATAAAATGCATAAAGAAAATATTGGTCAGTTAGCAATTAAAGAATTAAAGAAACATGGGTTTTTACAAAAAGGGGAAAAAGTTTTAATTACCTATGGAGATTTGTTAAAGACAACTGGTGGTACCAATACGCTCAAGATTTTAGAAGTAGACTAGCTCGGTTCTTTTATTTTATCCAAATTATTTATTTAATTTAAGCTTTTGCTTTTTAAAACATTTATTACAAACCCCATAAATAATTAGACTATGGTCGGTCATTTGATAATTAGCCTGTTTTGCAACAATCTTTTGGCGTTGTTCGATGATTTTATCAACAAATTCGTCAACTTTTCCGCATTTGATACAGACTAAATGATCATGATGGGGCCCCTGGTTCAATTCAAACACCGAATAAGAATCTTCAAAGTTTTGACGCTTAACTAAACCTGCACTTTCAAATTGAGTTAATACTCGATAGACTGTGGCTAAACCTATATCTTCACCGGACTCTAATAAGGTTTTATAGATATCTTCGGCACTTAAATGACGTGTTTTAGCTTGTTCAAGTAACTCAAGTATTTTTAATCTAGGGGCTGTTACTTTTAAACCTGCTTGGCGTAGTTGTTGATTATCCATTAGATTATCTCTAAACTCCTCGGTTAATGAATTCGTATGGGATGATTTTAGATTAATTAAATTTTTTCTTGTTGTTTTTAAGCATTTGTAGAAATTAAGATTACGAGTTTATTTTTATTTATGAAAAAGTTGCTTATAAGTTTATTTTTAACATTACTGATTTCTGGTTGTAATATTGTCTATCGACCGGATATCCAGCAAGGCAATATACTGCAGCAGTCTACCATAGACCAGTTAGAACTCGGTATGACTAAGGAGCAAGTTCGTTATCTATTGGGTAGTTGCGTATTACAGTCTCCTTTTCAATCGGATCGTCAAGATTATATTTATTTTCTTCAACCAGGTCATGGAGAGCCTATTCAAAGACGCGTTACGCTTATTTTTTCCAACGGACGTTTACAAAATATTGAAAAATCAGCACTTAATTAATAGCGGATTTTATTTCGCTATAATAAAAAAGTTTAAAAAACTGTTAAGTCGTTTTTTGTTTTTTGGCACGATTTATCCTAATTTTTTTAGGATCTATTATAAGTGGTTGATATATTTCTATTCTATCTCCTGCTTTGACTTTAGTCTGCAGATTGCATAATTTTCCGAAAATCCCAACCTTATTTTTACTTAGATCGATGTTGGGAAAATCTAACAAAATACCAGAAAGTTCTATGATTGCAGAGATACAAGTATCATCAGAGACAGAAATTTTTATAAGTTTTTGTTTCCGACTATCGGCAAATACCACTTCAACTTGAAAAAATGACATGACTATTTAATTATCTTGATAAATGTTGTTTTCAAATTTACGATTCCCATAAACCTGCTTAGCACGCTCAGAAAAAGCTTGTACTAATGTATTAGCTACTTTTTCAAAAATAGGAGAAAAAGCCAGTGCTAACAAACGGGTAGAAAATTCAAATTCCAAGTTTAAATTGATCCTAGAACCTCGGGGGCTTGTTTCAAAAGACCAATACCCTTCTAGATGTTTAAAAGGGCCATCGATTAGACTAATTTCAATCAATTTGTTTTTTTGTAACCTGTTTGATGTGGTGAAGTTTTTCGAAAGCCCTCCGCCAGTCAATGTAAGACGGGCTTGTATACTATCTTCATCCTGACTAATGATTTGGCTTTCGGTACACCAAGGAAGAAATTCACTATATTTTTCGATGTGGTTGACGAGCTTATACATCTCAGACACATTGTAAGGCACTTCTAAAGAATGTTGAATAAATGGCATAATTAAGGTTCAGGGCGACTATCGTTACTATGTTTGCTATGCTTGGAGCCTATGATTGCTAATATGTTTGAGTATATCCCATGAATTCTAAGAAAGCATTGCCAGACACAACAATTGCACTAAATAGACGCGCTCGCCATGATTATTTTATTGAACAATCTATCGAAGCTGGCTTAGTTTTGCAGGGATGGGAGGTCAAAAGTCTTCGTAGTGGTCGAGCTCAACTGACGGAAAGCTACGTAGTACTAAAAAATGGTGAGGCATGGCTTTTAGGTTGTCATATTACTCCTCTTGCTACAATATCTATGCATCATAGTCATCCTGATCCGACTCGTACGCGTAAGCTTCTGCTTAATGAACGAGAGCTAAGTAAATTTGCCGGAAGCATTATGCGTAAAGGTTATACGCTTATCGCATTAAAGCTTTATTGGAAAAAAAATCGGGTTAAGCTAGAAGTGGGTTTAGCAAAAGGTAAGCAGGAGCATGATAAGCGGGCTAGCATCAAGGAAAAAGATTGGCAACGCGAAAAAATGCGTTTAGGACGTTTGTCGAGGTAAGGATATTACTTACATTTAAGTTTTTTGCCTTATTTTTTAAGGCTTAACAGAAAGCTTTGTATAAATGAGGTATAATCAATGCTTGGGGGCGACCTGGCTTCGACGCCGGTTACAAACCCTGAGGTGCATGTCGAGGATGCAACTTTGCCTCGTTAATCATGTTGTAAATCTATAGTTGCAAACGATGCTAACTATAACGCTAAAAAAGACGTTGCTATTGCTGCCTAATAGGTAGTTAATTTTGTAACGTTGGGTCTGCCTAAACAGCAGCCGGCGCCATGAACTTCATAGGCTTGTATGTGGAGGTAGTGGTCATAACTGACAAGCTCGTAGTCTAGCCCCTTCTGAGGCGAAAGCTACTAAAACCAAACAGAATCGTCGGTCAACCCCCTGTCAATCGGAGATGGATCGATTAAATTTAAAGATTGTACTAAACATGTAGTACCAAAGGCAGCGGACTTGCGGACGTGGGTTCGATTCCCACCGCCTCCACCAAATTAAAAAATGGTTCTTAATAATTTGAACCATTGGGTATAAACTAAAAGGTATAATGATTTGGATCAAAGTCCTTCCCAAATTCTTACATGGTTTAAAGCACAGCTACAGCTATTGGTCTATCTCGTCCCTAGTGACAACCTCCTTAAAAAAGAATAGACTACCCGCTCGTTAGAAAAACATGATTAATTTTTATGGAAAACCTGGTTGTTGTTGTCCTAGGCCTTAATGAAAATCAGCTTACTGATCAAGTATTTAGGTTGGTTGCTCATAGTGGTTGCCATATTGTTGATGCGCGTGTAAATACCACTGCAACCCATGTCACAATGACCTTGTTGATTGGGGGAGCCTGGAATACCATCGCTAAATTTGAGACACTCATAAAAAAATATGAGGGTCAGGTTTTAGTTGCACGTACCCAGTTTCGAGGTGCACAACCTGATAGTTTTCCTTATTCTTCTTACATTGTGGCTCCTGATATACCAGATGTTTTAGCGAAAATAACCCAATTTTTATCTGAACAGGAAGTAACACTTTACAACCTTCATATAGAATCATATAAAGCCCCGATAACAGAAGCAGCAATGCTCGGTATATCTTTGTCGTTTGGTTTTCCTGCACATCATTTAGTAGCGGACTTCCGTGAACACTTTATTGTTTTTTGTGATGAAAACAATTTTGATGTAGCCATGGAGCCTCAAAAAAATTAGATATATTTTTTAATTTAAATAGTATTAGTCGATATGTTAGCTATAAACAAATCTGCACCTGATTTTAGTTTACCCGCCACTAACGGTAAAATAATAAGTTTAAAGGATTCAATAGGTAAAAATATTATTTTGTATTTCTATCCTAAAGATTGTACGCCGGGATGTACGCAGGAAGGAAAAGATTTTGCAGAAAATTTTAAAAAATTTGCTTCTCTAAACGCAACGATTTTAGGAATCTCGCGCGATAGCTTGAAACTTCATGAAAAATTTAAGTCAGATCAGCAATTTCCTTTTGAGTTATTATCTGATGTTGATGGAAAAGTATGTCAGTTGTATCATGTGCTAAAAGAAAAAACTGTGTACGGTAAGAAAACGTTCGGAGTAGAACGAAGTACTTTTTTGATTGATAAATTAGGTGTTTTGCGTCATGAATGGAGGAGGGTCAAAGTGCCTGGTCATGTAGAAGAAGTTTTACAAGCAGTCGGTGAATTAAGTTAAAGTATATTCTTCGCATTTGAATTTTCGACGAGTATATTGATTTAACATAATTTATTTTTATGTGCAGGAACTTTTTTGTAAGAAATAGCATTTAAAATAGCTTTTACTACGCTAGCAAGAGGTATAGCAAAAAATACTCCCCAAAATCCTAGCAAACCACCAAATACGAGCACAGCGATAATGATAGTTATTGGATGTAGATCAACAGCTTCAGAAAATAAAAAGGGAACTAAGACATTAGCATCCAATGTGATAATTAACGTGTAAACTGCAACCAGATATGCAAAATGTGCTGTCCATCCCCATTCTAGAAATCCGATAATAAGGACAGGAATAGTTACCATAACTGCGCCTATATAAGGGATAATCACTGAAATTCCAACTAATACGCTGAGTAATATAGCGTATTGAAGACCAAGTATGGCAAATGAAAGATAAGTAACTATCCATACTATCAGCATTTCTAAAGCTTTCCCTCTTACATAATTACCTGTTTGGGTAAGTACTTCTGTCCAGACTTGAGAAATTAATCGACGCTTTTCAGGTAAATATTGAGTTAGCCAGTTGATTATTTTTTTTTCATCGAGTAAGAAAAAATACACTAACAAAGGGACCAATACAAAATAAATGGCAAAGGCGATAACATTAGGAATGTAACCTAATGATGCAGATAATATTCCTTGTCCAGTATGAGTTAATCCACTCTTAAACTGAGTGATCCACTCTTGAATTTGACTAGCAGATGTATAGCCTGGGTAACGAGTAGGGAGGTACAATAGTAGTGCTTGACCTTTTGCAGCCATGACAGGTAGTTCACTAATTAAGTTACTTAATTGGCGAAATAATAATGGTAACAAACCCACAATCGCCAAGATAACTAAACCTACAAAACTAATATACACTCCTAAAACTGCAGCAATTCGAGGCAAATGCAACTTTTCTAAGGAGCTAATTGGCCATTGTAGTAAATAGGCCATGACGACACTGACAAACACTGGAGCTAAAATTTTACCTAAAGAAGCAAAAACAATGATAATGAATAATAGAAATAGCCATAAAATAGCCAATTCTGGATCGAGAAAATATCGGGAAAACCAATTTTTAACAAGTTGCAGCATAGGTTAAATCGTTACTTCTATGAAGTATGAGTATGAAGTCTATTGAACAGATGAGTTAAAGTCAAAAATATACTTTTCGCGCTTAAATTTTGACTATATTGCTGTCCAATATTCAATTCTTTTTGTGGTATTCCCAAAAAATTGGAGCGATCAGTATACCGTTGCTTTTTACCAGCTTTTGAATTTCAAGAAAAGATTGCTTCATTCCCATTCTATTGTCGCAGGAGGTTTACCCGAAATATCATAAACTACTCGAGAAATACCAGGCACTTCATTAATAATTCGATTTGATACAGTCTCAAGTAAATGATAAGGCAGATGTGCCCAGCGAGCTGTCATAAAATCTATGGTTTCTATAGCGCGGATCGCAATAATTGGAGCATATTGACGAGCGTCTCCAATAACTCCCACAGAGTTTATCGGTAAAAAAACACAGAATGCTTGGCTTATTTTGTTATAATAATTTTGCTCACGTAACTCTTCTTGTAAAATAAGATCGGCTTTACGGACAAGGTTAATATTTTTTTGATTAACTTCCCCTAAAACGCGTATAGCTAATCCAGGGCCCGGAAAAGGATGTTTATAAATGAGCTCTGATGGCAAACCTAATTCTAAGCCCAGTTCACATACTTCATCCTTAAATAATTCACGTAAGGGCTCCAATAACTTAAGTTTAAGCGTATCTGGAAGTCCACCTACATTGTGATGAGATTTAATAGCATGAGCCTTTTGAGTGCTGGTGCCAGCAGATTCAATGACATCAGAATAGATAGTTCCTTGCGCTAACCAAGCAATATCTGGATATTTGCTGGCTTCAGTTTCGAATATTTCAACAAATAAATTACCTATGGTTTTACGCTTTTCTTCGGGGTCGGTAATTCCTTTTAAGACATTTATAAAACGTTCAGAGGCATCTATTTTTACAACAGAGATACCCATGTCGTCAGCTAAAGCTTGTATCGCAGAGTCTTTATCAGTAATACGTAGTAAACCGGTATTAACAAAGACACATAATAATTGTTTACCAATAGCTTTATGTAATAATGCAGCTAATACAGTAGAATCAACACCACCTGAAAGTGCTAGTAAAACTTTTTCCTTCCCTACTCTCTCTTTTATTTCAGCAATCTCATGTTCTAAAATTTTAGGTGCTGTCCAACTCGGTTGACACTGGCAAATTTTTTCTACAAAGCGAGCCAATATTTTTTTTCCTTGACGGGTATGAGTCACTTCTGGGTGAAACTGCAAACCATAAAAATTACGCGCCGTGTCAGCCATTCCAGCAATAGGGGTGTTCGGAGTATTTAATATAACAACAAAACCTTGGGGAAGTCGTTCAACATGATCACCATGACTCATCCAAACATCCAACAATGCATCTTTTTCTTTTTTTGGGTTATCTTGAATATGGGTTAATAGTTCAGTTTCTGTCGCTACTAAAGCAGGAGCATATCCGAATTCTCGGTTTGCACAGGAAACGACTTTCCCACCAAGTTGCTCAGCCATGGTTTGCATACCATAACAAATACCTAAAACTGGACAGCCTAAGGTAAATACTATTTTTGGTGCGCGCGGGGTTGTATCTAAAGTAACTGTTTCAGGACCGCCGGATAGGATAATCCCTTTAGGAGCAAAGGCTAAAATTTCTGACTCGGGGATATCATAAGGGTAAATTTCGCAATAAATGTGTAATTCACGGATGCGTCGAGCAATTAGGGGGGTATATTGTGAGCCAAAATCGAGAATTAGTATGCGTTCTTTAGGAATAGTCATCTTAAGTACACTCCGTTTTTATTCGAGATTTAATTTTAGTTTTCATAAAAAATGCTAAGAATTATTTTGAGAATTGGTTTAAAGAAATATTTAATCTTCTCGGTAATAATTAGGAGCTTCTTTGGTAATTGCCACATTATGAACATGACTTTCTCTTATGCCAGCAGCTGTTAGTTTTATAAATTGTGCTTTTTTATGGAGATCAGCAAGATCAACACTTCCTGTATAGCCCATACCCGCTCTAACTCCACCTAACAAATGGTGAATGACTGTTTGCAAAGGGCCTTTATAGGGTATTCTTCCTTCTATACCTTCAGGAACGAGTTTGTTTGACTCCAAAGTATCTTGAAAATAACGATCGGATGATCCTTGCTGCATGGCCCCTAAGGAGCCCATGCCACGATACGCTTTGTAAGGTTGACTTTGATAAAGTTCTATTTCTCCAGGCGCCTCTTCAGTGCCTGCAAACAAGCTGCCAATCATGACTGCATGTGCACCAGCTGCCAATGCTTTACAAAGATCTCCTGAATAACGAATTCCACCATCAGCGATAATAGTTACAGGTTTGCCCTTTAGAGCAGCAGAAACATTCATGATAGCTGTAATTTGAGGAACGCCGACACCCGTCACAATTCGAGTTGTACAAATTGACCCAGGCCCCACCCCCACTTTTATAGCATCTGCGCCTGCTGTAGCTAAGGCCTGTGCTGCTTCAGCAGTAGCGATATTTCCTGCTATGAGAGAAACATCTGGGTATTCATCTTTTAACCACTTGATCATATCGATAACGCTTTGCGCATGACCATGTGCGGTATCAACACAGAGTATATCCACACCAGTTTCAATCAAAGATATTGCGCGTTTCTTAGCACTAGCACCTATACCTACCGCCGCACCTACGCATAATTGTCCGCGTTGATCCTTAGTTGCGAAAGGTTTTTCTTTAGTTTTTTGCAAATCTTTTGCTGTCATTAAGCCACGGCATCGAAATTGATTGTCGACAATTAAGATTTTTTCTAAACGATGGCGATGCAGTAAATCTATTATTTCTTCTGAGGTAGCTTGTTCTTTAGCCGTGATGAGTCTTTCTTTAGGTGTCATTACCTGAGATGCGGGTTGATCTAAGCTTGCTTCGAACCGTATATCTCTATGTGTGACTATACCGACTAACCGATCCTTTTCGATAACGGGTATCCCTGAAATTGAGTAAGTTGCCATTAGTTTAAGTAATTCTCTTAAAGTTGTTTCTGGGGCAACAGTGATAGGATTTCTTACCATTCCATTTTCAAAGTTTTTTACTTTTCTAATTTGTTGGGTTTGGGCTTCTATAGTCATATTTTTGTGAATAATGCCTAAGCCACCTTCTTGAGCAAGTGCTATTGCAAGCTTTGCTTCCGTGACGGTATCCATGGCAGCTGAAATCAAAGGGATTTTTAAATTAATTTTAGAAGTTAATTGTGTTTCAAGTGATACATCTTTAGGTAAAACCACTGAATGATTTGGGAGCAATAGTATATCGTCAAACGTTAACCCTTCTTGAATCGTTTTCATAATACAAATAAATAATAAAACTAAATAAAATTGCGTAGAAGGTACCTTATAGCCCCCCCTGAAGTCTAGTGGCCGAAAAATAAAAAACCATATTTGGTCCTGGGTAGGCTAGCATTTATTATCTATTTTTAGTTAACTACTTGAGTTAAAATAATTTTTTTAAGTTTAATAAATATCTCTTACAAGGAGACTGACTATTATGTCCAAGGCATTACTTCAACGTAATTTAGATACTCCCGGCACAAGACTTAAATATTTACGCTCAATTTTGCGGTTGACTCGGGCGTACATAGAAAAGAAATATAAATTGCCAGAAATTACTTTGAAATCTTGGGAAAATAGCATGGTCAAAATTTCTAAA
>NZ_OZ035011.1:0-280000 GCF_964031165.1 Rickettsiella endosymbiont of Rhagonycha lignosa | reverse complement strand
CACACATTTCACCGTCGACGACAGAGATTTTCAAACTATTGAGGCCGAGGACTTAATTCCATTTTCTCAATTAACACCTTACTTAGATGGCATAATGGCTTCACATATAGTCTACAATCAGGTTGATCCGTTACCCTGTGGTTTCTCCTCTTATTGGCTACAATCTATTTTGCGTCAACAATTGAATTTTACGGGTGCAATCTTCACCGATGATTTATCAATGAAAGCAGTACAGCATATGGGCACTATTTCTGAACGCGTTCATCTTGCTTTACAAGCTGGATGTAATGGATTATTAGTTTGTAATTCTCGAAAAGATGCTATCTTGGCATTAGAATATTTAGAACGCTACCCTGAATTAATTAAACTTTATAATTCTCAGCACTTGCAAAAATTATTTCCTCGTCGCACACTAACGCTCCCCGCACTGCAACAAACTGATGCCTGGCTTAGTGCGGTTAATCTATTAAAACCATTATTCGAATATTAGGATGCATTCATGTTAATTCCGAGTCATATACAAGAAGTCGAAAGAAAAGCGACTCGTCTTTTTACTAAAGAAGAAATCGAAAAAAGTTTAGATAATATGGCAAAGGCAATTAGCAATAAGTTAAGTGAAAGCAATCCTCTAGTCTTATGCGTCATGATTGGAGGTCTTATCCCAGCAGGAAATTTACTACCGCGCCTAGATTTTCCCTTAGAACTCGACTATGTTCATGCTACTCGCTACGCACATGATACAGTTGGGCAATCTGAAATACTCTGGATTGCTAAACCGCGCGTATCGCTCAAAGGTCGTAATATATTGATTATAGAAGACATTCTAGATGGTGGCTTGACATTAGCGGCTATCGTTGATTATTGTCATGCACAGGGAGCAAATACAGTGTATACCGCCGTCTTACTGGACAAACAAAAAGCTGAACGCTTGCCTGGAGGAACTACCTCTGCAGATTTTACAGCGATTACTATGGATCACGGTTTTGTTTTTGGGTATGGAATGGACTATAACGGTTACTTACGGAATGCTCCAGGTATTTACGTTGTAGCCCCTGAGCATGAATAATAACTTGCCAAATATTTTTTTTGAGGTCAAATAGGTTACTACCATGAATAACTCTTCCATTATTACTCTTAACGATACTTCCTTTGAAAAAGAAGTATTACAAGCTTCGTCACCTATACTCGTTGATTTTTGGGCAGAATGGTGTGGGCCCTGCAAAATGATCAGCCCTATTTTAGAGGAGCTAGCCACAAAGTATCTCGGAAAAATAAAGATTGCCAAATTAAATGTTGACGAGAACCCTAATACCCCGGCAAAATACGGTGTGCGTGGTATTCCTACATTAATCCTATTTAAAGATGGGAAAGCACTTGAAACTAAAGTCGGCGCCTTATCGAAATCTCAGTTAGAAACATTTTTAGATAAACATCTTGCTTAAAGACCAATGTATTCTATAACTATTTTTCTAAGTAGGATGAGTCTTGAGATAAACATTATTACCAGGCATTAATACTGCTTTTGGGATTTCAGGTAACTTTTTTCGCATCATTTATTTTAACCTATGCGTAGGAGCACTATTTGTATCTCTACTCGGATATAACATTATAAAATGAATTTATTTAACACGCTCTAAATTCTTGACACATCCTTTATATTAAATATTCCAATTAAATACTTAAACTTTACTCAATTTTTTACACTTCCTTTTATGAAAGAAACAATACTATGAATTTAACAGAACTCAAGAAAAACTCCCCGGCCGAACTCGTTGCCATCGCTGAAGAATTAAAAATAGACGGTCTAGGCCGCCTGCACAAAAAAGATATGATCTTTTCAATTCTCAAAGCACTCGCTAAAAGAGGAGAAGACATCTATGGAGATGGCGTATTAGAAATATTACCGGATGGCTTTGGCTTTTTACGTTCTGCAGAAGGATCTTACCTTGCCGGCCCTGATGACATTTATGTTTCTCCTAGTCAAATTCGACGCTTTAATCTTCACACTGGTGACACTGTTTCAGGAAAAATTCGTCCTCCTAAGGAATCTGAACGTTATTTTGCTTTACTTAAAGTCAGCGAAATTAATTTTGATGCCCCTGAAAATGCTAAAAATCGAGTTTTATTTGAAAACTTAACTCCTTTATTTCCCGACGAACGAGTGACGCTGGAACGTGGAAACGGCAGCACAGAGGATATCACCGCTAGAATTATTGATTTAGTTGCTCCCACTGGGAAAGGACAACGAGGTTTAATTGTATCTCCTCCGAAAGCCGGTAAAACGATGATGATGCAAAACATTGCACAATCGATTTCGCATAATTGTCCAGAATGCTATTTGATTGTTTTGTTAATTGACGAACGTCCTGAAGAAGTAACCGATATGCGTCGCTCGGTTCGTGGAGAAGTTATTGCAAGTACCTTTGATGAACCTGCAACACGCCATGTCCAAGTTGCAGAAATTGTTATTGAAAAAGCGAAACGATTAGTCGAACACAAAAAAGATGTTGTTATTTTATTAGATTCTATCACCCGTTTAGCGCGTGCTTATAATACCGTTATTCCTTCGTCTGGAAAGGTATTAACCGGTGGTGTCGATGCGAATGCATTACAACGACCAAAACGTTTTTTTGGAGCCGCACGTAATATAGAAGAAGGTGGTAGTTTAACCATCATCGCCACGGCATTGGTGGATACCGGTTCAAAAATGGATGATGTTATTTATGAAGAATTTAAAGGAACCGGAAATATGGAAATTCATCTTGATCGACGAATAGCTGAAAAGCGTATTTATCCTGCTATCCACTTAAATCGCTCCGGTACCCGACGTGAAGAATTACTGGCTAAACCCGATGTATTACAAAAAATGTGGATATTACGGAAAATTTTACAATCCATGGATGAAGTCACCGCTATGGAGTTCTTAATTGAACGTTTAAAAAATACCAAAACTAATGACGAGTTTTTTGACTCAATGAAGAAATAATCTTTTAAAAAAGTAAGCGCTAATTTTTTGACAATTGCCAAAAAATTGCGAATTGACTAGAAACATAAGCAAAAATTCAAATGCGAAGAATAAACTCATAGCAATAGGATTTTTGGCAAGGCGTCGCGAAAATGAAGCAACCGGAGTCTATTTAAGATATATGAGGATTGCAAATTGAGCGAGAATGCAGACAAAAATTCAAGTGCGAAGAGTATTAGTTGATTTGAGTTTTTTTTCTAAATCGGCTAATACATCTGGAAGCGTATCTTCAATTACTGTCGCTAATTTTCGGCAACAAGGTTCCAAAGCACTATCTTTACGCCATAAAATTCCAATTATTCTCTCTGGGATAGGAGCAGCAAACGGTTTGTTGATTGTCAAAGGATGCTCTTCCAAAGCTAATAAAGGGAGCAAAGTAATTCCCGCGCCGCTAGCTACCATATTCCGCAAAGTTTCTAAACTCGTTGCACGATAATTCATCTTTTCTTTTAGATTACTTTTTTTATGACAAACCTCTAATGCCTGATCCCTAAGGCAATGTCCTTCTTCTAAAAGAAGCAAATTATCGTTGTTTAAATCGTTTAAATGCAGCTCTTTAGAATTATGTAATGGGTGTGATGCAGGCATAACCAGAAAAAAAGGTTCTTTAAATAAAGTTTGTACAATCATGCCTTTATGCTGAACCGGTAACGCTAATATCACAGCATCTAAATTACCCTGATTCAATTGGGTTAAAAGAACCTCTGTTTTATCTTCATATAAATATAACGTGAGTTTCGGTAATTGCTGCTTTATGAAAGATAAAATATGTGGAAGTAAATAAGGGCCCAAACTGGGAATCAGTCCTAAACGTAACTCAACAGAAAAAGGATCGTTAGCTAATTTTGCCAATCGCTCAAGCTCATTTACTGCATTCAATACATGTTTTGCTTGTTCAACAATACGCAGGCCCGAAGCTGTAATTAATACTCTTTTTTGACCACGCTCAAATAATTGCACACCTAAAGCATGTTCTAATTTTTTCAATTGTATACTTAAGGTCGGTTGACTAACCGAACACGCTTTAGCGGCCTTTCCAAAATGACGATACTCAGCTATAGCTAATAAATATTTAAGATCTTTCAGATTCATAAAACCTCAAAAATAACAAGCTAATTTTTATCGCTTTTTTAGCATTGTTAAAAACAGAAAATTAAGTATGTTTAGAATGAGAGGCTACTAACTGAATCTCATATTTGACTGGATTTTCTGGGCAAGCTTTAATTCCACATTCTAAATAAGTAGAAATACCATTAAAAATGGCTAAAAGAAAAACCACTGCAAAAGCAGCATGAGTTAATAATTGCATGCCTTTGCTTTTAGATGGCTCATCATATTTATATTGAGGGAAAATACTAAAAATAATCGAGATATAAACGATAACACCTACACATAGAAGAAATAGCCAGGTATAAAGATGTAATCCCAATAAAGGTAAACCATAACCCGGGTCACCTGGGATTACATGAAGAAAGATTTGGCGCACGCAAATAGAAGCGGTAAGCATTGCCGATAATAACGACAAAGTATAATGCACTGGACGTATCTTAAATTGTACATTCAACAAAAAACCAAATGCTATTGCCAATACACCAAGCCGTTGCAATAAACATAAAGGACAAGGTAATTCGTGATAACCTATTTGTAAAATAAACGCGACTAACAACAAAAAAGCCAACCCTAAAGCATCTATCGCGTTAAGAGTTTTAAGAATTTTTACTACTTTGGAGGGATGCATAATAATTACCCCTAAAATTGCAGAGATAACTGATTAGTTATATGATGGATGAACACAAACGCTGTTAATAGCAAAAAGACGATAAATAAACCTATAGCAAGCTTTCTCTGCTTGCACCAAGCCAAAAGCACACAAAGACTATAGAGAAAGAAAAGCGCTAACATAAGTGTCCAACATATAAGTGCTTTTAATCTAGCCTAGTTTTGTTAAAAAATCTATGTTGAATACTTATCTAATATCACTTGTATCCCTGCCCATGATTTAAGCATTGGCACCGATTCCACCAAAATTGCATCGTTGACATGCTGTCCGGCCTCATGTAGATATTTATATAGCACCTTTCCATATTGGCTAGCATCATTGGGCATGTGAATCCAAGTTAAGTTTTTAGATTTTTTCTTTGTTGAACTCAATCCAAGCACAGTTAATGTTTTATGTTGATTTAAATAATTATCGATAATTAACGCTAATTCTTGCTTGGAAACTTGTTTTAATCGCGGCTTTTTAGACAAGGAATGAGATAATGTGCACTCCTCAATTTCGTATGGCGTGATAGGTTTTAGTTGTTCTAATGAAATAGCACCCAATCTAAGTATACGCGGAATATCAAAAGTCACATCTATAATTGTCGATTCAATCCCAATAGCACAAGGTCCACCATCTATAATAAGCTCGAGCTCATTATCAAATTCCTGTCGCACATGCTCAATTTGCGTAGGACTAAAATGAGACGAACGATTCGCAGAAGGTGCTGCCAAGCCACTACCAAAAGAATTTAGGATGGCTTGTGCAATAGGATGATCCGGCACTCGTAAACCTATTTTATCTTGTCCGCCAGTTAATGCTGTCAACACAGATTTTTCTTTATATAAAATAAGCGTCAAAGGACCTGGCCAAAAATGCTGAGCTAATTTTTCAGCTATCAATGGAACATCACGAGCCCATTTATCCAATGAATGTTCTTTAGCCAATAAAACGCTTAAAGCTTGATTAGTGGGACGTTCTTTCAATGCAAAAATTTGTTGAACTGCTGCTAAATTTCTTGCATCTCCCGCCAAGGCATAGACCGTTTCAGTAGGAAAAACAATCAATTTTCCTTCTTTTAAACGCTTAACAGCGTTAGCTAATTCATTTGAATTAATCATTTGATAAAGCTCACTTTAATTAGCAGGCAATATTTAAAAAAGTTATCTGTCATGCTACTAAATAGATTATAATGTTTTGACTTAATTTGAACAAACTACTTGAAGCCCTACGCTGCATGAAGCACATGCATTTAGCTTCAATACATATAAAAGATTGGATTCGTAAAGGACTATGAATAAAATAATCTTAAGCTATCTCTATAAATTTTTAAAAGATACTTTTTTTCTATTTTTACTTTTTCTCATAGCAAATTTAGCATTCGCCAACTCGAATGTTGATAAAATAAAAAAAAATCCAGAGCTCAATATCCCCTATCCTACCATTAATTACCCTAAAGATGCTGCAATACGCCAACTCATTAAGCGCGGCGAATATTTAAGTAAAGCTGGAGATTGCATTGCTTGTCATACCGATACCAAACATCATGGCAAACCTTTTGCAGGAGGTTTAGGAATTTACACCCCTTTCGGAAGTATTTATTCTCCTAATATTACGCCAGATAAAACCACAGGAATAGGATCTTGGAGTGATAAAGATTTTATCCGTGCCATGCACCAAGGAATAGCACCTGATGGAAGTTATTATTTTCCGGTTTTTCCTTTTGCTAGCTTCACAAAAATCACTTCTGATGACCTATTAGCTATCAAAGCTTATTTATTTAGTTTAACTCCTGTTAAAAAAGCTAACCAGGCCAACGAAATGATGTGGCCATTTAATTGGCGTTTCTTGCAGTTAGGATGGCGAATTTTATTTCTTCGCTCGGGAAATTATGAAGCAGATAAGCACCAAACTGAAGCTTGGAATCGTGGTGCTTATTTAGTCCAAGGTTTAGGTCACTGCGGCATGTGCCATACCCCTTTGAATTTGCTAGGCGCAGAAAAAAAGAAAAACTATCTAACAGGAGGTTTTATCCAAGGTTATTATGCACCTAATATTAGTGCAAGTGGTTTAAAAAAAGTTAGTATCGATGATATCCGTGCTGTCTTTAAACAAAACAAAATGCTAAGAAACGCAGGTGACGTCGCTGGGCCCATGGCAGAAGTAAATAGTAATAGCCTTAAATATTTATCTATCGATGATCTAAATGCCATAGCCATTTATTTAAAAACTGTAAAAAGCCAAGTTCCTTATTCCCCCTTTAGTGGACCCATTACTGCTAAAACTGGCCACAAAGTGTATGAGACTTATTGCGCAGTTTGTCATGCCAGCGGAGCCGCAGGCGCTCCTAAGCTAGGAGATACCACTGAATGGAAAAAACGTCTAAAGCAAGGAAAAAATATCGTTTATGATCGGGCTATTCACGGTTTTAACTCGATGCCACCTAAAGGGACTTGCACCGGCTGTTCTGATGATGCAGTAAAAGCTGCTGTTGATTATCTTATTCTGAATGATCAAAGTGGATCAACTCAAACCATTCCAGTACAAGAAATACCGCTTAGCTTAGAAGCAGGAAGACAAATTTATCAGCAACACTGCGCCATTTGTCATAACTATGGAAAATTAGGTGCCCCTATTTTAGGAGATAAAAAAGCCTGGAAACCCATTATTGAAAAAAATATCGATGTGTTATTTACACATACGATTTATGGATATAAAAAAATGCCTGCAAAAGGTGACTGCAAAAATTGTAGTAATTCTGAATTGGAAGCGAGCGTAAAATATATGGTTCAACAAAGCAAAACCATTGGAAATTATTCTTTGTGGTAAGGTTTTAAATTTAGCATTTTTTTAATTATTTTTTTTATTTAAAAAACTGAGATAAAAAAACATTTAAAATTAAAAAATAAAATAATGTCTTTAATTGTGAGAGTAATAAAAAGGATAGTGTTGACATGGATCGTGTTAAAAGATTTTTTTTAGTTTTTTTTATTTTCCTTTATTTTCTGGTTACTCCCGGATTGGCTTTCGCAGCATGGCAAACCAATATGCCAATAGGCGTAACACCTATCAGTCATGCTATTTATCACTTACATATGTTGGTATTTTGGATCTGCGTAGGCATTGCAGTTGTAGTCTTTAGCATCATGATTTATTCGTTAATTCGACATAGAAAATCGCGAGGCGCTCAAGCTGCTCAATTTCATGAGCATTTGGCCTTAGAAGTTGCTTGGGCAATTGTACCGTTTATTATATTAATCGTCATAGCGATTCCCGCCACTAGAACCTTAATTAAAATGAATGACAATAGTGATCCGGAACTAACCATAAAAGTTACCGGATATCAATGGCGTTGGCGCTATGCTTATTTAGATCAAGGCATCGATTTCTTTAGCAATCTCTCTACGCCTACTCAAGAATTACAGAATCTGGCAAAAAAAAATCAATGGTATTTATTAGAGGTTGATCATCCATTAGTCGTACCTATTCATAAAAAAATTAGATTTCTATTTACTTCGAATGATGTCATACACTCATGGTGGGTGCCAACCTTAGGTATTAAACGCGACACCATTCCAGGATTTATTAATGAAGCCTGGGCAAAAATAGATACTCAAGGCATTTATCGTGGCCAATGTGCAGAATTGTGTGGAACAAACCATGCATTTATGCCTATTGTCGTAAAAGCGGTTAGCGAAAAGGATTTTAATTTATGGGCCAAACAACAATCAGGAGAACTTCTGCATGGAACAAGCACTTGATCTGGAACATTCGGCTCCTCATGGTTTTTTAGCATTCATAAAACGTTGGCTGTTCACAACCAACCACAAAGAAATTGGAACATTGTATCTCTTATTTAGTTTACTCATGTTTTTTATCGGCGGAATCTTTGCTCTATTGATCCGTGCAGAATTATTTCAACCAGGAGCACGTTTACTTAATCCAGAATTTTTCAATCAAATGACAACATTACATGGCTTAGTGATGTTATTTCTTGCCATCATGCCGGCATTTTCCGGTTTTGCAAACTGGATGATCCCATTGATGATAGGTGCGCCTGATATGGCTATGCCGCGGATGAATAATTGGGCGTTTTGGATTTTGCCCGTCGCGGCAATCTTACTTTTTAGTACCTTATTTATGGATGGTTCGGCACCTAATTTTGGTTGGACTATGTATGCCCCCTTATCAACTACCTATGGACCGGCAAGCACAGATTATTTAATTCTTGCAATCCATTTAATGGGACTTTCTTCGTTAATGGGTGCAATTAACATTATTGTCACGCTTCTGAATCTTCGAACACCTGGAATGACAATGATGAAAATGCCCATCTTCTGTTGGAGCTGGTTTGTTACGGCTTTTTTGCTTATAGGAGTGATGCCGGTTTTAGCGGCTACAGTTACGATGATGCTTATGGACAGACATTTTGCTACAAGTTTTTTTAACGCTGCGGGTGGAGGGGATCCTTTACTTTATCAACATCTTTTTTGGTTTTTTGGTCATCCTGAAGTTTATATAATTATACTTCCTGCTTTCGGTATTATCTCACAGATTATTCCGACGTTTAGCCGAAAAAAACTTTTTGGGTACCGATTTATGGTGTATGCGTTGTTAGCCATTGCATTCTTATCTTTCATTGTTTGGGTGCATCATATGTTTGTAACAGGCGTTCCGTTGGCCGCGGAATTATTTTTTATGTACACCACTATGCTGATTGCTGTACCGACGGGCGTGAAAGTTTTTAATTGGGTAACCACCATGTATCGGGGCTCTATAAGCTTTGAAACCCCCATGTTATTTGCTTTAGCATTTGTTATCTTATTTACTATCGGTGGTTTTTCGGGTGTCATGCTATCCATGGTTCCAGCGGATTTTCAATATCAAGATACCTATTTTGTGGTCGCACACTTCCATTATGTCTTAGTTCCTGGTGCTTTGTTTGGCGCTATTGCCGGAGCTTATTATTGGTTACCTAAAATGACTGGAGTTATGTACAATGAACGCTTAGGTCAATGGCATTTCTGGTTATCGGTTATCGGCGTCAATCTGACGTTTTTCCCGATGCACTTTTTAGGCCTTGCCGGTATGCCAAGGCGAGTAGCTGATTACTCATTACAATTTGCAAATTTTAATGCCATTGCCAGTTTAGGCGCTTTTTTATTTGGCTTTGCGCAATTATTTTTTCTGTATATTATTATTCAATCTATGCGTGGAAAAGGAAAAAAAGCCAGTGCTCAAGTTTGGGAAGGCGCTGAAGGCTTAGAATGGACCTTAAGTTCACCTCCTCCTCTTCATAGTTTTACTACACCCCCAAAATTCGAGTAATGCAAATAACGTGTCTGTTATCCGAACAAAATTATCCAATAAAAAAATTTTAATTTTGCTGGGTTTTACAACATTAATTATGTTTGGTTTTGGCTTTGCCATGATTCCACTTTATAACGTACTTTGTAAAAATTTAGGCATTAATGGTAAAACCGATAAAAATGCCTATCTCACTTCGAATGAGATTGATTGGTCACGTAGTATTCGTGTGGAATTTTTGACAAATAACAATAATTATCTTCCTTGGGATTTTTATCCTAGACTTCAGCATATTCAATTACATCCCGGAGAAAATATTTTAGTTTATTTTGCTGCGCAAAATAATTCAAATCGTCTAATGACAGTGCAAGCGATTCCCAGCGTTTCTCCAGGATTAGCCGCACGTTACTTAAAAAAAACTGAATGTTTTTGTTTTACCCAACAAACATTTAATCCAGGACAACGCCGCGATATGCCGGTTTTATTTCATATCGATCAACATTTACCTAAAAATATTAATACCATTACTTTAGCTTATACTTTATTCGACACCAGTGGTTTAAAAAATACCAAATTAACGTCGCAAACTTTAAAGCACATTCCGGCCTAATTATCTGTTTATGCAAACAAATTCACCTACTATTGCACCGCTTTTTATTCTTTGCTATTGTAATTAACCTATTATATAACTATATTCATTTGTTATTTCATAATCTTTCTTTAAAATTTATCGATGCGCTATTTTCACTTAACAAAATTCAATATTTTATTAATTCTTAGCTTTTCATTTTTACTACAAGCCTTCAATCCGATCCATTCCGAATCATTAGACCGGAAAATGAATCAAAACCAGTGGGTAATAACTCCAAATCCTGCTGATCGTTGTAATTATAATCAGCGAATAAAATTTATAGTCCTGCACTATACCGTTTCAGACGAAAAAGACTCTCTAAAAGTACTCAAAGAAGGAGATGTTAGTGCACACTATTTAATTCCAAAAGAAGCTAAACCCAATGGAACGGATTTATGGCAATTAGTTCCTATAAAATATCGCGCCTGGCATGCAGGGCAAAGCTACTGGCAAACACGTAATCATCTCAATGATACGTCGATAGGAATTGAAATTATTAATTATGGATATGGGCTAAAACAAGCTTCCGGAAAAATTTTATGGCCCTATCAAGTAGAAAATAAGATTAAATTTTTTCTTATTCAGGCAATAAAAAAGGATAAGAGTTTTTATGCTTTGTTAATTAAAAAAAACTTACTTTCTGCATTTCTTGAAGATATTATGCGCGGTTTAGTTCCTCCACGCGATGATCAAACTTACAAAAAATATATATCGGAAAAAATTATCAAAAAATATACTAACTTGACAAATACTCTTCGAGAACAACATGATCCTTTTTTAAATATTAAAATTAACGATCTCTATGAATTACAGCAACAAGGTAAATTAGTTTGGGACGATTACACGCCTCATCAACGTAAAGTTCTTGTATTTTTGCTTAAAAAATTAACTAAAGAATTAGAAGTGAAAGACAAAAATGGTAAGGTTTGTGAAAAAATCCAACCAACTGACATCGTCGGCCATTCAGATATCGCCCCAGATAGAAAATCAGATCCAGGTCCGCGATTTCCGTGGAAATATTTAGCAGAACAAGGAATAAGCGCTTGGCCTAATAAACAGGATGTTGATTCTTTTCTAAAAGAATCAACCAAAAATAAAAATATCAATCTCATTTGGTTACAAGATAATTTACGTTTATATGGTTACAATATTCAAACGACAAAAATATTAGATACACAAAGTAAAGATGCCATACGTGCCTTTCAATGGCATTTTGAACCCGATAATGCATCTGGAATCCCTAGTCTGAAAACAGTTGCTCTATTGAAAGCGTTGATTAAAAAGTATCCTCCCATTGGAAGCCAACCTCAAATGAGTAGTACGACTCAATTAAAAAATAATATAAACTCTGGATGGAAAGATCTTAAAAATCAACTTTTAATTTTAGATAAAGACTTAAAAGCTACAAAAAAACAAATAGATTCATTTTTCTAATACTGTAGCCGTTGTCTTTTAGCTATATGCTAGATTAAACTTTAAACATTTAATCGCATACTAAAATTGCTCTTATATTTAAACCAGACAATTTTGGGAAATATAGGTGTAAATAGTGGGAAATCAAATTCTGTTTAATTTTTTTAGATTAAGTTGAATCTAAAATACACTTTTTGCCTATACTAGCCGATCAGTTCATAGCTTTTTTAAATGGAAGTTCTGACTTTTCTAGAGTAGATTCAACAAACATAAGATCACGTTAAAGGACAAACGCTGATGAAAAACAAAGATTCTTTATATTATGTGCCCAAACAAAGTGCTTGGCCGATTATAGGCGCACTAGCTTTGCTCTTTTTAGCATTTGGCTCACTCAACCTAGATAAACATTGGGGGCTTATTGCATTTATAGTCGGCATAGCTGGTTTAATATTTATGTTAAGCGGTTGGTTATGGCATGTTACAGAAGAAAGTAATGCCGGATTATACAATCAACAAATGAATAAAACGTTTCGTTGGGGAATGTTATGGTTTTTAATCTCTGAGTTATTTTTATTTGGCTTATTAATTGGCTCTATTATTCAGGTACGATTTTCTATTACTCCATGGCTAGCCGGGCAAAGTGGCGATGCATCACAGTTAACCCATTATTTACTCTGGCCAGATTTTGCTAGGCATTGGCCCCTAATAAAACCCCCAAGCGCAAATGCTGCTGCAAACACACTGGCTATTGGTTCTATGCGTCAAATGCCACTTATCAATTTAATAATATTACTGTCAAGTGCTTTACTTCTGACAGATTCATTATATCATCTTAAAAAATTGCGCTATAAATTATGTCGCATAACTCTAAATATAGCTATTTTTCTAGCGTATATTTTTTTAATTTCACAAACCTATTACTTTATCCACCTGATTCATGTCCATATCATTGCGCAAAGTGGAGTTTATGGTAGTTTTTTAATTGGCTTCTTAGGATTACATTTATTAAATATTGTGGCTGCATTGTTGTTTTTAAGCATTTTATGTTTCCGAATTTATAAAAATAATTTATTAGAAAAAAATGTTTTTTCCTTCGATGCTGCTGTTTGGTGGTGGGATTTCTTAGCAGCAATCTGGATATTAGGTTTTTTTTGGATTTTTTGAGCTAATGAAAAAAAATATCATTTATATTCAGTTGTATAACTATTGCTTTGCACCTACGTTACTTCCTAGCTTATTAACAATCATCTTACTTCCCTTGCTTGTTTATTTAGGATTTTGGCAAATCCATCGTGGTGACATTAAAAACCATATTCAAAAATTATTTTTTCAACGATCGTTGCCGATACCTATCAATTTAAATCAAAACAAAAATATAGATTTAGATAAAAATTATTTTCCTAGTGAAATGCAAGGTCACTTCGATAATAAACATACTTTTTTGTTAGAAAATAAAATATATTTACATAAAGTAGGTTATGAAATACTAACTCCATTTATTTTAAACGCTGGACAAAAAGCCATATTAGTAAATAGAGGATGGATCACACAAGGTATAGATAGAAAACACATACCAAGCATACCGTCTTTTGCTAAAAAGATAAATTTGCATGGATTAATTGTATTTCCAAGCAAAACCTTTAGCTTTACAGAAGCATATGAAAATGGGTGGCCAAAGAGGATACAATCTATCAATCCAGAATTTTTAAAAAAAAATAATTTTAAGTCTTTTATATTCATTATTAACACTCCATCAGCTTATAGCTTTACGCCGATCTGGCAACCCATATCCCTACAAGCCAGCCGACATTATGCCTATGCCTTTCAATGGTTTGGTTTAAGTTTAACTTTACTTATTGCTTATTTTTCTACGCATATCCGCCGTTTATGAAAAAGAAAAAATCAAAAAATTATTTATTTATCTTTGGATTGTTATTAGCTATATTTTTTATTCCATTAATACTATCCGCCATACTTTATAAAAAAAATCCAATCTGGTTACATCATAAAACAATCAATAAAGGTATTCTTATTGCTTCAAGCCTAAATTTGCAGCAGATAAAATTAAACCCTGATAAATCGACACTCCCTTCGTTTAAACATAATTGGTTTTTATTTTATTTGGCAACTGCTCCCTGTCGCGAACTGTGTAAAAAAAATTTGCATACCATGCGGCAAATTACAGTTGCATTAGGAAAATATCGTTATCGTGTAAGTTATGGCTTAATCTTAGTTAAAGAAAATTCATCGAATATTTATCCATTTATACATCAAGGGGTAGGCTTGCAGAACTATACAATTTCTAAATTAGAATTTAAAAAAAATTTTTCTGCTTTGGACTTTAGAAATCTCCGCGAAGCCTATTTTATAGCCGATCCGGTTGGAAAAATTATTTTATATTACCCTAGCAATGTTGATGGCGAAGATATCTATCAAGATTTAATGCGTCTTTTAACAATTTCAACAACAGGATAAATCATGCAATTGCAAAACAAATCCGCTTTATATTTTTTGTATATTGCTTTTTTTTTGGCTTTCATTGTTGTACAGCTTGGAGCTTTAACTCGCTTAAAAGATGCTGGTTTAGGATGCCCCGATTGGCCAGGCTGTTATGGAAAATTAACCTTGCCCAATAAATCTATCCAATTAATGAATGGACCTTATAGTGGTCAAAAACTAATTCCTGAAAAAGCATGGCCGGAAATGATCCATCGCTATGCTGCAGCTACATTAGTCATATTATGTTTTGCTGGGGTTGTTTTAATTATTTATAAATATAAACTTCCTCAACAACCCGTATGGATAGCGACTAGTTTGCTTTTTTTACTATTTTTGCAAGGTTTATTAGGAAAATGGACTGTCACCTTGCGACTGCATCCTTTGGTGGTTATGTCTCATTTACTAGGAGGCTTAGGATTATTAAGTCTGCTTTGGCTATTAATTCTACGACTCAATCAGTTACCCATACGACAATCTTTCGGAGAACATAAATTAAGATCATGGGCAGCATTAGGTTTATTTTTGATCGTTATACAAATTAGTTTAGGTGGTTGGACCAGCGCTAATTATGCCGCGTTTGTTTGCCCTGATTTTCCCCGATGCCAGGGACAATGGTGGCCAATGATGAATTTTTCTGCGGCTTTTCATCTTTGGTTAAGTACTAATATCACCTACGAAGGCGGAATCCTATCGCAAACAGCACGAACCGCCATTCAAATGAGTCACCGGATTATGGCTATAATTACAAGTATCTACCTTGTTTTATTGGTTTATAAACTATTTAAGGTATCGAAAATAAATTTTTTACGCAACCTTGGGGTATTACTGTTATTCTTGCTAGTGCTGCAAATTAGCTTTGGTGTTTTAAACGTATTATGGATGCTCCCCTTGCCCATTGCGATGGCACACAATGCCATCGCAGCACTATTATTATTAACCTTAATTACATTAAATATTAGTTTAAACAAATATTCATTAAAAAAACTTTAATTTAATTAAATTTGTTATCAAATATAAATTCACTATTACAAATTTTACTCCCATTAGTATAAAATTTTTCTTTTATTGAAAAGAATTTGCTAATGGTTCTTATTAAACCGTTCAATTTTTTTGTTTTAACACTTTTTTGGCTTAAATCAAAACCGTTATTAATTTTTTTTCTTTTAAGTCATAAGTTGTAAAATGTTGAATATTAACTGATTTTCTATATGTTCCATTCAGTTCAGAAAAAACATTAGTATTGTCGAAATAATACTTTTTTTTCATAATTTATCTTTCTCTTTTTTTTATTATTTAGGCGGAAAAAGTAGTGGAATTATCCTCTTTTATATTTAAATGAATATTTTCTAATAATATCCCTCCTCTCGTTTTCTTGTTATAATTAAACAAATTACTTAAAGGGAGGAATAAAAAATTACGATGCTTGTTAAGAATATTAGTAGTAGCCTCTTGACGAATCTGACGAAAAAAGGTTTGGCAATTCGGCTTGGCTAGCTTAATCAATAAACCATTGATAGTAATTAATTTACTCTTAGTGATGTTTGCATCGTAAAAGAAGTGTTTTTTATGTAAATGTTCTTGATACTTTTTTAATAAATTTTCAATCTTCTCTTTAGTCTCAAAATTCCAAGCAAAAAAATTAGTTTCCGAAGCCACAAGCGTGTTGTTAGTTATAGAGTCAGACTTTGTATCGGATGCATCTAATTGAACACGATTAGGAATATTTTCATTCACTTCTTCTGAGACTTTATAAACATTAGTTTTCTCACTGTCCAAGGGCCCGGCAAATAGTCGTTCCAAAAACCAAGATACCTCATCAGAATTATTATCTTTATTAGCAGAACCATGAGTTTCAAAATGAATAGTTTCTTGATTATCATTATTTTCGTATGATTGTTCTTGTTGCATGTCCTTCTTTTTTCTTGGCAGCGTGTCAGCAGGCCTAGTATCAGTTAGGACAAAACCATTCTGTTCCTTTCTAACGAAATAGGGGTCAATAAATAAACCAATTATACTTATGTCTTCACGGGTAATTTTTAGCTTTTCAAAAATATCTTTAGCTATTTCTGTTATTTTGTTTTGATGCTCGCTGTCTATGTTCAGAGTAGTTTCTTCAGTGCATGATTGTCTTAAATGATCATTTTTTTGGTTATGAATTTTAATAATTTCGTTAAAGAAAGGTTTTAAAAGATCGAATAATTGATTTTTTCTGGAAATACCTAATTTTTTTTTATAAAGCATTAACAAAGGATAAGGATTGTTAGTATCTGGCGTACGAAATTCTTTTTTAATTAAAAAATTACCTTTTTGCACTATTTGAAGTTTTTTAAACGTTATTTCAGGCTTTAATTTTTTAAATTTCTTAAAGTTTTTGTTCGCCAGCCCCAAACAGATTAGTTGCATACCGATTAAAAAATCTTTAAGTGTATTATCATTGAGGAGTTTACTACCATTTTTACAATATTGGTCAATATTTAAACGATACTCTTGGCTAGTACGTTCAAGCTCCTTATTACCATTGGGATACAAAGCAAAACTTGCATTGTTAACAATATCAAAAAAAATCCGCATCTTCTTATTAATCTCATTAAATTAGAAAGAAACAGTTTAAAAGTCCCTTTTTAACTTAACAAGTATTTATAGACTCAACGGTTGGACATTAATATTGCTTTGCAGGCCTGTTAATTGTTCTTCAAGCTTGTTAACTAACAACTCACTCCTAACCTTTCCTCCACCAAAAAATGTTGCAACACAACGTAACAACGATATCCCTCGATATTCAGATAAAATAGTTTTTGCTTCCTTGATTGTTTTCTTTAGACCTAAAATTTTGCTTTGGGTAATATTTCTACTAGAAATATTTTCTTGTGGCTGGCACGTTTCAGAATTTAACAATGACTCAATTTCTTGGATAATCAGCTTTAATTGTTGAGATTTATTGTTAGCACATTTACTTTTTAGTAAATATAATTTTTGGCCATAGTCAATCAAATTCTGTTTGGAATTTTCTATAAGTTCTATTAGTTCATTTTGATTGAGCTGGTACAACTCATTTATTTGTTGATCAAGTTTGTTCACTTCATCATCTAAAGATCCAGGCAGTTTATAATGCGGATCAAATTCAGCGAATTCTTCCTTCAAAAAATTGACTTGTAGTTCAACTGCATTTTTTAAAATGTCAATTGTTTTAGATCTATTAGGATGTATACATAAATTTAAATACTTATTGCCAATAACCTCAAATTTGGTTTGCAACTCATTAAAATGTTGATGTGAATTTTCAAATTTTTTTAAAAAATCTATTAGCCAGTATAGCTGCTGAAAAGAAAAATCAATTTGGATTTTTTCGTCTCCTTCTATAAATTGTATTAATTCTAATTGCTTCTCCAAATAAATTTGATAGCAAGGTGAAAATTTTTTTTCAAAATAAGTTTTTTTTATTTTTTTCAATAGCTCATCAATTCTTTTACCGAAGATTGAATCAATTGCCGCAATTGACTCTATCACATCATCGGAGTTATTAAATTCATTGCTTTTTAAAATTTCAAACTTGTTTTTTTGTATGGCTAAAGCACTATTTATAGTTTGAATTTCATTTTGATCAAAATATATCTCTATGATCGACATTAAATAATTTATTTGCTCAATTTTAGCTTTTATTGAAAAATTTTGTTTAATGAAATCATTAATTTTATTAATTGATGCAGTTATTGCTTCACCTTTAATATTTTCTTTAGCATTGAGTAGATCTTGAGATTCCTTTAGTAGTTTATCAAATCCATAAAATTCATCAAAGATTTTTAATTGTTCTTCTACTAAAGATAATTGTTCCAATAACTCATTAATTTTAACTGAATGTACAAATGGATATATTGATGGCATGTGCTAACCCCTTATTATTTTCATAAAGGGCAGAAAAATCTGCCCTTGTTTATCTAAGCAGTCGGACGAACAGAAAGCACTTCGTTGACCTCGTTGATTAACGGGTTCAGTTCATTCCGTAATTGCTCTACATACTCTTTACTTTTCACTTTTCCACCACCCCAAAGCGTAGCAAGACATTTAAAGGGCGAAAAACCACGGTACCGTTCTAAAATTTTAAGATTCTGTGTATTATTAATTATGGCGTCTAATTTAGAGATATTTTGTTTTAATGTTTTTAATTGATCAGTCGATGATATATTATCTTTGTCGTTACTGTTCTTTCTTATCTGTGCAGCTAATTCGGTAATCGATAATAATATTTCTGATTTTTCTTTTCCATTAAAAGATCCGTTTTCAATCTTTTCACCATGACATTTTATATTTTTAAAATGTTCTGAACTGTTTATTTTAATAAAAAATGAATTAATTTTTTTCTCTGCAAACAAAGTTGTTTTTGCATTTTCTACTGCATTTTCTCCAAGTGGATCATCATGCATAGATACTCTTCTATTAAAACTTTCATCTATAGATTTAGAATCTTCACTGTATACTGAAGTTTGTCGATTGAAGTTCAAGGTTTGTGTAGGTATATTATTTAGTAAGTCTTCATGCTCTTTATCAAGTAAATTGTGCACTATGTCAGAAGTCCTTGGATATTGAGGTGATTCAGGGGTTGCATTAGAAATAATTTGTTCTTCTAAATTTTCGTTTTCATCCAATCTCTTAAAATCATAATCTTGCTCGGCTTGTATAAATTTAAAAAAATGCTCGATGGAATCTTCATTTATCAAATTATTTTCTTCTAAAAAATCTTTTTGTTTGGAGTCTAAATATTTTTGTAGATTTTTTCCTTGAGATTCCTCGACTTTAAAAGATAGTAAATATTTATCAGAAGATGCGTAATTATCCATTAAATCAATACTAATTGACCCTTGGCTTTTAATTATTTTTTTTAACTTATAATTATGTTTTTTTATTACAATATAATTAAAGTTTTTTTCTTTAAGCTCATCTTCAGGTATAAACGAATTTTTAGGCGTAGCTAGATAGATAGTTGGCATAAATCAAACCTCTTTTTTATTATTTTTATATTTATTAAATGATATTTTTATTTCATTTAATTTTTAATCGAAAACAATTTATCATTAATAAATTAATTTTGTCTAGTTATTTTTTTTATTTTTTTAAAAATTAAAAAAATAAAAAAAATATTTAATAATATAAATTATTTATTTACTTTAAAATTTAGTTTTAAATTTACAAATACCTACTAATAATTAATTTATTTTTTCTCAATACTCTACCCATAATAGAATTATTCTCGTATAATTTTTTTCGATGAATGAAGGATGTGCTAAAAAGCATAAGGAAAAATATGTTAAAGAATTTTACTATTTGTCTGGTTAGTAAGACGCGAATTTATTTAGAATTAGGGAAATGGCGCGTCACTAGTTTAATGTTAATTACCGTTTGGGTCGGCATGTCACTCGCTACTTCGAAACCGATTTCTTTACAGCTAAGTTTATTTACATTATTAGGTATCGGTTTAGTAGCCATTTCTGCAGGGTCACTAAACCATTTATTAGAATATCGATTGGATAGCCTAATGACACGGACTGAGCGAAGACCATTACCACAAAAAAAAATTTCTTCTATGCATGTTTTGCTATTTTCATTAGCAACCAGTTTATTTGGGTTAGTCATAGTAGGATTATCGAGTAACTTATTAACTTGTTTTTTAAGCTTTTCAAGTTTAATTGTTTATTCATTTATTTATACTTTATATTTAAAAAAGCATACCGCGCAAAATATCGTTATCGGTGGTTTAGCAGGTGCAACACCTCCTTTGCTGGGTTGGACAGCAGTAACAGGAAATATTGATCCGGGTGGCTTACTCCTAGTGTTAATTATATTTATTTGGACACCCCCGCACTTTTGGTCATTGGCTATTGCAAGACATAGCGACTATGCAAAAAGTAATTTGCCTATGTTGCCAGTGACGCATGGTATTGCTTTTACTAAGCAACAAATTTTACTTTATACCTTGCTTCTAACTGGAATCAGTTTGTTACCTTTCAGCATAGGCATGAGTGGATATTTTTATTTAATTGCCGCTTTATTATTAAATACAGGATTTATAGTTGCAGCGGCTAATTTATTAAAGCAAACTAAAGCTACAACAGCGATAAAAACATTTCATTACTCGAATTTTTATTTACTCATGCTGTTTGCGTGTTTGTTCATGGACCATTCTTTAATGAGGAATATTTAATGACCTGCCCTGTCTCTAATAAACGATTTTTAACCTTTATCATTTTTACCATACTCGCTTTAGTCTTAGGCTTAGGCGTTAATCTTTGGTATTCTGCAAAAACTCGAGTAACGCTACCCATTGCGGGAACTAGCATCGATCAACCTCAATTAATACCTGAGTTTCATCTAGTAAATGGACTAGGCAAACCATTTACTAATCATAGTTTAAAAGGTCATTTCAGCTTCCTGTTTTTTGGTTACACTTATTGTCAAAGTATTTGCCCGTTAACAATGGCTATGTTGACACAACTTTATACGGAATTAAAAGCCGAAAAAATCCCTCTCCCGCAAGTAATATTTATTACACTCGATCCTAGACGAGATACTCCTAAAGTAGTGGGATCTTATGTTAAAGCCTTTAATCCTAATTTCATCGGTCTTACCGGACCGTTAGCAGGAATCCAGCAACTGAGCAAGCAAATGGGTGTGGTGTATATTCAAGCTCAGCAAAGCAAATCTTCAGAAAATAACTACCAAATTGACCATAGCGGGACTTTATATTTAATCAATCCTGAAGCTAAATTGGCGGCTATTTTCTCTCCTCCACATGATGTAAGCAGCATTAAACAAGACTATAAAAACTTAATTAATCAATAATAAAAAAGAAAAAATAGATCTTTTTCGGCTATTCTACTGATAACTAGAGTAGCTTAACGTAAATTAGGGGTGGCGTTCATCGAATAACTAGAAAGTTAGCCTAAATGGAGGTAAATTAACCCACAAGTGTTCTCATAATAATATGACTTAGGTCAAATTTAAAAAATTACATGAAAAAACAACGTGTCATGGTCGGCCTCTCGGGGGGCGTGGATTCCTCAGTGACTGCTTTGTTGCTTAAAGAGCAAGGCTATCAAGTCGAAGGGCTGTTTATGAAAAACTGGGAAGAAGACGACACCGAAGATTACTGTTCTGCCAGTGCCGATATTGCGGATGCACAAGCTATCTGCGATAAATTAGAGATTCCATTGCATACTATTAATTTTGCAGCCGAATATTGGAATCGTGTGTTTACACATTTTTTAGCCGAATATCAATTAGGTCGCACACCCAATCCGGATATCCTATGTAATAGGGAAATTAAATTTAAAACTTTTCTTGATTATGCCCTGCAATGCGGCGCCGATTTTATTGCCACCGGCCATTATGCGGGAATATCTCATGAAAATAACACCTATCAATTACTTAAATGTGCCGATAAAAATAAGGATCAAACCTATTTTTTGTATACTTTAGGTCAAAAGCCATTAGCCAAAACCTTATTTCCATTGGCCAATCTTACCAAATTGAAAGTACGACAAATTGCTAATCACGCAGGTTTTCTTAATGCAACTAAAAAAGATAGTACCGGTATCTGCTTTATTGGCGAACGCAAATTTAAACATTTTTTACAAACCTACCTACCTGCGCAGCCAGGCAAGATTGAAACATTAACCGGTGAAGTCATTGGAGAACATGATGGCTTGATGTTTTACACCTTAGGTCAACGCCAAGGATTGCGCATCGGGGGTCGGAAAGAAAAATCCGGATCGCCCTGGTATGTCGCCGATAAGCAGCTCGCGCGAAATACCTTAATCGTGGTACAAGGACACGACCATCCTCAACTTTTTTCGACTGCTTTGGCCTGCACACAATTGCATTGGGTCAACGATTGCCCTCCCAACAGCCCATTGTATTGCACAGCAAAAACACGTTTCCGGCAAGTTGAAACGCCTTGCCTAATCAAACCTTCAAGCAACGATAAATATCTAGTAGAATTTGAAATGCCGCAGCGAGCGATTACACCTGGTCAATCGGTTGTTTTTTATCAAGGTCAAACCTGCTTGGGAGGCGGAGTCATTGATGCCACTGTCTAATTCTTGTAATACCCGTTTGATCATCGGCTTAGGAGAAACTGGACTTTCCTGTGCACGTTATTTTACCCGATTAAACTTGCCTTTTACGCTCCTGGATAGTCGTTTAAATCCACCAAGATTATCGGAATTTCAAAAAGAATTTTCGCACGCTGCCTATTATTTAGGACCTTTTAATCCGCAACACTTCCAAAATTGTAAAGAGTTGATTGTTAGTCCCGGTGTCGATCTTAACGAGAAAAACATTTGCAGTGCCATTAAGCGATATAAACTTAAACCTTTCGGTGATATCGAATTATTTGCCCAACACGCTCGTGCACCTATCATCGCGATTACTGGGAGCAATGCCAAAGGAACTGTGACTAGCTTAGTAGGCAATATGATAGATCAATCAAAATTAAAGGTTGGAGTGGGTGGAAATATCGGCAAACCGGCATTAGATTTGCTTGATGAACCCATACCCGATTTTTATGTATTAGAAATTTCAAGTTTTCAATTAGAAACTACTTATAGTTTGCGTCCTAAATTAGCAAGCATACTAAATATCAGTCCTGATCATTTAGATCGTCATAAAACTTTAACTGCCTACATACAAGCAAAGCAACGAATTTATCAAGAATGTGAAATAGCTTTATGGAATCGAGAAGATTCAAATACTTATCCTAAATTTAAAGCAAAAAAAATAATCAGTTTCGGTTTAGAACCACTAAAATCTGATTTAAAAGAATTTGGTTTGCAAACTATTAATCAAAAAACCTATTTTACAAAAGGGAATCAAATTTTATTGCCTGTTGAAAAAATACCTATCAAAGGCCGACATAATTGGACCAATGCCTTGACAGCTTTAACGATAGGCCATGCGATTGGATTATCCACGTCAGCTATGCTAATTGCATTGTGTCAATTTAAAGGTCTACCTCACCGCTGCCAATGGGTTAAAAAGCATGAAGGTGTAACTTGGTATAATGATTCTAAAGCAACCAATGTTGGGGCAACACTTGCCGCGCTTAATGGATTAGGCCCAGCTATTTCAGGTAAAATTATTTTAATTGCTGGAGGTTTAGCTAAAGGCGCCGATTTTTCATTGTTAAATGATCCCATAAAGCGTTATGTTAAAAAAATGATTTTAATTGGTCAAGATGCTGCTTTATTAAAAAATTCATTAAAAAAAAGCACAGCCATCGAACTGTCTGCAGATTTGGCGCAGGCCGTAAAAATAGCTCATCAAACTGCCACTCAAGGTGATATTGTTCTTTTATCTCCTGCGTGTGCCAGTATGGATATGTTTAAAAATTATGAAGAGCGTGGTGATGTTTTTAGCGATTTAGCACGAGGAATCCATTGATATGTCAAAAACCAGCAATCCCGATGTTACATCCATCGTTTTGTATGATCGTTGGTTACTAGTTGTCATTGTTACTTTACTTGCATTCGGTTTATTAATGGTCGCTTCTACCTCAATTGTGATTTCTGAACACCAGTATGGCCAATCTTTCCATTTTTTTTTCCATCAACTATTTTACTTAATCTTAGGAGTCGCCGCTGGAATAATTGTAGTTCAAATAAAAACCTCATATTGGCAACAAATCAGTCTTGCATTGTTAATACTCAGTATTGGTTTACTTTTTTTAGTTTTATTACCTGGTATCGGCAGACAAGTTAATGGAAGTATGCGTTGGTTAGGCTTTGGCCCATTTGGATTACAAGTGTCTGAATTCGTCAAATTAACCATGATTGTTTATTTGGCTGGTTATTTAGTACGCCAAGAAAAACAAGTGCAAAATCAAATTCGTGGCTTCCTCAAGCCATTAATGGTTCTTGCGGTGATTACTTTTTTACTCTTACGCGAACCTGATTTTGGAGCCGCCACAGTGATATTGGTCACTAGTTTAGGAATGTTATTTTTAGCGGGCGTAAGGATTTGGCAATTTATTGTTTTGTTAGTCGGTGTAGCAATTATTTTAGGTATCTTAGCGGTTAGTTCACCTTATCGTTTAGCACGTCTAACAACTTTTCTTAATCCTTGGGCTAACCAATTTGATTCAGGCTATCAATTAACTCAATCATTAATTGCTTTTGGTCGTGGAGGTTGGTTTGGCGTGGGACTGGGGGAAAGCATACAAAAGTTATTTTATCTTCCTGAAGCACACACAGATTTTTTGTTTGCCGTGCTTACCGAAGAACTAGGCTTGATCGGTGGATTATTTATGATTCTATTATTTTCACTATTAGTCTGGCGGGCATTATATATAGGCTATCGTTGTTTTAATATTGGCCAACGTTTCTCAGCTTATCTTGCCTATGGGATCGGTTTAAACATTGCTTTACAATTCATGATTAATATTGGTGTCAATACCGGCGTTTTACCCACGAAAGGTTTAACATTACCCCTCATGAGCTATGGAGGAAGCAGTTTACTCATGACCTGTATCATGCTGGCTTTATTGTTGCGTATCGATTATGAATATCGTTTAGTCCAGCTTGGGTTTAGAATCTATGATTAAAATATTGTCCTACCCTTTCTGCGCCATAAAAAGTATGATCAGTTATCTTTATGACCTAATTCTATGTCGTTTCCGAATGGAATCTTCTAAAATACAACGGCTTGTATATCACTTACCTTGGTATTCAAGATTCTCACAACACCATTTAGGATGCTATCTTAGAAAGATACATAGAAAAAATCGTTTAAAAAATTATCCTCAATTGGCCTGTGTTCCTAGTGATACCATAGGTCAAGCGATAGTACTTAACGGTCTTTACGAAGAAGAATTCTTAATCAGTTTTGAAATAATTTTTAAAAATTATTTGGACAAATTTAAACAACAAACCTTAATAGATGTCGGTGCAAACATTGGCAATCATGCACTGTTTTTTTCACGCTACTTTAAAGAAATTATCGCTTTCGAACCTAATCCAACGGCTTTAAAATTACTGGACATCAACATTTTTTTAAATCAAACAAAAAATATTCATGTTATCCCCGTAGGTTTAAGTAATGTACCTGGCACTCTACCTTTTTTTGAAGACCCAGAAAATCTAGGTGGCGCTGGGTTTAACTTTAAAAACTATCACTCAATTTCTAAACAAAAACTTAATTTAGAAAAAGGTGATACGATTTTATCTCGAGACTTTACATCTTCTTCAATCGGTGTAATGAAACTCGATATTGAAGGACTTGAACTACCTGCCCTACAGGGACTTAAGCAAACTTTAATTCGCCATCAACCTATTATTTTCTTTGAAGCACATACTTCCCAAGGGGAAATGGGTTCTCAAGCCATTTTTGACTATTTGACTCAACTTCATTATGCTTATTTTTACACCATTGAACGAAAGAAGCTCACTACAAGCTTAATAGGCTTTTTTACAAGGCTTCTAAAAGGCTATGAAATCATTATAAGCCCACTTACTAGACCAGAAAATCGATTTTATTCCCTCATAATAGCAACAACCGCGTCTTTAGAATAAAATCTATAAAAGCTGAATTGGTTGAGCCTTTGCACAACTAATGCCACAATATACCTCCTTTTTTCAGAACAAAGGTTTGTAGACATGAAAATCCCTTTTGTTGACCATCAAATGGGACGTATACAACACCTCCATTTCGTAGGAATTGGCGGTGCTGGCATGGGTGGTATTGCTGAAATCTTATTAAATGAAGGTTACATTATTTCCGGTTCTGATCTTCAAGAAAATGCCATGACTCAACACCTGAGAAAATTAGGCACTGAGATCCAATTGGGTCATCACGAAAAACACATACGTGATGCCGATGTAATTGTTTATTCTAGTGCAGTATCCCCCGATAATGTAGAAATTGTGGCTGCACGTAACGCGCTAGTACCCGTCGTTCCAAGGGCCTTGATGCTCGCTGAATTGATGCGTTTTCGTTATAGTGTTGCTGTTGCAGGAACGCACGGAAAAACAACCACAACAAGTTTAGTTGCAAGCTTACTAGGAGAAGGGGGATTAGATCCAACGTTTGTTATTGGCGGCAAATTGAATAGCACCAGTACACATGCACGTTTAGGCGCTGGCCGTTATTTAGTCGCTGAAGCCGATGAAAGTGATGCTTCTTTTCTCTATTTAAAACCCATGATTGCTATCGTGACTAATATCGATATGGACCATATGGGAACTTATGATGGTAATTTTCAGCAACTAAAAAAAAGCTTTTTGGAATTTTTATGGCATCTACCTTTTTATGGTTTAGCCATTATGTGCTGTGATGATCCATTTGTCCGATCGATCTTACCTGATATTATGCGTCCTATTATCACCTATGGATTTAGTGAAGATGCTGATATTCGTATCACTTCTTTTCAGCAAAAAGGGATTAAAAATTACTTTACCGTCAATCGGCCGAAGAAGAAACCGCTCGATATAACTTTAAACCTTCCTGGCGAACACAATGCTTTAAATTCATTAGCTGCTATTGCCGTTGCTTCCGAACTCGGCATTAAAGACGATGTGATACTGGGTGCTTTATCTCATTTCAGTGGTGTCGATCGACGTTTTCAAATATTAGGAAAACTAAAATGCCGACAAGGACATGCTTTATTGATAGATGATTATGGGCATCATCCACGTGAGATTGCTGCTACTTTAAAAGCCATTCGTAGCGCATGGCCTGACCGACGTTTAGTCATGACTTACCAACCGCACCGTTACACTCGAACACGCGATTTGTTTGCAGATTTTGTAGAAATTTTATCTGAGGTTGATCGTTTGCTCTTGCTAAATGTTTACTCGGCTGGAGAAATACCCATACCTGGCGCAGATAGCGCCGATTTATTAGAATCCATACGTTTAAATAATCAATCAAGTCCTATCCATATCGAAGATAAAGAAAATCTTACTCAAACTTTAGATGAAGTTATTCAGGACGGTGATGTTCTGCTATTACAAGGTGCAGGCGATATTGGCAGTATTGCACAAAAACTAGCACTCTCAATTGATAATGAATAGACTTTTCGCATTTGAATTTTTGACTGCCGCTTAACTCGCAATCCTTATGTGTTCTGAATAAACGAAGGTTGCCATTACGCGGTAAACTTCAAAAAAACCTACTGTGAGTCCAATTTATGCAAAATTTACGCGGTCAACTTATAGAAAACGCAACACTGGCCGAATATTCTTCATGGCAAGTCGGTGGTAAGGCAGATCGTCTGTACAAACCTGCTGATATGAACGATCTAATTCACTTTATTAAACAGTTACCTAAACAAGAACCTTTATTTTTTTTAGGTTTGGGAAGCAATACACTGATACGCGATAATGGCATCAAAGGTACCGTTGTTGTCACACAAGGTGCCCTAAAAAAATTAAAAAGTATCGACGCTGTGACGCTTTATGCAGAAGCAGGAGTCGCTTCGCCAGCCTTCGCTCGATTTTCAGCAAGAAAAAATTTAATCGGCGCTGAATTTTTAGCGGGTATTCCTGGTACTATTGGCGGCGCTTTGGTCATGAATGCAGGATGCGATGGCGCTGAAACCTGGAATATAGTCAAGTCAGTCCTAACTATTAATCGTCAAGGCGAAAAAAAAATTCGTTATCCTAATGAATATGAAATTACTTATCGGAGTGTCAGTGTATTTCCAAATGAATTTTATTTGGCTGCTGAATTTGAATTAAAACCAGGGAATAAAGAAAAAGCATTAAGTAAAATTCGCTCTTTACTTAAACATCGTGCAGACACTCAACCTACTAACGAACCAAATTGCGGCTCGGTGTTTCGCAATCCTCCTGGCGATTATGCAGCACGCTTGATCGAAGCGTGTGGGCTCAAAAGTTTAACTATTGGTGATGCCACAATATCGCACAAGCATGCTAATTTTATTATTAATAATGGCCATGCCAGTGCTACTGATATTGAAGCCTTAATTGAAAAAATTGCTGACTGTGTTTTCCACAAATTTCATATTCGCTTAATACCTGAAGTGCGTATTATCGGCGAAGCTTAGTATAGACCACATTAGACCCTACATTGGAGCAATTACACGATAATGTTGAGTTAACATTGCAATTTTAAGTCGCCACATAATGTAATCAAAAAGAGGAATTCTTGCATGGACCTGCTGCCATCATATACACCAGTGTCATTTGATTTGGCATATAAAATAACGGCAATAATTTTTTTTCAATAAGACGTACCTTATGACGTTTAGATCCATTGGCTATAGCTATTTTTTTTACTTCCCTTTCCAGTGTTTGCAATTTTTTTTCTGGATCCTTATCTAAACAAATGATCCTGCTGATTACACCAGAAATCTCAGCCAATGCTGCACCATAAGCGTTTGCAACATTATAGTGCTTGGGACGGATAAAACGATTATCTAAGAATTCATTTGGTATAATTTGTGCGCCACCACCAACTAATATAATAGGTAAATTTCGATTAGAATTTATTGAATCTACAACTTCCAGAATTTTTTTAATACTAAATTGCATAATTGCTTTGGCTTGGTTTTTATCGATTTTGATAGTATGATTTTTTGGTAATAACGTCTCATTTAAAATATTTCCAATATCAAAAAATGTCAGGTAATTTCCACCAACCGATTGGCTTTCAGAAAAAATCGCAGCACCTAAACTACCATTCGGTACATAGCCTTCGGATGTGTGATTAAAGATACTCCCCCCACCCAAGGCAAGAATTTTTAAATGCGGTAAAGTAAAACTTAACGGCAAATCAGCGATACGAGCACATTGACTACTTAAATGAGGAAATGCATTTTCTACAATACCAATGTCGGTAGAAGTTCCACCTATGTCAACAACAATAGCATTCTGTAAACCAGTTAATTTACAACCCCCCACTAATGAATTGGTCGGACCAGAAGAAATTGTTTTTAAAGGAAATTGTATGGCTTCATCAAAAGAAATTAAAGTCCCATTGTTTTGTGTCATATGAAACTGACAAATAAAACCAAGTTCATTAAAACATTGTGAAAAACTGCTAATGCTATTACTCATTGTTTTTTTAAGCGCGGTATTAATTAATGTATTGTTTTCTCTTTGTATAAAGCCAAGGCTTCCAAGTTGGTGTGATAAAGTAATAGGAACATGGGTTTTAAAGTGTTCTCGAATTACAGTTTCAGCAAAACATTCATCTTCATAATACAGTGGTGAGAAAACAGCAATAATCCCTATCGCTTCAGCACCGCCAGATAAAAGTTTAGTCACTGCCAAAATGATGTCAGCAGCTTTTAAACTAGAAATTGCTCGATTATCTAATTCCCGCCCTCCTGAAATAGTTTCATATCCAGAAAAAATAGCCGTACGAACCTTACTCGGAAATTCGTATGCGGGTGGTAATTCAGGGGAATGGCCAGCAATCCGAAGGATTCCTACCTTGTAAAGCGAATTTAAGTTTAGCAGAGCATTTATTGCAATGGTTGTACCAATATGTATTCCCAGGCAGTTTTTTGGATCAATATCGTAGGTCGATATAAGCTCTAGAATACCTGTTTTTATTGATTGTTCGAGTGGAGCAACTATAGGCAGTTTATAAGAAAAAAGTAAATTTGCTTTGCTATCGACAACTGCAAAATCGAGTGTCGTTCCTCCCACATCAATACCCAATTTATACTTAATTGCTTTCATTTTGCAGCTCCAAATTAAAAATTTTATAATTAACAAATTTTTTATGATTTGAATGCTGCCAAAATGGTGGAGGCTCAAATACAATAACTTTCACTTTAATTCCAAAACGCAATATGTCAGTAGTAACAACACAGCCGGTTTGTTCATCAACGAGAGTAATAATTTCGGGACTTGATGCTAAAACATTTTTATTTTGCATGGCCAACAAAAATTCATTCTGATAGTAAATAATAAGCGAAGTATGCTGGGTTTTAATAGTTACATAACCAGTGAGAAAACCCTCTTTTATCGTGTGAATAACGTGATCGATTGTCCCGATTGCAATAATTTTTCCACCCATCAACGTTAATGCTTTTTCAGAATCCGTTGCAAATTCAGAGACCTTTAGACCGATTTTAAGCGCTCGCGTTATACTCCCTTGAATAATATATTCATTTGCCTGTTCCGCAAAAAATAAATAAATAGCCACGACTGCCGCAGAACCAAAATTTATTGCTATATCACGCAATAATCTTTCTAAAAGCTGTGTATTTTGCTTGATTTTAAGCCTAACGAAATTTCCGACACAATCGGCAATGTAAGTAGATAAAAAATTGGTTTTATGTAAAACAGCCGGTTTAGTCATATTGGTTTTTGGAAAAGCTCGACCCATGAAGTCACCATCCAAAACAGGTAAATTGTACTTTGCAGCCAATAACAAGGGGGATAAAGCATTACTCCCTCCTATTTCAGCAGGCATCAATACAATTCGACGGCCTGGAAAGTCTTGCTTGATTTGCTTATAAATTTCCTCAAACGGAATTAAGTTTGGTATTTTCTCCAAAAAGACAAGGGGTGCACCCAGCAACCCTAGAGGTACAATTAAATCGCTATTATCTAACTCATAAGTGGAAATGATATCAACTGTATTGTATTTATTAAAATAATACTCAACAAGATTTAATAGAATTTCTGGATTTCCACCACCGCCGGAGCCTAATATACTTGCTCCAAAACTTAATGGCTTAAGCTGTTTTAATTCTAATTTAAACATAATGATTCCTAAAAAATTCGAGTTTGAAATTAATTAATGAATACAATAAGGAGTTAATAAGATGAATTTATTGTATTACCGGTCGCTAAATATATATGTTTAGCATGTAAACACGTTTCTTTTTTAATTTTAATTTCTTCATTCTGCTTTTCGGGATCAAATCTAAAAATTCCATATTTATAGGCTACTGTTAAGTTTGTATTGTATGATTCCTTGGTTCCTTCAAAGCCTCCTGTTTTTTTAAAATACGCATCGTTATCATATTCAGCATTGTTGAATTTGCTATCTGATATTTCAAATATTTTTTCTTGATTAAAAATTTTTGAACATTCCTCCACCCCTGGTCCCTCCGCCGATCTAGGAATTTGTCGATGTGCAGCGCCAATCACGCCTAACAATGTACAGATATCAAGTTTTTTAAACTGTTCTATAAATTTATCTGAATCAGATTCGTAAAAGCAACTACTGGTAATTTCTGGCAACTTCTTAATTAAATAACTATGAATTGCGATCACGATAGCCATTTCATTTTTGAGCTCGGGTGTTTCTTCTAAAAGACCTAAAAAGTGTAGTTTTTTTTCTGGCTGGTTTGCTTCTTCTGAAAGATCAGGTGGTTGATAACGGTAAAATAACGTAAATTCTTCATAGTTATTGCTAGTATTCGCACAATCATTAGGCTTGACAGAAACTTTAAGTTCGTCTGTAGCTTTATTAATTTTTGTTGAAAATCGCGTTAAATGAATAATCAGCAATACATTATTTTTTAAAATATAATTTACAAAAAAAAGAAAACTTAAATAACATGGTATAGCATATAAACGCCTCCTATCACTCTTAATATAAATTGAATTTTCTTTTTTAAGAAAAAATTTAATTAAATGATTTTTAGTTAAATTTTCATTTTTATCTTTTAAAAATTTAATATCTTTCTCAGAGATATTCTGTTTAGCTATAGCAAATGAGCTTCGTATGCCTCTATTACTAATTTTTCCATTATTAGGTTTTTTTAATTTTTTTATTATTTCTTCTAGAGCTTTTTTAATGCAAAGTTTTTCGGAAGAGATTTTTCCATTTTGATCTATTTCTGGAGATTTTGCCGATGTCAAAAACATACAGTCATTTTTATAATTTTTATTTTCTATTTCTTTTCGTTTTTCTATTTCTTTTTGTTTTTGCTTTTGTTTTCTTTTTCTTTTTTTCTTTTGCTTTTTCTTTTGCTTTTGGTTTTGTTTTTGCTTTTGCTTTTGCCTTTCCTTTTCCTTTTCCTTTTTGTAAATATCGTATAACACGATAGTATGAATTTGACATTGAGTATCACCCACCAAAGGATCTGGAAATAAATTTTGTGATATATTTACATTAGAATTTTCGGTAGAGCGCTCGTAATTTTCTAAATTATTAGGCATAGAATATCTCCATAAAATATTTTTTATTTAAAAATTTTTTATATGATTGATTTTAATAGCTGTCTAAAATTGACATGCGCCATTTTTTTAAAACGTAGTATTAACTATGATTTAAATAATTAATCGAAGATCGAAGGTAGATATGCCTTACGGCATTGGAAAAAAAATAAAAGATAATAAATGTAACTTAGAATAATTTTGTATATAGAAAAGAAAATTTTTCATAGAAGGCGTCGCTTTAGCTGAATTTAATTATGCGCCTGCAAGCTGAATGTCAAATTGGCGCGAACGAAAATAATTATGACATTCTTGTATAAAAAAACAAGTTTTTTATACAAGATAAAACACATTTATTAGTTTAGAATCCATTCACACTATTTTTTGAATTCATAAATCTTGTAATTGTTTATTCATCAATGTAAATGATTCTTCCTCAGCTTGATCTCTAACTAAGCAGTATTGAGATAAATAAAGCATCAATATACTAAAAGGAAGTATTACTAACATGCCCAATGGAAATTTTAACCGACCTATCCCACCAAAGGGACCTAAATAAGAAAATAATAATAAAATAGATAGATAAGAAAAAAACCAAACTAAACTAAAATTTTTGTTCCAAAAACGGCGCTTTTGATAACAAAGATAGATAATAAACCCCACTAAAATAGCAATATAAAGTTTCCATATCACCGAAAATCCGCACCAATAAAGCATTAAATTTGCTACATAGAATGCAATATGACAAATAATTAAACTTGCGGATAATCTAAATGGACGATGTTGCTCAGGTTGCATTTTACGTAATGCTAACAAGCAAATAGGTCCTATCCCATACGAAAGTATGCTTGCCGAGGATAAAAAAGCCACCATTTTTTGCCAACCGGGAAACGGCAAAAAAGCACAAATTCCAACGAAAAAATTTGCATAAAGCGTAACATACGGGATTTGATAGCGATTAAGTTTTAAAAAAAATGGCGGTAAATGTTTATTTAATGCCATACCATATAAAATTCGCGAGGTAGCAGCAGTGTAAACTAATGTCGTGCCTATAGGAGAAAATGCCGCATCAAATAGCAATAATACCGCCACTACACTAAGACCTAACAACAAGCATAAACCAACTAATGGACCACTATCACCGGGAAAACTAAGATGCTGCCAGCCTTGCTGTAGATAAGTTTGCGGAACTGCCATTAAAAAACTTAACTGCAACATAAAATAGAGAATAAACCCAACTAACACAGCACCTAAAATGGCAATAGGAATACTTTTTTGCGGATTCTTAACTTCCCCTGCTAGCATCAACCCATTTTGAAAACCGGTAAATGCAAAAGCTATACCACCCGCAGATAAAGCTGAGAATATATCTATCCAGCTCGCTTTATTAGTTAAATCAAAGCTGATATTTTGCAAAGTAGGAGAAACATGTATTAAAGCAGCAATAGCAATTGACGGTAAAAGGAATTTCACAATGCTGGCATATTTATTACATTCTGCTAAGAATTTAATGCCGTAGCTGTTCAGCAGCACAATAAAAAACATGATCACGACCGCTACAAGATATCCCGTGTGCGACAACTTAAAATAACTAGCTTCTTTGATCAACAAACAAGGAAAGAAATGACTGCTATATTGCAAAATGGCCTGGATTTCTATCGGCGTCATCACCACATACGCCAACCATGTGACCCAAGAAAATAAAAACCCTACTTCTCTGCCATGCGTATAGGTCGGATAATTAGACAAGCCTCCGGAAATCGGCAGCATAGTCCCCAATTCGCATAACGGTAGGGCTATGAATAACATAAAAACTGCTGCTATCATCCAACTAATGAGCGCATTCGGCCCAGCCATCTGCGCGCCAGTAAAAGGCGTAAATAGCCAAGCAGAACCTATCATGCCACCCGCCGCAGCAATTAAGATATTAGTCGTGGAGATATCACGCTTTAACAATTGTTAAATCCTTTTGCAAATAGATAAATTTAGTCCTAAATCGATAGTAATAGTTTAGCAATTATTCAAAAATTTATTCTTTAAATATCTTTTATTATGGCAATATTTAAAAGGTATAGGTGACGTTATTGAATCTGATGTAATTTTGTACAAACTGCTTATTTATTAAACGTAGGTTTTTTTTCGATTCTTACTTGCAAACTTAAATTCAAATTTGCATTGGGTCCTGCTAAAAAAATTTTAGAATAACCATTAAATCTTAATTTTTTAATATTCTCATCGCCTACTTCAGATAATATTTTTTGTTCTTCTTCTTTTTTAACTTTTAAATATTCTGCGTGTTTTGTTAAAGCTGGTAAGCGGTATTTTTCAAGAACACAAAATTTGAGCGTAGTATCACGCTTTAAATATAATAATTTAAAGTGTAATGCGTAATTATTAAGAAAAACTTAAGTACTAGTTTAATAGTTACAAAAAACTAATTTTTGAATTGATTTTAAATAATTTTTTTTAGTTTTCATTTAATTGCTAAAACTTCTGTTTGTTTTTTGAACAGTTGATTTATTCCTTTTTCAGCTACAGCTAACATTTGATCCAGTTGTAGTTTAGAAAACGCATTTTTTTCAGCTGTGGCTTGTACTTCCAATATGCCGCCCTGCTCTGTCATTATGACATTCATATCCGTTTCAGCTTGGGAATCTTCTGCATAATCAAGATCTAAGATCACTTGTCCGCGGTAGATTCCTACTGATACTGCAGCAACAAGAAACCGTAGTGGATCGTGTGTCAATTCACCTTTTTGTTTCATTACGTTTAAAGCATCTCTCAATGCGACACTCGCACCGGTAATAGCGGCGGTTCGAGTTCCCCCATCGGCTTGAATCACATCACAATCTAAAAAGATAGTATTTTCACCTAATTTTTTCATATCAACACTTACACGTAAAACGCGACCAATTAGACGCTGAATTTCTAAACTTCGACCGGTTTGCTTCCCTCTACTTGCCTCTCGTTCAGAACGAGTATGTGTTGCACGAGGTAACATCCCATATTCTGCCGTAATCCAACCTTGGTCTGAACCTTTTAAAAATTTTGGTACGCCGGGTACCACACTGGCTGTACAAATTACTTTAGTATTACCAAATGCTACCAACACCGAACCTTCAGCATAGTGTGTATAGGAACGCGTTAGCTTGATGACTCGAAGCTCGTCAAAAGCACGTTGTGTCGCACGCATGATTACTTTCCTTTTATAAAACTAGATTTTATTTGCAGAGTGATTAAAATAGAATCGGTAAAAATAGGCATTATACTTTTTAACCTGAAAAATACCATGACCAATAGCATGACGGCTTTTGCCAGAAAAGAAAAACAAGCCGAATGGGGTCAAGCTGCTTGGGAAGTTCGTAGCGTCAATCATCGTTATTTAGAAATCGTTCTCTCTCTACCTGATACCTTTAGTCATCTAGAACCCTTAATCCGAAAACAAATGCAAGCACGCTTACAACGCGGCAGAGTCGAAGCAAAGTTACGGTATAAACCCTATATCAATAAAGCGATGCCGATTGAGATCGATGAAGAATTAACCCAGTCTCTTATCGGTGCCTATAAAAAAATTGCGTATCTTGCCCATACCAACACGTCTTTAAATCCTGGAGAATTATTGCGTTGGCCACAATTACTTAAATTCCCTGAATTAAATACTGAAGTAATACAGCCCGAATTAATGAGCTTATTTTCTGAAACCTTAGACGATTTTTGTAAAGTCCGTAGCATTGAAGGTAATGCTATTTTTGAGTTATTAAATCAACGTTTGATTAAGCTCGCAAATCTTACTCAACACATTCAAGCTCAATTACCGCATATTTTGAATTTACAACGTAAAAAGCTGCTGACTCGATTACATGAAATTAAAACCAGTTTAGACCCTAACCGTTTAGAACAGGAAATGTTATTATTTGCTCAGAAGACAGATGTCGCAGAAGAACTGGATCGTCTACAGATCCACCTGCATGAATTTAAGAATTTATTAGCGAAAACCCAAGCCCAAGGTAAACAACTTGATTTTTTATTACAAGAATTGAATCGTGAGGCAAACACCTTAGCGTCTAAATCACTAAATGCTGAACTGACCTTATCCGTGGTTAACATCAAGGTTTTGATAGAGGAAATGCGCGAACAAGTGCAAAATATCGAGTAAATTATGAATATACCAGGAACACTTTATATTATATCAGCACCTTCAGGCGGTGGAAAAACCAGTCTTGTTAATGCACTGTTAGAATCTGTCTCTAACTTAGAAGTTTCGATTTCCTATACTACACGCCCCCCGCGCCCGGGTGAAAAAGAAGGAGTAGATTACCACTTCATTGATCAACCAGAATTTAAACAACTTATTCAAAAAAAATCTTTGTTAGAACATGCTATCGTTTTCGGTCATTATTATGGCACATCGCTCGATTGGGTAACAAAAAAAATTAAAGCCGGGATCGATATTATCTTAGAAATTGATTGGCAAGGGGCGCAGCAAATTAGAGAAAAGATGCCTGAATCCATTGGAATATTTATCATTCCTCCTTCCTGGGAGGTATTAGAAAAAAGATTGCATCTTAGAGCACAAGATAAAAAAGACGTCATAAAAAAACGCATGGCTGATGCAAAGGCTGAATTAACTCATTATGATGAATATGATTATTTAATTGTGAACGAAAACTTTTCGAATGCTCTCGCCGATTTGAATGCTATCTTACGCGTAAGACGTTTACGCTGTAGTATACAAAAAAAAGAACTCGCACCTCTTTTAAAAACCTTGTTAACTTAATCTTTTAATTAACTGAAAATCAAATAGACTATAAACAACACTATTAATACTTAAAAAGAATATTTATGTTAAAAAAAATAATCTATGGTTTATTCTTATTCAGCGTTTGCTATATTTCCACCAGTTTAGCAATTAGCAACTCCAATACTTGCCCCAAAATCCAAGTTTGTTTTACGCCTGGCCAAAATTGCACGGCTGAAATAACAGATGTAATCGATGCTGCTAAACAATCAATTTTTGTCCAAGCCTACAGTTTTACTTCTGCACCCATTGCCGCTCATTTGGTTGCAGCAAAAAAACGCGGAGTCAAGGTCAATGTAATATTGGATAAAAGTCAAAAAAAGCAAAGATATAGTGCTTCTCGTTTTTTAGTTAACCAACATATTCCCTGTTGGATAGATTACAAACCCGCCATTGCACATAATAAAATTATGATCATTGATGAGAAAGAAGTTATTACAGGTTCATTTAATTTTACTCAAGCAGCGCAAAATAGAAATGCAGAAAATTTATTAATCATCAATGATAGGACATTAGCGACTATTTATTTAAAAAATTGGAACCGCCGTAGAGCCTTCTCAATGTACCTTAATCCTCAAACCTCAACAGCATAATTTTTTAAACGCGCTTTAAGATTTCAACTTAAAAATTTTTTTGGCTCAGCTGTTAAGCAAATTTAATACTGGCGCGTATCTGACCGACTGTGGATTTGTTGCCTGAGCCACCGGGAAAAATCGCAACTCCATTATCGCCGATCAATTGACCCTCTGCTAAGCTATAATCTTTATTTTGAAATATTGCCACGCCCACGTCAAACCATTGACTAACATTCATAAGATAATCAACGTAAATTCGCCTATTAGGTAAAATTCCTGCTAAATGTTTGGTTGCTTGGTAACCTACCGCTAGTCTGGTTTGTTTGGCGATAGCTGGAAAAGTCAACCCTAACTCGAAACCCCAAAGCTTGGGTTTATTAAAAAATGTAGGCAACAGCCCCGGAGTAAGGGGAGGAATTGGAAAAGCTAAAAAAAATGGTTTGGTAAAATTTCGTGTTGTAGCAATATAATGAGCATTAATATCTAAAGGACCCCATTGAAATTCTGCGTTTAGGTTATAAGCAGGAGCTTTCTGATCGGGTAACCCAGCAATGTTTGTTTGATTAGGATTAGGTACACCAGAAATAATACCTGCAACCTCTATGTTTCTATTTGTATAATAAGAGGATAAAAAATTAGTATCAGTAATACTCGCCACGTACCCGGCGTCGAAATTAAAACTACTAATACAATCAGTATAGGTATAGCCTAAATTGACTCCACCGTTTTGTATTCGACGCGTTGAACCCCCATCTGACAGCCTAGGTTGACCTGGGAAAGTATAAATAGAACCATACAGCCCGCTTGGCATGGTAAAACCTAACTGAATAGTAGTTGCATTGATTTCACTTAGTAATTGCGTAGGATTTTCACTGCTTACAAAACTATAAGGATCATAATTTCCAAAAGGGACATACTCTTTACCAATACGCAAATAAACTGGTGAAACATTAAAGTGCTGTAAGGTTGCATAGGCTGTATCAAGCTTAGTCTTACTAACCGGGTGATAGATTAAGAATGAGTTAGGTATTTCATAGACACCTTGCGCACCCGGAACACCCGTTAAGGATGTATACACCAGTGACATATTGGCTTTCATCCAATTATTAACACGTGTATCTATAAACAAATTAGCATTATTTAATATAAGATCACTAGCTCTATTACTTGTAAAATTAAAAGGAAAGCCTCGAAGAGATAATATATTTTCAAACGGAGTCACCCTTAAAAAAACAGGCGGTGTATTAGTTATATACGCATCGGAATTGATCCAACCACTCACATTAATTCGACACTTCCAACCACAGGGTTGGTCAAAACCGCCCGGTTGGTTTCTACCTAATAACCAGTCCATCTCATTAACTTGAGCCTGCATAACTTCTTGTTCGTAAGCGCTATCGATGACATAGATACCTGCAGCCAAGGCAGGACAGCTGACTCCTAAAGCTAACAAGGAAAAAATAACTAGCTTGAGTCTCATATCTACATCCCTATAAAAGATTCACAGTGTTGCTAAAGCTTAACAACTCTTGTTAAATATCTCAAATAAATAGACTTATCCATTTAATACCGGATCGCCTGGCAGATCACTTGCAGTATGAACGTGGTGATCCTGAGCTAATAATAAGTACATGGCAGGCACAACAAACAAAGTAAATAAAGTGCCGATAGAAATACCAGAAGCAATGACTAAGCCGATATTAAAGCGACTAATTGCGCCTGCGCCAGACGCTAAAATTAAGGGAATAACCCCTAAAACCATTGAAGCTGTAGTCATTAAAATAGGTCGGAGCCGAATGCCAGCAGCCATTTGAATTGCTTCCTGTTTTTTATGGCCTTCTTGTTGCAAATCATTTGCAAATTGCACAATCAAAATCCCGTGTTTACTAATTAAACCTATTAATGTCACCAAACCCACTTCAGTATAAATATTTAAACTCGCTCCCCCTACTCCTATACTTATAAAGATAAGTGCGCCACAAATTGACATTGGCACACTGATTAAAATAATTAATGGATCGCGAAAACTTTCGAATTGAGCTGCTAAACAAAGAAAGATAATAATTAGGGCTAAGAAAAAGGTTAAAATCAAAGCGCTGCTTTCTTGCTGATATTGACGTGATTGAGCTGCGTAATCCATATTGTAATTTTCCGGAAATATTTTTTTAGCTATTTTTTGCAACCCTTGTAATGCATCACCCATAGTGACACCCGGAAAAGGAACCGCTGAAATAGTTGCTGAATTAAGCTGCTGGAAATGATTAATTGATTCTGGCACCACAATAGTTTTTAATCGCGCAATTGTCGATAATGGAATCACTGCACCATTTGGAATCTTTAAATAATAATTCAATAATTGGTCGGCATTCAAACGCGACCCCCGCATCACTTGTGGAATAACTTGGTAAGATCGACCATCAAAATTAAAATAATTAATATAATTCTCACTCATCGCAGAGGCTAACAAATTCCCCACATCTGCCATCGTTAAACCCAGCTGCGATGCTTTATCACGATCGAGTTGTATTGCTGATTGAGGTTTATCTAATTTAAGATCGCTATCTAAATAAACAAAAAGTCCACTCTTACGCGCTTCGTCTAATAATGTTTGGGAAATGTCATTCAATTTTACATAATCATCGGTAGTAGTAATAACAAATTGCACAGGTAATCCACTACCTCCGCCAGGCAAAGAAGGTTTTTGAAAGGCAGCTACTCTTGCTCCTGCTATGCCATCAAATAAATGTTGTATCTGTGATTGGAGTTGATTAGTTGTGCGTTTGCGTTCATTCCATGGTTTAAAGACCATTCCACCAATACTGGTATTAAGTCCATTAACTCCATCTAATTGAAAGACATGATCGGTTTCAGGATAAGATTGAAAAATTTTGAATACTTGATTCGAATATAATTGTGTTTGCTGCAAAGTCGCATTAGGTGCTGCAGTTAGTAAGCTAATAATAAGCCCTTGATCTTCTTGAGGGGCTAGCTCATTTTTAGAAGTTGCATACAAAAAATAAATGCTACTTAAAATAATTAATGCAAATACTATGGTCACTTGAACATTCTTTAATGAACCTTGCAAAAGATGTTCATAATAATCACGTAATTTATCGAATTTTTCATCGATAAAACCAACAAAACCTCTGTGTTGATCCTTAACACTCGGCTTTAAGGAGAGAGAACACATCATGGGAGAAAGTGTTAAGGCAATAATTGCAGAAATTCCAACCGCTCCGGCTAATGTGAAAGCAAATTCAGTAAATAATGCGCCGGTTAACCCCCCCATAAAACCGATTGGTACATAAACCGCAATTAAAACCACAGAAATTGAAATAATAGGAATAGCTAACTCGCGTGCACCTTTAATAGCCGCTTCGACAGGCGATTGACCCGATTCAATATGCCGATAAATATTTTCTACAATAATAATTGCATCATCGACAACCAACCCTATGGCTAATACCAAGGCCAACAAAGTGAGTAAATTGATTGTATAGCCCAATAACAACATTATAAAAAATGCACCTATTAAGGATAGGGGCATAGCAATCACTGGAATAATTACTGAGCGAAGAGAACCCAAAAACAAAAAGATAACTAACGTAACAATCACTAAGGCTTCTATCAAACTGGTCATCACCTCATGGATAGAACTATTGATATAACGACTTTCGTCATAAACAATCTTTCCATTTAAACCCCGCGGCAGCTGTGCAGTAATGCCCGGCATGGCTTTCCGTATATTTTTGATAACAGAAAGTACATTTGCGGTGGGTGCCACTTTAATGCCTATATATACGGCCGGTTTATTATCAAACTTTACGGTAGTATCATAACTTTGCGAACCTAGAGTCACTTTGGCAACATCTCTTAAACGTATAATGGCGCCATTTTGTGCTTTGACAATTAAATTCTGAAACTGTTCTACGTTGTTTAATCCTGTATTTACGGTTAAATCGACTGTAACCATATCACCTTTAGTGCGTCCAACAGCCGCAATAAAATCATTGTTAGCTAATGCCTTGGCCACATCATCAGCACCTAAACCATAGGAAGCTAATTTGGCTGGATCTAACCAGGCACGAAGTGAAAATAAATGCTGTCCGACGATTTCAGCTTGCTGAACACCATTTACAGCTTGTAATTTCGGTTGTACCACTCGAATCAAATAATCGGTAATTTGATTGCTGGCTAACTTAGGACTATAAAACCCGATATACATGGAGTCGATCGTTTCACCAATCGCTATATTTAATGTCGGTTGTTGAGATTGTTTAGGCAATTGATTGATAACAGCATTAACTTTGGTATTAATTTCAGTTAATGCTTTATTCGGATCGTAATTCAGTAACAAATTAGCTTGTATCGAACTACTACCTTGTGTACTACTTGAAGTTAAATAATCAATTCCTTGTGCCTGTGCAATAGAATTTTCTAAAGGGGTTGTGATAAATCCAGCAACTAAAGCGGGATCTGCACCAGTGTATACCGTAGAAACGGTTATCACTGCATTCTCAGTATAAGGATATTGTCGAACCTGAAGTAAAGTTAACGAACGTATTCCTAGCACCAAGATTAATAAACTAATCACTGTTGCTAACACAGGTCGCTGAATAAAAATATCCGTAAAGCGCATAAAAACAGCTATCCTTAAACTAAAACAAGCTCATTTTATTAAAAAAATGGCTTATACAACTTCCTTTCTGTTTCATTATTCATCAATAGCTATCGGTGCAGGATTATTATTCGGTACCACAGAATTATTAATCACCACACTACTGCCATTTTTAAGTTTGAGTTGCCCGCTAGTTACAATCATTTCACCTTCTTTTAAACCACCCAAGATAGCAATTTGATCGCCGCGTTTCTCGCCCGTTGTCACAAAAGTTTGTAGTACGGTAAGTTGTGGTTTTCCACTTTTATCGTTTCCTTTTTGTTGCACGATATAAGCTATCTCTCCATAAGGATTAAAGCTGATCGCTGTTTGTGGCAAAGTTAAGTATTGTTTCATTGGATCGGTTTGTACTTCAGCTGAAACAAACATACCAGGATATATTTCAGACTGTGGATTTGCGATGGTCGCTTCAATCTGCACATTCCGTGTATTAACATCCACAATAGGATTGATGGTAGTCACTTTTCCAGTAAAAATTTTATCTGGGTAGGTGTCTGTTTTAATGTTAACTATAGATCCTATATGTAATTGCGCTAACTTTTGCTGTGGAATAAAAAAATCAGCGTAAAGTGGATCTAAGGCTTGCAAAGTAACGACTTGATCACCCGGATTTAGATATTGACCTACGTTCACAGTCGAAACACCTAAGCGACCAGTAAAAGGGGCTTTTAAGGTTTTTTTAGCAACAATGGCTTCTTGTTGAGCTACTTGTGCTTGCAAATTCTTTAGATTTTGCTCATCGGTATCAAGCACAGCTTTACTGATTGCTTTGACAGCAAATTGTGCACTATCACGATGATATATAATTTCAGCTAATTTCTCTTGTGCTTCTAATGAATGCAATAATGCTATATCTGAGTCCGCATTGAGTTGTACTAAAACATCTCCCTCTTTAACCTCCGCCCCTGGTTTCAAATAAACTGTGCGCACTAATCCGGCTAACTCTGTGGTGACATACACACCGTTCACGGATCGCATACTGCCATAGGTCAAAATCTTTGGTTGCCACCATGAATAATGAACACGCATGGCGGAAACCGTGACGACGGGTGCAGTATTCTTTTGCATCGCATGTCGAATAAAGAGATGCTTAATAGTTTGATAACCGAAAACCAGAATAAAAAGCACTCCGACACTGATCAACATAATGATCATGGGTCTATTAAAATGCTTTTTTAATCTATGCATGATTGTGATCCTCTACTGGCAATTCGAGTTCCACCATCCACCCCCTAAAGCTTGAAATAAAGCAGCTGTATCTGCATATCGACTGGCTTCTGCTTGTACCAAACTAATACGCGTTTGCTGATATTGACGTTGTGCATCTAATAATGAAAGGTAACTTACACCCCCTAAATAAAATTGTTGTTTAACCAAATACAAATTAGCATAAGCCGCTGTTTCAGCCTGTTTTTGTGCGCGCATTTCACAAGCATCCGCTTCTATTGCCCGTAACGTATCCGCTACATTTTTAAAAGCCTGTAGCACAACTTCTCGATACTGGGCAGCAGCAGCATCATAAGCAGCAATAGCCGCACGACGTTCAGCAAGTAAAGCACCACCACGAAATAACGGTTGAAATAATGCCCCACCAATATTCCACAAATTGCTTTGCGAACCAAACACTTGACTACCCACAGAATTAGATTTACCCCAAGAACCACTGAGCGTAAATTGTGGATATAGATTAGCCGTAGCGACACCTATTTGAGCATTAGCCGCTTCCCACAATGCTTCAGCCGCACGTACATCAGGTCTCTGTCGAACTAAGGCAGAAGGTACACTCAATGGCAGTTTAGTCGGTAAATGCAATTCATTTAAATCCAAAAAGGGAACGATATGTCTTTCACTAGGAAAAGCACCGACTAAAATAGCTAGCAAATGACGTGTTTGTGCCCAATTTTTTTCTAAGGGCGGTAAAGTTGCTTTAGTTTGCGCCAATTGTGTTTGTTGTGCGACCACCTCGATTTGTGAAACACCTCCTAGATCAAATTGTTTTTTTATGATCGCCAATTGTTGAGCTTGTTCTCGGATCAATTGCTTAGTAACACAAATTTGTCTATGCAAAGAGGCTATGGTAATTGCGGTGGTCACAATATTGGACGTTAAACTCAGATATGCCGCGCGAAGTTCAAAATATTGATATTCTACTTGGGATTGCAAACCTTGTATTTGCCGGCGCATTCCTCCAAAAAAATCAAGCAGATAAGAAGCATTGACTGAAGCATTGAACAGATTAAATACTGATGAAGGAATCCCACTGGTAGTTACTGAGTTATTCGTGGCGTTGGAGGAATTAAAAAACCCTGTATTAGAACCACGTTGTGCTGTCACTTGGGCTGCGATATTTGGAAACAAATTATTTCCTATACCCGCACTTAGATTTTCCTGTGCTTCAAGTAAAGTCGCTTTAGCCGCTCGCAAATTGGGACTGTTGGTTATACCCTGGCAAATGAGTTTATTTATTTTAGGCGAATGAAATAAACGCCACCATTCTGCGGAAATGGTTTTAGCCTGAATAAACTGCTGTGACGCCCCTCCATGACCTGGCGCGTTGGCAGTTTTACAAGGCCAAGGAGGTTTTGTATAATGATTTACTTTTGGAGGCTCAGGTGATGCAAAATCAGGTCCCACCAGGCAAGCACTGAGACTACCCAACATCATGGCAATCATGGAAAATTGATAACAGCTCCTGTAGAAAACCCACATTTAATATTTGTCCATTTTTACTCTGTTTTGTATACACATTTTTCTTAATGTGTACTTTCATATCATAGACGATATTTTTAGAACTTAGTTGAAAATCGAAATCAATTCTGTCTCTTTCACGCCTAATCAAGCTGATATAAAACTTATCAGTATACTCACAACAAACTATGCTTTAATTAAATAATCAGAAGCCGCTTTACTCTTTGGTAATTTTAAAGAATAAACAACCTGCTTCTCTTATTGGAGCTTAATTTATGGTCAAATATCTAAAAAGAATTGGTTCAGAAAAAAAGCGTCAACTTGCTCTATTGTATTTAGTAATAGGCGCTGTAGCCATAGGTTTTGCTCCTATTTTTGTCCGATTAAGCGAAGTTGGCCCCATTGCGACAGGATTTTGGCGAGTGGCTATTGCTTTTCCAATTTTAACCTTACTTTCCATAGGACAAGGCTATACACGTCCCGATGATAGTCATGTGCCCCTTTTAAAAGATTATCTTTGGTTATTATTTTCTGGTGTTTTATTTGGCGGCGACCTAGCCACATGGCATCTTTCTATTCAATATACCACCATCGCCAACTCGACTTTAATTGCTAACTTTTCGCCTATCCTTATCGCTTTATGGGGATGGATTGTTTTACGCAGACCACCACAAAAAAAATTAGTAATTGGTTTATTATTAGCCATTTTAGGTATAGCTGTTTTAATCCATCCTAGCTTACATATGGACAAAAATATCCGCATTGGTGATGGGTTGGCTTTTATCACTGCTTTTTTCTATGCCGGATATTTATTAGTACTGAATCGTGCACGTAAAAAATTTACTGCCTTTTCAAGTATGGCGATATCAACTTTTGCCAGCATGCTTACCTTGCTTATCATCACTTGTCTCTCCGGCGAGCTTGCAATGCCGCAAACAGAAACCGCTTGGATCATCTTATTTGCTTTAGCATTGTTTGCGCATATTTTAGGGCAAGGATTAATTGCTTATGCCTTGCCCTATTTACCAGTTACCTTTTCATCAACCGCTTTGCTTATCCAACCGATGGTCGCGGCCATGGCAGGTTGGTACTTTTTTGCAGAGTATCTAGGTTTTAGTCAAATGATTGGCATGCTAATCGCCTTAGTCGGTATCTTTTTAGCCAAACAAACCATTTAGGATGTATTTACAATTGCACACAATGATGGCTAAAAAGAATCGTTTTTCTGCGTTTCGTTACTCACATACTCGTGTATGCTCCGTTACGATACTCAAAACAATTCTTCTTCGCTCATCCTAATCTTCAAAAATTTAAATACGAAAGTATAAAATAATTTATAGCAAGCTCTTACTCACCATCTCAAACACATCTGAAGAAAGTCCTGGTATTTTGATAAGTTTCTCTAGCTGTTCGCGCATCAAAGTCTGCCGACCCGCATCAAAACGCTTCCACTGTGTAAAAGATTTTACCAAGCGTGCGGCTATCTGAGGATTTATAGGATCAAGATGTTGTATTTGTTCACTTAAAAATAAATAACCCACACCGGAACGATCGTGAAATTGACTCCGGTTTTCTGAACAAAAAACACCAATCAGCGATCGAATTTTATTTGGATTCTTATAATCAAAAGCAGGATGCTCTAGTAATTTTTTAACCTGATGTAAGGTATCTGGCAGTGGAGCGCGTGCTTGTATGGCCAACCATTTGCAAACCACCAAAGAATTAGCCGAATTGTTTTCATAAAACTCTTTTAAAAAACGATCTCTTTGCGATAAATTATGATTAACAATTTCACTCAATGCCACAATCCGATCAGTTAAATTATCAGCTTTCCTATAATGTTCGACACAAAGATGATGCACACTAGGATCTTGCAATAACATGAGATAAGTTAAACTTATGTTCGCTAGACGTCGATTGGTTACCGATTGTTTATCAAAAACATAAGGCTCTAAATCATGACAACTTTGATAGCAATGTAAAAAATTATTTTCTAGTTTTTTAGCTAACTGAAAACGTAACCATTCTCTTTCTTCGTGAATACCATCAATATCAATGATAGGCATTTGTTCTGCCAAAGAAGCTTCGCTCGGTAAACTCAATAGCTCGGCTAATAAATCCTTACTGTCCTGATTGTCATCTGCAAATAGAATTTTATATCCCTTAATCAGTTGATTGACTGCTGAATCTTCCGCAGCAGCTGAGGATTGAATACGGCTTAATACAATTCTATTGGCCAATTCCTGCGTAGCATCCCAGCGATTAAAGCCATCGGTATCAGATTGCATTAAAAAAGCAAGATCCTCATCAGAATATTTAACCTTCAATTTTACAGGAGCAGAAAAATTTCTTAATAAAGACGGTATAGGTTTAGCATCGACATTAACAAATTGAAAAACATGCTCAGATTCTCTAAGCTTTAATGTACATTGTGTTCCCATTGATGTTGCATCGCCGACTAATTGTAAATCAATTGGATGACCCTCTGGATTCAATAAAGCCATGACTACAGGAATATAAAAAGGTTTCTTAGTTATTTGGCCTGGTGTAGCAGGACAATGTTGTTTAAGAATCAAATCAAACGTTTTGTCTTCGAATGAATAATGATAATCAATCTGTAATTCAGGTGTTCCAGATTGCTTATACCAACGACGAAATTGTTGCAGATCATAACCACTTCCTTTTTCGATTGATTTAACAAAATCTTCTATAGTGACTGCCTGTCCATCATGAGAAGTAAAATAATCATCCATACCTTTACGAAATAATTTTGGACCAACTAAGACCTTCATCATACGAATGATTTCAGCACCTTTTTCATACACGGTCATGGTATAAAAATTATTGATTTCCATATAAGAATCAGGCTGCACGGGATGTGCTAAAGGGCCCGCATCTTCTGCAAACTGCATAGCTCTTAATTGTCTTACCGTATTGATTCGCTCAGCCGCCGGATTACCGATCGATTCACTAAATTCCTGTTCACGAAAAACGGTTAATCCTTCTTTAAGACTTAATTGAAACCAATCGCGACAGGTAATCCGATCACCCGTCCAATTATGAAAGTATTCATGACCTACCACTTTAGTAATATAACTATAATCTGCATCAGTCGCTGAATTCGGATCCGCCAAAATAGTCTGTGCATTAAAAATATTAAGTCCTTTATTTTCCATTGCACCCATATTGAAATCATCGATAACAGCAATCATAAATATGTCTAAATCATATTCACGACCATAAGCTTGTTCATCCCAAAGCATGGCTTTTTTTAACGATTCCATCGCGTGATAACATTTATTTTTCTCACCTCTTTCTGAAAAAATTTGTAATTTTATTTTTCGTTGCGATTGAGTTGTGAATTCATCTTGTATATGTTCTAAATCACCCGCAACTAATGCAAATAAATAACTAGGTTTTTTGAAAGGATCATGCCAGGTAATGGAATGTTGATTATTTCCTAAATCCTGCGTTGCGATATTATTTCCGTTAGATAACAAAATGGGATATTTCGTTTTGTCAGCGATAATAGTAGTTGTATAGCGCGCTAATACATCCGGTCTATCTAGAAAATAAGTGATACGACGAAAACCTTCTGCCTCACATTGAGTACAAAAAATTCCTCGAGAAACATACAATCCACTTAATGCAGTATTTTCCTTAGGTTTAATTCTAGTTTCAATCTCAAGATTAAATTGATCAGGCACTTGAGGGATAACTAATTCCTGATCCTTAAGTTGATATTCTTTAGTTGATAAAGATCGACCATCGAGTTTAATAAAAACCAATTCACAATTCTCGCCCTGCAAAATCAACGGTTTATTTTTATTTTCTGGTGTCGAATCACGAATGATCGTCAAACGTGAATTAACTTGAGTCAAATTTTCATTTAACTTAAAGGTTAATTCAACCGTATTTATTAAAAAGTTAGGTGGGGTATAATCGTTAAGGAAGGTAGTTTTTACTTCAGTCATTTTATTACCTATTATTTGATGAGAGGATCAGATTCTTTTTTCATATTCACTATCGCCGGAAGAATTAAACTTAATAATAATAGTGAGCCACCAACCACTGTAGTTTTTGCCAGCATTTCATGATTAATTAGCACTCCAAATAGGCTAGCAAATACCGGTTCTAATGCAAATATCAACGCCGCTTTGGGAGCACTTGTAAATTTTTGGTATTTATTCTGCAAATAATACGCCAAGCTGGTAGCAAATACAGCACAAAATAAGATGCCAACTAAAGCTTGCGGTTGCAAAGCAGCAATAAAAGAATGGTCTTTAGTAAATAAAAATACAAAAGGCACTGTAAACAAAAGTTGATAAAAAGCTAATAATTGATAATCACCTATTAATTGATTAATGCGTTGAAGGTAAGTAATTTGTAAAGAAAAAAAGATAGCACCCAAAAAAACCCATAGTTCACCATGTCCTATATAAAGATGTTTGATATCCATTAAGACATACAGACCTATAAATCCTATGCCCGCACACAATAAATCCAAGCTGCTTGGTTTTTCTAATTTAAACAACGGCGCTAGAAAAGGCACTAAAATAACACTTGCGCCCGTTATAAACGCCGCGCGCGAGGAATGCACTGTCTGCAAACCGATGGTTTGACAGAGATAAGCTCCCGCATTCAGGATACCAATGATTAAGCTGCCACGCAAAATAGTTCGGGTCGTATTTTTAAGCAAAATCCAGACATTGGGCAGCAAAACCAACGTAGCTAAAGCAAAACGTAAACTCACAAATACAAATGGATCGACTTCAGTCAACGCATTTCGAGTCAGGGGAAAAGTAATCCCCCACATCAAGGTGGCTAAAAGAAGATAAAGATTTGCTTTACTAGATAATTTCATAAAATATATACTCATTGGAATTGGATTTTTGGCAAGACCCGTGAGAATGAAGCAATCGAAATGTATTCAAGATACATGAGGATTACGAGTTGAGCAGCAACCAGCCAAAAATTCACATGCGAAGAATATAGAGTATAGTCACTCCCATCCCTAGCAACAACAGGAGAATTTACCGTGTCTATTCGAGTTCTTGTTAACGGCGCTGCGGGCCGCATGGGGCAAACCACTGTTAAATTTATTCATGCGGATAAAACTCTAGATTTGGTTGGAGAAACACACGATAAAGATGATCTAAAAAAATCTATACTTGCTGCAAAAGCCGATATTGTCATTGATTTCACCAATGCGACCGTCATATACGAAAATACAAAAAATATTATCTTAGCCGGTGCTCATCCTGTTATCGGTACCAGCGGTTTACTTCCGGAACAAATACAAGAATTTCAAAATCTTTGCGCTGAGAAAAATTTAGGCGGAATCATTGCACCGAATTTTTGTATAGGGGCTTTATTAATGATGCGCTTTGCCGAAAAAGCTGCGCAGTATTTTTCCGAATGCGAAATTATAGAAACACATCATGAAAATAAATTGGATGCTCCTTCTGCAACCGCTATAAAAACAGCTGAATTAATTAATTCTGCCAGAAAAAAACAACCTAGCACCAAAAAAATTCATGAAACATTAGTTGGCGCCCGTGGTGCCGTTAAAGATCAAATTCCGATACATGCCTTACGTCTACCAGGATTTCTCGCCAAACAAGATGTAATATTTGGTCATCTCGGTGGAAATCTGGTTATCGCCCATGAAACGATAGACCGTAATGCCTTTATGCCCGGCGTATTATTGGCTTGCAACAAAGTCATGTCGTTAAAAAAATTAGTTTATGGCTTAGAAACTTTTTTATAAAAATCAATGCACTATGCACATTAGGCGGAAAATCTAAAATGGCCGATTTTAAACAATTACATATCGAACTTTTAAAACAATTAAACGAAAATCATTTTAACATTGATGATGTGACCAGCAAAAAATTAATTGAATATATATTGCTTTTGCATAAATGGAATCAAATACATAATTTAACCAGTATTCGCAATCCTTTACAAATGCTCACCAAACATATTATCGATAGTCTTGCTATTAGTCCTTATTTACAAGGTCCACACATTCTTGATGTGGGTACGGGCGCTGGTTTACCAGGTCTTCCTTTAGCGCTTACACATCCTCAATATCGTTTTGTATTATTAGATAGTAATGGAAAAAAAACCCACTTCTTAACGCACGTCAAACAGACTTTAATGATTAGCAACATAGATATCATTTCTGTACGCGTTGAAAAGTACCATCCCGAAAATTGTTTTAATAGCATAGTAAGTCGAGCCTTTAGCCAGCTCAATGAATTTTTACATAAAACAAAACATTTATGCTGCGAAAATGGGATTTTTTTAGCGATGAAAGGGCAATATCCCAATGAAGAAATCAATGCATTGGATATTGATTTCAAACTTATTGATGCGAAATCATTACAAATTGCAGGTCTTGATGAAAAAAGACATGTATTGATCCTCGGCTTAAATTAATAATAAATAAAAATTTCTTTATTAATTTCTTGTTAGTTAAGGAAAATTTAATTATTCTTTCTTATAATTAATTTTCAAGAAAAAATTTATTCCTGCTATAAAGGATAAAAAAATGCCAGTTACTGAAAATACGCCTTTACTTTGTTCAGCAGAAACTAATTCTTTTTCTTTTTTTCAAAAAATTACAAGAGATCCCATGCTAACCATTAAAAAAATAGGTTTAGCTGGCGTTTCAGCATTTAGTGGGTATATGTATTGGCCTTCATCTTTCAATGCAGCTAAATCAGTCAGTCCCTCGCTTCAATATCTAGCTGCATTAGGTGGAAGTCTAACGAATTCAATCTTTAATTATGAAAGTTTTATTAACCTTGCTGAATTACCCCAATTTCGTACGATGCCTGGGAAATATGTCACTGCAATGCTATTTTCTATTGCTTGTGTGGCACCTAATTTTCTCATGAATATATATGATGATGAAAAGAAGGAATATGCCAATAATACCCAGATGGCTTTACAGGGTTGTGCTGCTGTTTTAAATATCTGGGTGAATTTAGTAGGTACTTTAGAATTAATTCAAAATATATTTTCACTAGCAAAAAGAAATAATATCGATACGCAAAAAAAAGAATTAATTGCAAGAATTAGCCAAACCATTGAAATTTTTTCTCAATTACCCATAGAGAAACAAACTGAAACACGCTTCAATACTATACTTAATCCATCTAAAATAATTTACCGTTCTCTTTATGCTGGTATTAGCTTACTGAGTCTTCCACAATTTGTAGCTTATGTATTAATAAGTTATTTTGGCATGAAAAATTTAGCCGAGAATGCATGGAATATAGATAAAACAGTTAGCACGATATTAGGATCGATGGCCGCTATTGGCAACGGCATACCTGGCGCAGGATTTTCTATTAAGGGTATAAATTCCATCAGTAAAAAATTGATGTCCTTAGAAAAACCCTCTTTGCTGGCTGCTTTTTTTGTATTGCCTGCATCATTCTCTGGATTCACCACACATAAAGCCATGGCGGATAGTTTAAAACAAATGGGATATTCTGGTCCTATAGTTGAAACTCTAAATTGGAGCAGCAATTTAGGAGCTGTTTTCTTTTTTAATTTCCCACAAATGTTAGCTTTAGCAAACAGATTTGGCCAAGATGCACCCGTTATAAATGATGAACTAAATGTTTTAATGAAACATCTTGAAGATCAAGTTAAAAATTTAGACGCTTCGAATCTGCAAAATTTTAAAACTGAATTGCCTAATACCGTAAGCAATTTTTTTAACACTTATCACGCTGCTGAAAATACGGATAGACAAAACTTTCCGCTATTTAGCATCAATAGCTCTCCTGTTTAAAAACTTAAATCTAACGATGGATAGCTAGCTAACCACTAGCTGAGTGAGTTATAAACTGTTAGAATGCCGATTCTTTTTAGAGTTGCGCCCGTAGCTCAGCTGGATAGAGTACCAGGCTTCGAACTTGGTATTTAGTTTTAAAAATCATTAATAATCAACAACTTGCGATATATTGGTTACACTACAATTTATCTAAAATGACTGAAATTGCGCTAGAATAAACGTCACTGCGTTACAAATTCCCTATTATGAAAAAATTCATTACTATTGCTGAGGATAATTTTAAGTTCTTTACATTGAATTTTTTTGTTTTCCTGCACGTGGACTTATTGTTTCTTCAGCAATATTCATAAAGATTTTTGAGTTAGTGTTAATATTAATCTCAATACGCTGAAACGCAGAGAAAAAATTTGAACGTGGCGAATAAATGTTACTGTTAATACATTGAGAAGCAACTTTTTTTAAAAACAAACAAACTTCCAAAGGTAGCCGCGGTTGCAGCGTTGAGAGACACAAAGCAAGATTTTCTTCTGTTTTAATCTGTGTCTCTACTTTTACTACATTATCTGAATCTATAATTTTAAGTGCTGAAAGAAAAGATTTAGATATTAGCTGTGCTTTCTCTTGACGTTCTTTTTCTTTTTTAGTTAGGATCAAAGAATCAACATGAGCTTCAAAATTCTGCTTATTCGATAAATCCTCAGAAAGTTTTTGAACAGCTTTTGAAATTTTGTCTAAAGATTCTGGATTAATCTCAATACTATTTTCACCAATCTTATAATATTTTTCCTTAAGTCCAAAGTGTTCAATGCTCGAAGCAGGAATTTTTTTTTCGCCATCAAAATAAGCTTTTAAAGTAGTTCGTTTATGTGAATCTATATTATTTGAAATTGATTTTGTTGCAATAAAATAACCTAACATTCCATTTTCTCCGGCTACCCCAACGATTCTATAGGTAGTAAAACCACTTTTTTTCTCTCCTGTTTTCCTATTAATTCTTGGTAAAGTCTTTTGATTTTCTGCAAGAATATATTCTGGGTATATCTTGGTATTGACACATTTCATAGCTCTTAATTTTTCTATCCCCTGCCTTATCGCCTTCTCATTTTGGATAGAATCAATAAACACATTACCATCACCCATAAATGTATCAGGGTGTTTTAAAACTATTTTATCTATATTTTTTTCTCTAAAATACTCTAGTACTCTTTTTATTTCTGTGTCTATGTTTAAAGATAAACTAAATAAGGTATATTCTGGCGAAACTTCAGGAGGCAAATAAAGTCTTTGATATACTTTATTAGATAATTGTTGCATTAGCCAAAGTGAGCTGTTATCAACGTAGTCATAACTATTTTTTACTTTACTGCCCCTGTAGTGACTTCTGTCCGTAATAAGTATTTTTTTCTTACCGGTTTTTGTTTTAGATTTGTAGGATCCTATTCCAAGTTTTCTATAATCTAGCTTAATATGAAAGTCAGGGAATCCTTTATCGAAAGCTGGTCCAATCTTCGAGGTATTTCTCCCTAATCCTGAAAAAACCAGTGGCTGTACTTCGTAAATAAGAATGTTCCCTTTTTTATCCAGACTGCAGTCAATAATAAATGAATATACATTCTCTGACATTTTTTACTTTCCTGTTTAACATAAATAGTAGGAGTTATAGTAAATTACTTAAATTAACTTAGACTTAAGGAAATATTAGATATTCAAAGGAAACTCAGCACAGGGCAAAAAAATTCTGGAGGGGAATGTTTTAGGATTAAAATGAAGAAATGTCGATTTAATAAGGCGACATGCTTTTGTGAGTGCATCACAATCAAAAACTAGAACGGCAATACCAGTCCCTCTTAATGATAAAGCGATAGATCTTATCCGAAAACAGATGGGTAAACACATTGAGTTTGTGTTTACTTATAAAGGTAAACCAGTTAAGCAATGTAATACAGCTGCTTGGCGCAAAGCATTTTGAAAAGAGCTGAAATAGACAACTTTCATTGGCATGATTGCGCCATACATTGTTCTTGGCACATTCAAAATGGGACGTCATTACAAGAGTTACAGCAATTGGGTGGATGGTCTTGTTTTGAAATGGTTCTACGCTATGCACATTTAAACAGTGGACATCTTCAGAAAGCAGCAGGGAGAATTGTTACAAATTCCCTACATCACTATCAAATTGCTTAAGCAAGAGACTAGCTGGATGAAGGATAAACTGTTAAAATGCCGGGCTCTTTGGGATCATGCGCCCGTAGCTCAGCTGGATAGAGTACCAGGCTTCGAACTTGGTATTTAAATTTAAAAATCATTAATAATCAACAACTTGCGGTACTTTGCAAACTTAATAACCTACTGAAAACCACGGTAGTTTACGTAGATTAAATCTCAGTCTGGTACAATTCTGGCACACAACGTTCTAATAATACTTTGGATGTATTTCAGATAACCTAGAATAATTTTTATAAAAATTATTAAAATATTTCGGCCATACGTTGGATTAATTGAGTTAAACGTTGTTGCGAAGGTTGTTGATGCACGGCAATGGCTAAAGCTTTCGATGAGACATGGAGAGCACGAAGTGCGGTCGAAGAGCCCGCGATAGGCGTGCGTTGACGGGCGAAGCAGGAAACGCATCACGCCGTCAAGTCATGATGGTAGCCAGTGCGTGGCGGACGCCGGACGAATCGGGGCTTAACATAAGTCACGTGATGCGAACAAATTTTGGGGACACGAGAGCCTGTAAACCATTTTGTGTAAATGCCGAGTTAGGAGAATCTGCCCTCGAATTCGATAGCGAATCGATTCATAGCAGCTCTCCAGTCATGTAAAGACATAGTCCACTTTTGTGATGCCTTCTGTACAGCTAAATATACAACTTTTAATGCCGATTGGTCATTAGGAAAAATTTTACGATTATTAATCGATTTTCTAATAACACTATTGAGTGATTCAATGGCATTGGTAGTATAAATAATTTTCCGTATGTCGTCAGGATAATCAAATAAGGTCACAATATTACTCCAGTTTTTATGCCATGAACGGCTAATGGCTGGATATTTTTTATCCCATTTTTCACTAAACAAGAGAAGTGCTTCTTCCGCTTGCTCAATAGAAATAGCACGATAAATAACCTTAAGATCCGCTACAACGGCTTTCATGTCCTTATGCGGTACGTAGCGTAACGAATACCGAATAAGATGCACAATACATAGCTGAATTTTAGTTTTTGGGAATACCGCATTTATCGCCTCTGGAAATCCGCTTAATCCATCAACGCAAGCAATAAAAATATCCTTAACTCCACGATTATTTAATTCGGTTAATACAGAGAGCCAAAATTTTGCACCCTCGGTTTCGGCTATCCACAAGCCTAGTAATTCCTTTTTCCCCTCAGCATTAATGGCTAAAGCTAAATAAATGGATTTATTGATGACCCGTTTATCTTGATGACATTTAACAACGATACAATCTAAATACAGGATGGGATAGACTGCTTCTAAGGGACGATTCTGCCAGACCGTAACCTCATCCATAACGGCTTCAGTTACTTTAGAAATCAAGCTATGCGATACCTCGGCACCGTACATTTCTTTGAACGTAGCCGCAATATCGCGTGTGGTCATACCTCGGGCATAAAGCGCTAAAATCTGTTCATCAAATTCCGTGAGACGCGTTTGGCCTTTGCGAATAAGTTGGGGTTCAAACGTACTATTTCGGTCTCTAGGCGTGTTCATTTCAACTTCGCCAAAATCACCCTTTAATCGCTTCGGCGAATAACCATTGCGGCTATTTCCCGTATTCTTGCCTTCTATCGCGTGCTTTTCGTAGCCAAGATGCTCGTCTAGTTCAGCATCCATTGCTCGTTCTACGGTGAGTTTTAATAGCTGCTTGCTGAGAGCAGATATATCTTTTTCACTCTTTATAGATTTAGCCAATTCGTTTATTAATTTTGGGTCTAGGTTTATTTCTTGTTCTTGTTTCATTGCTTATTTCTCAAGTAGCACTAGCGCTTTTGTCCGCTAGCTTAGTTAATAATAAGCACTTACACAATTTTATTTACAGGCTCCCCAAAGCCAGCATAATTTCTTAGTTGTAGTGGTTCAAACTTAATGTGACAGTTACCCATTTTTTCAGTCGTGCTTACTGTCAGTTGAAGTTAAGACTGTCAACTTTTTCCTGCCAGATTTTTTTACCCTCAAAAAATGTTTCTATCGGCGTACGCCCACAGCACATTTTTCCTTGATGAGTTCGCTTGTTATTGTAATAAGCGAGCCAATCATCCAAGTCTTTTTGCAATTCGTCAAGAGAAGCATAAATCTTTTTACGAAATGCCACTTGATAAAATTCCTGTAAAATCGTTTTATGAAAGCGTTCACAAATTCCGTTAGTTTGCGGATGATAGGCTTTTGTTTTGGTATGCTCAATCGCATTGACGGCCAAATACAGCTCATAATCATGTTGTTCTACCTTTCCACAAAACTCAGTGCCACGATCGGTCAGTATGCGTAATATTCCCATTTCATTTAATTCAAAAAATGGTAATACAGTCCCATTTAATAATTCTGCAGCTGGTTCGTAAATTGACTCGCTGTTTGCTGTGCTTGTTGTTGCTGCATAGGGCTACCTAACATTCCTTTAGCCGCTGAAGCTCTGTTCCCTGCGCTTAATGCTTGATTGAGTTGAAATTGATAACCGGGAGATTGTTGATAACCTTGACCGAGTTTATTTAATAAATCACCTGGATGGTTTAATAGTTGATCGTATTGTCCTTGTAATTGCGGAAAAACCGCATTACCCCTGTCAACATAAGGTTTTAAATACTGTTTTAAGATATCGGGTATTTGATTGTAATAATTCCCCGCCTGGCTAGCAGCATCATTACCTCCCCATAAAAAGTTTCCAATATCACCAAAAACACTCATGTCTTAGTCCAACTGAAATACTTTAAAATGACCATTGACGTTACCTTTAAATTGCTGAGTATTCATGTCATAGATCAAACGACCCGTTTTATTGGGTTGATCTAATTGCGTAATAATGGAAGTCGGTTTGAGTGGCAGTTGAAAACCTTCATCGGATAAGTGGGTTTGTAGTAAAGTTGTTATTTGCTGTAGCCATAAACTCCACGCAGAAGTCCATTGTCCCTCTTCATTAATCGGTTTTTCATGCGGTAAGTTAGGAATCTTCATAGAATACTCAAGAGGCCATTGCCCACCACAAAACGATCCTGCCCCCAGAAATTAAACTGTAAGGTCAGATCATTGGTGCGACCTAAGCGCCACCAACTTAGTTGATTTTGTCGATGCGCTAAGGGATTTAAAACTTTAGATAGCGCTGAACAAAAAGTAATTCCTCCATCTTTGGATAAGGATAAATCCACCCGTTGTAGAGACGAACTATGACCTTGCTCGATAGGAATTGTTAATTTTTGTGCAATAAAATAATTCGTATCAGCAGAACGGATGGGTGGTGTAATTCTAATTCTTGGAATCTCTTTTCCGTCGGCTTCGTTATAGCAGGAATTTAATTCATACACATGGCCATCAATAAAACTAATAAAATAATAACTGCCATGAAAGTAAACTGCTTTTTTAGCAATATGTGCATCCAACGATCCATTAGTGAGTGTAAAAAAATGCTGGGTATTAAAATCATAGGCGTACGTTAAGTTATCTTCTGGAAAAGTCAGCTGATAAATTAAATGTCCATCTTGTTTGAATAAAAACCCATAAGCATTGTTTGGATTTTTTAACTGCGAAAATTTAAAGTTAATCCCTTCGGTAGAAATTTGCTGAATCGAACCCCCATCACTTAATAGAATGACAGGACCTGATTTCTCATTACACGCTAACCAAACAGTAAACTGGTCACTTGCAGCAATCGTTGCTGGATTTAAACAGCCATAGTCAATATTGAAACTGGAAGCACGTTGGTAGGGAAATAGAGTTAACCCTATATCAGACCAACATTCTGTGACCGTAGATCCTATAACAAAAAGCGCATTACCTCTTCCTGGTAAAGGGACCACCGCTAAGGGATTATCCGCTTTAGTTTGAAATTCACCGACATGGCTGCTATCTTGAGGCCACTGCAAACTATTTTCTTCATCACACAAACGCCACTCAGCATGTTCACTATCAGGCGCGATAAAACGACCATTATGATAAGCAATAAAGCTAGGAACAAAATCTAATTCCGCTTTTTTAAACGTTGAATCACGGACATTAAAAATAAATATATCTTTTTGATCGCAAATTGCTATCTCCTCTTTTTCGTTTTCTGTAATTAATACTTCGCCTGTAAAGGTTTCTAGACTACCAATATGTTGTGCATACAAGGTTCGGCCGATGATGTAGACACCGTTATCGATGACGGCAATTAAATGATTAAAACGCACACTGTTAAATAATCCGCGCCCCGATCCTTTTTCTGCAATCGCTAATACTTTTTTATAACCGGCAAATGGAACGAGGAATTCATCACTCACTAGCATATTAAAAGTTTGTTCAGCAGATATTTTTGGGTAACGACCAAAACCATTGCCACCGACCATCGCGACAGGAAGCTGTTTCATACTGTTTTCGAATGAAACATGAAGATCTTCTCCATACTCAGATCAAGGGGGGATGCATCAAGTAATTTTCTTTCTATTTCTTTTAGTTTTCCTTTAGCTGAAAAGGGATGGTTATAAAGATCACATAAATAATCGGCTAAACCATAGCGAAGATAGAGAAGATAATCGCGATCAAAGATCGCACTTAAATCATCATTAGGATTGACTTCGGTTAAACCAAATTTCCCAACGAGTTTAAGAGAATAAGTCTTATCCGGTGTGGGACTTAAAAAAAGAAGACTTCCCCCTTTGGTTTTTTCTAAATGATAAAACCGTGGTCGTAAAAATAAAGAAGAATCTTGATTAAAATATTGTTTTCTTCCTAATAAAGGTAAGGACTGTAATAAATAACAACTGGGTTTTTCTTCACTTAATGTTAATGAATCTAAACTCAGTAAATGCTGAACAAACAGTTCTTCCGAATGCGCTACACAAGTGAGTTGTTGAACACGCGTATAAGGAATCATTCGAGCATTCGCATTCTGCAAGGCCAAAAAATCATTCAGATGTTCAAGCCCATCGCTTAGTTGATCACCACTGACGGTTTCTGCTTGGGCTGCGACGATGCCCGATAAATTCCAGGCCTTAGTAATTATTTCAGTCACCGTACAACTCATGCGGGATCCTTTTTATTATTTTTTATACTGGAAACACAATCCTCATGGCATATTCATCCACTAAGGTCGAGCCCCAAATCACATCATGCACAAAACCACGTTGATTTTGACCGAACAATGAACCGTAATACATGCGTAAAGAAACACCCGTATCAGAATCAGCTTGATTAGCTGTCGGAAAAGGAACTTCTTCCGGTAAACGGGGCATGCCCACGTATAAGGCATTGCCCCCGACAATTAAACCTGCCCGATGGTTAGGTAAGGCTTTGATTTGCATGCCTTTGACAATGTTAGTGGTGATATTCTGATACGCAGTACTCGAATCAGCCACTAAAGCGGGAAAAATATTAATCGTCACATTGCCTTTATCATCTGAAGCCGCATCTTTAATTACCCGACATTGCACAGGTTGTGCTGAGGGTTGATGGCCAATGAAGGTTAAGTAACGCAGTTTAAATACATCCGTATCTTGAAATTGAATAAGATCGTTCGTTTTAAAAGCATTCGCTGATTTCTTATCAACACCACTTAAGGTTAACTGCGTGATATTTTTACCACTCGGATCATTGGTGCTTTCTACCGTTAAAAGAGTACTCGCATTTCCACAATCTCCTGCTAAATGAATGGGTAATAAATTGGATTGATAAAATTGAGCACGTGCAAAGTTGCCGAGTTCCCAGGAATTAGCCGTTTCTTTGTTTCGATCTAAAACAAACTGGCTAAGACCACTATTAATAATGGAGGGGATAGCCATATCCGGTAAATACACTTTGGGAGAATCTTGCGTTGCGCCATAATTACGGTAATTAGCTAACATCTGCGCCAAATCACCATAACTATTAAGCGCTTTTTTTCCATCACCATAAAAACGATAGGTATGTGTTAAGGCATTGCAAGCAACATCGGCTTCTACTTTGGCTGATAATTCTGCAATGGCAGCTTTACCAAATTTTTCCATATAATCTCTGACATTAAAAATAAACTGCTGCACATTAAAGGCATATGCGGTATTGGCGGCTTTATCAACAGTCAGTGTATGTTCACGATGTTCAGAGTCTTGAAATTTTGCAATCAAAGAATCGTTGGTGACATAGCGAGGCGGTTTATCAAAACTAATCGTATCACCTAAATTCGCTTCGATTTTTTCAAAGTTTTTAAATTGAGTATTTGCTGTGGAAACAAAACAATTAAGATTTAATAAATAAGCTAAACTTGAGGCTTGATAGGTAACAACTTGTTCTAGATTGTTATTTGGCAATGCCATGAAAAATAATCTCCGTACATTCGTATTATTATTGTGGAGATAATGGTTAAGTGAATCAGCAGTTAAGCGCGTAACCAAGCTTGATTACGATAATCACTGACGGTAACTGGACCATTATCTATTTTTGTTAATGAGGGTGAGAGTTGAGAAAGAGGTGGATGTGCGATTGGCCCTTGTTTTGCAGCTTGATTTTGTTTAATGGAATCCGATAAGCGCTGTATTTCTAAAGCACCCATTTTAGGATTCAATTGAGCTAATTGTTTTAATATCACCGCTTTACTAGGATTTTTACCTAATTCATACATAATTTCTGCGGTATTATCAACATTATTAGCGAGTTGCACTACTTCAGGAAATTTGTGTACTTCTAGATTCGCTAATGTTTCTTCAAAATCGGGATATTTATCTTTGGCTAAACTTAATTTACTTAAAAACTGTTGTGCGATTTGTTGAGCTTGCCATTCATTGACTTGTTGAGACGTATGATTGGAAATCATATTTTGTACATCTTCTGTCGTTAGCGGCGTTGAAGTTTGGCTAGAAGCAGAAGTATTCGCTTGTTGAGCTAATTCTTCTTTGGCTACCTTTTTACCTTGTTCATACGCATGATTTTTTGCTTGTTTAACGACATTATCAACCACGGATTGCGGTATCGTTTTTTCAACAGGTACGGCGGATTCAGTTTCAATGTTTGCTTCAGTATTGGGTATATTTTCCATCGTTATATTTTCATTCATTCTTCACTTCCTCCGACATTATCCCCGTCACGATTAAGCCTTAAAATCGTCTAAGTCCCGACTATTTACTCCGGATAGCTCCGTAAAATCTCCACGACGCAGGAGTCTCAATAAATACTTTTATAGTATTTATTGGATTATTATCTAAATACCTAATGTAAATTGCCAACGGTATATATGGGGGTATGGTTAGGAAAATTTTCTTGAAAGTGTATTAGATTGAAAATTCAGGGTTGCTTTCTACAGGTAAAGAAAAGTTAATATGCATTAATTAAAAAAAAATTTACCGAGGAGGTGTAGATAGGTTAGAAACATTACTTACAACTAAATTATCCATATTAGATTCAAATTTATACTTTAAACTAATTAAGGAATCTAGAATATTAATTATATCCTTTTCGGTTGTAAAAAGAGACATTGGATATATTAAATAACAAGGTAATGGCTCATCTATGCTTTGAATTTTATAAAATGGTACAAATCCTATAAGTGGCAAGTCTTGAAGTTCATTAAATATTTTATTATAAATAAAATCCTTAAATTTTAAACAAATATTAATGTAAGTATTTTTCTCATCTATAGATGATAGCAATATCTCATTCCAGGATTTTTTATCTGCAAAAAAGTTTATTTTTATCAAAGTTTCAAAACCATTTGTATTTGAGTTAATTATATGAATATACATATTATAAGAATCTAAAATAATCTTTCTAAATAGGTTTCCAATTGCTAACATTTTAATTAAATAGTGTTGAAAACCAGTCCAGCCTAATTTTTGTAAAGCAACATAAGCAGAAACGATGCCAAGTGAACTTCGAGAATTCTCTAATGAAAAATGATGCACATGAAAATCTCCAAAATTATTCAAATTTTTAAGGTTAGATTCTCCATGTTTAGTAAGAGAATATATATCTTGATGATTTTTTACAATAAAGAAAGTTGAGCAATAAGGCGATAATCCTGTTTTATGAAAATCAGCAGAAAAAGAATCTGCATGAGCTATTTGGGAAATAGATTTATAGATAGTTAATATTTTTTTAGGATTTATTTTCATATCGAGCTTATTAATATTAATATCTTTAAAAAAGAGCCAAGCCCATCCTGCCACACTATCAGCATGAATGTGGGGCATTTTTTCTTTCTTATATTTCTCAAACAAGATATTAACTATTTTTCTAATTTCAAAAATAGGGTCAATGCACATATCAATCGTGGTTCCTGCATTTAGGATAATACAAACAATAGTTTTATCATCTTTTAGCAATTTTTCTGTCTTTTTATAAAAATCAGATAAAATCATTTTTCCCTTAGTATCTGTATTGATTTGTATAAAATTAGCAGAACCAATACCTAGATAATTACAAATATCAGGAATAGAATAATGCGCACGATCACTTGCAATAACAAAATATTCTTTTTTAATTCCTTCATTAATAATATCAATATTAAATTTATGTAAGCCTATTTTAATAGCATACAATAGAGTGGCTTTCCCCCCATAGGTTGATAGTCCTTCTGAAAGTTTAAAGTCCCATCCAATTAGTTCGGTTAATGCTTTTATAACTTTTTTTTCAAAAAATATGATATCACCAGATGTAAAATCCCATAAAGCATTTTGGTTATAAAGAGAAGCAACTGTAGTGGCGGCTACTGTAACTAAAAGAGGCGCGGGCGCAATATTAAGTAAAGCATAAGGGCTATTCCAACGCACTCTTCCTTCAAATATTTCCGCTATTTTTTCAATAATTTTTTCAGTTGAACTCAATAATAGTGGTATTTCATTAATTTCATTTGATATAGACTTATCAATTAATTTTATTTTTTTGTGCTTAATTGGCGACTCTGTAGATATATTTTCCGAACTAATTTTCAATATTGATTCTATATTTTTTAATAAAATATTATAATTTTTTTCTTTTGGATCTAGAAAGTTTTCATTAATAAATTTATCTGTCAACATGATTTATTTTACTTATTTTATTTTTTTAAAATTATTTATTTAGAGAGCGACAAATTTTCACTAATAGTATTTATTACATTCTTCGAACCCAGTTTAAAAAAAGCTACTCCCGCAGCCGCTGTAACTATACCCACTGGTAGTAACCAATTGTGTTTATTTAAAATAAACTGTGAGTCATTTGCAGGAGTTTTATCTAAAACAGGAAAGTCAGAATTGTACTTTCTTAAACTAGTTGCAATCGAATCAACTATTTCTTTTTTCTTTGTATATATATCTTTATCATTTTCAATGTTTATTAGTTCTTGTATATTATTCGCTAAATCATCAGGTTTATCTATTAATTTGTAAATTTTCTTATTGATTTCTTTTTTAGAGTAAAAGTAAATTTTATTATAAGAAAAAATAGTTTGTAGAGAACTATCAATAAAAAGCTGAACTAGATCATTGAAATATATATAATCATTACGATATGCGGCTAAATTCATTCTATCTTGATAATAAGATAAAAATCCCTTTTCTTCGAATAAAACTTTATGTCTCAAATTTTCTGGATATATTTTACATAGCTGTTTAATCTCACTTAATTTATTTTTCCTTTCAAATAAAATTGAGCCGTCTGCAACAGCGGCAACAAAAGCCATGGGATAATAGAATCCTTTTCTTTTATAATCCATTTTAATAAGAACATCTTGTATATTTTGTTTCATTTCATCTAATGAATAAAATGAAGTACAAACCTCTATGCCGTCCCAATCAAAATCATCAGACACACCATACTCATTGGAAACATAATTTAATGCATAAATAAAATTTGATCTGACATGATCTTGTATAAATTGAGTTCTACTTTCCAATGCAGGTGGAGTTTTATGATAAATTAAAAAAAAATCAAAATCTGAAAATTTATCTCTGGGTAATCCTTGCAATGATCCAACTAACATAATCCCGAAGATATTTGGTATTTTTGAATAATAGTCTAGGACAGCTATGGATATTTTTTTTCTTTTTTCAATACTTTGTTCCTTATCAAAGGAATCATTTAAATATTTTTCTGTGTTTAATTTATACATTAATTTATTCCTTTAAATAATTATTTTTTTGTTCTAAAAATTTATCAGTAATTCTATTGGAAATTAATTCTACATTGGAATATTTGCCATTTTTGCTTTTCATTATCCATGCAAATAAATCTGGACCAGAAATATTTCCCTGAATAGATGACGGATTAATTAATTGATATTCAGCCTTTATTTGATCGGTTCTTGGAAATAAATGAAAATGAGGTATCTTTAATCCCTCACCAAAAGAAAGACAGTATACATAATTTGTTTGTATGACTTCTTTAATGCAAAAAATTGCTAAGGCTAAAATATGGCCTAATGAGCTCAATATTTCTGGAGATTGTTCGTGAAAAGGTTTATTTTTATTAAAAAAGAGAATGAGATACCCAGGAATATTGAAAGAAGTAGTATGCTCTAAAGTATAAAAATTATTTTTATATATAATTGGAGGAGCGAATACATCCTTTTCTTTCATTTGAAATTTCCATTCTCACTGATTAAACCTATTATACAATATTATTTCGAAATATAAGATAATATAATTTTTTATATACAAAAATCTTAATTTGATGCCTTCAAGAATGAGAAAAAAAGTTTACCTTGACTATCGATTTTTCATCGCCCACTCAATTTCCTTTGCCAAACGCTCAGTTTGAGCTTTTTGCAGCTGTACAAGATTTTGGTTGTGAGCTATTTGTACATCTGCCATAAGTTTCATTCGATCGGTGTCGATGGAGTTTTTGGTTAAGCCTAATTCCATCGTTTTATGTGCATGCTGTAATTGATTCTGTTGTAATTCCGCTGCAAGTTTGGTTTTTTCTAAATTGATTTTTTCTTGAAGAGGATTTGGTTGATTCATTTGCTGCTGTTGCTGGAATTTTAATTGCTGAACGAAGGTTTCGGCTTGTGCTTTCAATTGATCAATGCCACGTATTTCTAAGTTGTCCAATAAGATGGGTAATCCTTCCGTATTGATAAACTGAGCAAACAAGGGAGAGGCTTGCATCAAGGCAATGATTTTCTGTAAAGCTCTAGATTTTTGTATCGCAAAATTAACACCCGCACTAATAGATACTTCTAACTGTTCACTGCGATATTTGAGATCAATGCCTCCTTGTTGATTGATGAGTGCATAATTACGTTTACCATTCGCTAAAGTAATGGGTAAGGTTCTAGGTGTTACATAATACTTAGGAATAAGATCGACAATAATCTGTGCTATTTGATTTAAGGATTGCAAGAAACTCACCACATACGGCATAGCGGCCGCATTGGATTGCGTAGCACCTTCTACAATCGCGATTCCACTGAGTTGATTGTTGTTAATACCAAGTGATGCATCATAGGATCCTAAAATGGATTGCATGGTTGCATCTGTGCTGGTAAAGGTTTGAATGATTTCAGGCGGCGCACTGACACGCCCAACTTCTTGTGGTGGCGGTAACGGAATCGTTCCTTGGCTGCCTTCTTGAAAGGCGTTATACACTAAGACGCTGGCTTTTTGAGGATTGGTATAGGCTTCTAAATATTTTTCAGGTATCGCTTCAGCAGCAACTTTCCATTTATGCATGACCATGTTTTCAAGCTCATTCGCTAAGCACTGACCCGCAAAGTTTTTTAATTTTTGATTACCGATTGCATGATAGACATATGGGCGTGTTACTTGCTTAGTTTGACCATTGTTACTTAAACGTATCGAGTTTCCATCGACGTAAACGATCGGTAAAAATTGATAACTTGTTTCTTCATGGCTTAATACAGTGGATTCGATCAAGCGATATCGATGGATTGTTTCTAGAGCAGTGGTTCGTTCCTCTAGGATATGAGGGATCTGATCCAATCTGCCTGTTTCCTGCCAGTGTTGAACAAGTTTTTGGTATTCTTCTGATAGCAAAGTATGACCATTACTTAAACGAACCAATTTTTTAGATTTTTTCTTTTTTACATAATAATCACATAACAATAAAACCTCTTCCTGTTGGTTTTGATAAGACCAACTAAATCCTTGTAGATTTTTAGAAAATTTAATCGTGGATAAATCAATATCAGGATATTCTGCTCGAAATTCTTCTTTTGTTTTGGGAATCAACTCAAAACAATAACGACCATCACCTTTGTGCGGCAAAATAGCTAAAGGATCAAACCCAACTAAGGTCGGATCATAGACCCTGCCTATTTTAATTACTTGATCAAAACTTTTTTCATGTTGATATTCAGTCCATACTTTCATGGCACTAAAGCCGCCACTTAAGATATCGGTATAAACTTCATAGGAGCAGCCATTATGATTAGCTTCATCAAAGATCGATCGCAAATGACCTTCTAAAATTAAAGGTAAGTTGGGATCTAATCCACTCTGATCTAATAAACGCACGGTAATAGAAGGTTCTTGCTTAGAAAACTCACCTCTTAGTCGAGAAATAAACGCTTCTAGACTATTAAATTCAAGAATAGGTTTGTTGGTTTCGCGTAAAGCAGCTCGATCAGCTTCTGAAAGGGACGATTGAAAAACAAATTGGCGAAAATAATTAAATCGTTTTACATTCTCTTGAAAGTATTCATGACTCTTTTCAATATTTTTTTTGATAGCAGATAATTGATCCTGATGTGCTTGAGCTACCATAGACGTTCTTCTTTTAGTCGATTAACTTGCTGAAAATGTCCTGCTAATTTTGAGATAACGCGATTAACATCATGACGTTGCTGGTTTTGAAAAAGAATAGATTGCTCGATTAATCCAAGCTTAATGCCATCGTATAAAGTGTCAGCAATATCATCAAACCGATGTGTATTATTAGCCGTAATTTTTTTACAGTGAGCAATACAAGCTTCAGTATGCTTACCATGACGAGGTAAGGAGATTCTATGGCTCGCAATAATTTGCTGTATCTCAAGAAAGCGAGTGATTTTACTACCCGATTGAGCGGAGCGTTGTATTTCTCTTATCTCAACGCCTCGCCAACTTTTTAAAAGTGAAAGCAACGTGACGCCGGTGGATTTCTTCTCAATCGCAATACAGCTAGGTTTTACTTTATGACGGCTCGCTTGTAGATAGAAATGTCGTAATTCATTTTCGAGATCTTTAGGTTCAATATGCAACTCAACGCAATCGATCCAATGCAGTCCTAATACCTCCGTTTCCGCTGATTCATTTTTAATGTGATATAAGCCCCAAAAACTAAATACAGTTGCATCATTATAAGTTTTATCAGTCTCTGCGGTATCAATCGTTATAAAGGTTGCTAAAAACTCAGGTTTTTCATCTAATAAATAAAACCATTCGGGCTTAAATATTCCACCGCCAGCGGGTTGTGGATCTTGTTGATATTGTGCAGCAAATTCATAAGGTCTCTCAATTTGAAGCTTAAACAATTGCTTTTCATTGTGCATCAAGGGATTTAAAGCATTACCGGCAGAATCTAAAGCCGGTAATATAAACGTTTCCCAGGATTGTGTTTTAATCAGATGACTCGGTAAATCAGCTTCATGTAATCGCTGACCAATAAAAATAATCGGTGTCTTACCAGGCGAATTCACACGGCTTTGTAGAGTATTGTAATACCAATCAATGACACCTTCACGCATCACATCACTGGTCACTTCATCCGGCTTATGAATATCATCAATAATAATCGCACCTGAGAAACGATCGACATTCTGTAACCCTGCACCACGTCCTGTAATTGTCCCGCCACTACCCGCTGCAAACACGCAGCCACCTTGTGTTGTTTCAAAATTGTCTTTAGCGCTAGAGGTTTCGGATAAATTAACATTAAATAGTTTTTTGTACTGCGGCAATGCCATAATCTGACGAATGGTCTGTGTTTGTTTTTTTGCTAAAGAATGTGAATAGGAAACATAAAGAAATTGTGAATCGGGATAACGTGATAGGCTCCATGCCACAAAATGAATGAGTAATTCCGTCTTACCATAATGTGGGGGAATATTAATTAACAGAAGGGGTACTTCACCGCGTAAGGTCTGCGTTAATGCTCGACATAGAGTCATCACATGGGGTTCGCGGCAAGTAGGCTGAGAAACGCTAAATTTACGCCCTGTGCGTAATGAGTAAAACACTTGAGTAAATAATAACAAGGATCCCCAAAGCTTAGCTTTTGTTATTAAGGTTTCTTTATGAGGAATCTCAATATTCTTTACCATGTTGTTTTATGAGATCTTCTAATTGTTGGAGATCAGGATCTGTTTTTATATTGACATTGACATGCTTTTCGGGGGAATAGTGACCTTGCATTTTATTCATTTCAGCAATGGCTTGAATAGCACTATTTACCTTACTTGAAATTAAGTTTTCTTTATTTTCTATAAACGCTTCAACAATCTTCTTTAACTTATCCAGTTTCCATTCATAACTAACAGTCATTTGACTTTCTAAATCAGACTGTAAGGATTTTAAATAGATTTGGATTTTAGGGTTTGCTTTTAATCGGTGTCCTATCGTTTTAGCAATATGGGGTGAATAACCTGCTGAAATAGCCGCTTGAGTCGCATTATGCGGAGGAATGATAAAATTTTGACAAAACTTAGTTTGCTTAATTGTTAAACCATTAGGTAATTTGCTCATCTTAAAATTATCCTTTTCCGTCTTTTAAGTTTTTAATTATCCTGCCATTTTTTTTAGCTGACAAATGGCTTATATAGTGGTGTCAATAAATGCATCTTCGGCAGGTGCGCCAAGTACCTAGCGGCCAGCATGGTAACTAATGCCGTCGGTTATTTGACGAGAATGCGGAGTTTTTATCATCACCACCCCAGTCAAGATCCTTGTTACGGTGGGTAAACCTCTGCTATTTAAGTCAATAAAACAATCATACATATGAGAATCTTTATCGGATATGTTGTTACCATAAGGATTATGTTTGAACTTGCTGCAAGTCATAACAGGCGAGGTAAGGGACGATACCCCCATTTTTGCCTCCCCTAATACGAACCCATTTCCGCTTTTTTGTATTTTCTCTAAATATTCCCAAAGGTTCTTTGCTTCTTGGCCGGAAAATTGGATATATGCAGAAGAATCACTTGGATCGACCACTTTAGGTTCTATTTTTACAGTCACACTAGCGTAAGTAACTGCAGGTATAAGGAAAAAGCTACATAAAACCAATCGAGTCAATTTATTCAATAGCATTTTTTATTGGCCTCTATGTCTTGTGATTATTATAATATTGCCCAAACTTACTGTAATCAGGATATCTTATTCTTGGGCTATTATAAATACTACTTGACGGGTCATGGCAAACCTTCTTGGTGCCTGATACTGCTATGTTATTGCAATAGATCATTATGGGTTGATTCGAAGAATTGTTGCCATTGAGAATAAGGATCTGTCCCTGCAAAGTAATTGGTAACTTGTTTTATTGTATTACGTGCACCCATATTGACCTTCCCTATGTATATTGGGATTTCAAGTGTAGTGTATCGAGTTCGACATTTATGGCAGTGACGTCTTCTTTTAGCGAAATTTCCATCTTCTATATCAAGTGAGGCACATACTTTGGTTTTGCAATAATTACATTTTAAATTAAGGCATTTCATTTAATATTCCTCGTTACATTCAGCAGTTTGGCCAGCCTGCTATTTTTATTTTTTATTAATTGCTTTTCTTGTTCCTTTCTTCGTAATCTCATTCGGGAGCCTATGACTCGTTGTAGTAATTTTTTTATGAACATACTCTTTATCTCCTTTTTTATTAATTCCAGACCAAATTATTATTTACTAAGCACCATTGGCAGCAAAAGGTGTTATCAGGACAACTTGGCCAAGTTTGTATTTCGCCGCACTGACGACAATTAACTGTTTTAGTGTAAATAGGTGAAGGTATTATGGGATCTAATCCTTTTAGCATGAGATAGGTTTCTACCATGGCTTTTAACATGCTTGGATTATCTTTCACTTCATCCCAATCATCAGCTGCTAGAGTTTTTAATTGCTCCTTGTTTTTATTTTTTATTAGGTCTTTATTTTAAATAGAAAAAACGTCCGCATGTGGACGTTTTTTTGAAATAAAATAACGTTATTAATTTGATTATTAAAAAAATAAAAAAGGGGTTCTTAAATGAAAACTTTTAATCTTGAAGAAGCTGCGGAGTTTCTGAAGATGAATCCTGAAGGACTTAGAAGATTAGCAGCCACTAAAAAAATACCTGCTGGTAAACCAGGAAAGTGTTGGTGTTTTTTGGAAGAAGACCTTGTTAATTATCTTCGTTCGCTTTACGATAATCCTTGCAAAGTATCGCAGGGTGTCTCTAATAATAGGAGAGAAAAGATATGGCACTCTGTAAAAGAAACGATATCTGGTGGATCAGACTTTCTCATAGTGGAAAAAGAATACAACGATCTACTGGGACTTCAAACAAATTAGCAGCACAAAAGTTACATGATCAGTTAAAAGCTGACTTGTGGCGACAAAGCAAGCTAAATGAGAAACCTGAACCATTATGGCAAGAAGCCGTAGTTAAATGGTTAGGCGTTTGTAATCGTAGAAGTATGCGTAGTTTAGACGAAGCTAAATTTCATCTTAAATGGCTTGATTTTTATTTAAAGAATAAAAAATTGAATGAAATTAATGACATTACGGTTGATGAAGTTATTAAAGCCAAAAAAGAAAAAGGTGTAACAGCAGCAACTGTGAATAGGATGTTAGAAGTATTAAGAGCTATCCTTAAAGCTTCCATTAAGTGGGGTTGGATTGACAAATCTCCTTCCATATCACTACTTAACGAAGGACTTGAACGAGAACGTTGGTTAACCAAAGATGAAGCAGAACGGTTACTTAAAGAGTTACCCTCACATTTATCCGATATGGCAGCTTTTTCTTTAGCTACCGGTTTGCGCAAAGCCAACGTCATAGGATTAAGATGGAAAAATGTTGATTTAGTTAGGCGACATGCCTTTGTGAGTGCATCACAGTCAAAAACTAGAACAGCAATTCCAGTACCTCTTAATGCAGAAGCTGCGGCAATTATTGCTAGGCAAATAGGCAAACATATTGAATTTGTTTTTACCTATGAAGGAAAACCTGTAAAGCAATGCAATACAGCTGCATGGCGTAAAGTGTTAAAGCGAGCAGGGATAGAAGATTTCCACTGGCATGACTTACGTCATACATGGGCATCTTGGCATGTTCAAAATGGAACATCCTTACAAGAATTGCAAATATTAAGTGGGTGGTCATCTTTTGACATTGTATTACGCTATGCGCATTTAAATAGTGATCAGCTTATGAAGGCTGCCGAGCGTGTGTCTGGTACAAAATTGGTACATTCGGTCCAAACGGCAGCAAAAGGAGGCTAGCTGGATGAAGGATAAACTGTTAGAATGCCGGGCTCTTTGGGATCATGCGCCCGTAGCTCAGCTGGATAGAGTACCAGGCTTCGAACCTGGGTGTCGGGGGTTCGAGTCCCTCCGGGCGCACCAGCAAAATCAAATACTTACCTCTTTTTTTCATAAAACTTCAAAAGATTCTTACGCGAATTGGTGTGCCAATTTAAAGACCAATAAATAATGATGTAATCAGGGTATAACGGAGTAATTTCTTCACTGTTTTTCTTTTAGTTTACTATCAGAAAAACTTTTTAAACTTTGTAACATCCGTAGCAAAATATTTCCTATACTGAGTAAGTTACATATTCCAAACGGGTGGAAAGCTTGATCATAAGACTCAATGAAAAGGACAAATAACGCGCCAGAAAAAAATCTCAAGAAGTAAGTAGGCTTGCAATAGGCCAAGAGTCTTCGCTAGAAGAGTCTCTTTTTAGCATAACCCTACCCATGCCCGACCTCTCACAACTTACGGCAAAAAAGATATTCTTTTTAAACTTCTCTATTAAGGCTTGAGTTTTACTTTTCCCTAAAGAAGCATCAAAACCTGGATATTTGTTGTCGAAATCGTGTAGTTCTTTGGCAAGAGACTCTACATCAAGCAGCTTATCATGATCGCCATCCAAAGCACTTAAAATTTTTTTTAAAGCATTAATTTTAGCATGCCTTGCACTTTCTCTATAAAAACTAAAGGTACCGTTTAAATCCGCTTCGATCCTTGTTATATGATATTGAATATTTTCTTTTAGTTCCAAAAATTCCTGAGGTAATTTATCAAACTCTGTTTTTATTAATTCTTCTCGTAATTTTTGAGCAGCATGTCCACGGCCAGTCCAAGAAAGATGTCTTATTTCACTAGGCTTATCACAAGCCGCAAGAGTTGCCATTGACTTACAAAATGACGCGTCTAAAGGCAGAGCACTGTCTAGTTGAAAAGCCGATTCCAAACCATAACATTTAAAAGTATATGGTCGTAGCGTATCATTAAGAGAGTGCTTCTTAAAAAGCGCCGGTAATACCACTGAGGGGCCTGTTGAAGCAATGACAGTTTGCATATATAGAGCATTATATACCTCCTCAACCATAATATTACAAAGTGTATTATCATCAAAAACTATTCTTTCACGCATCGCATTATATTCATTCTGTGGCATGGTAAGCCATGCTAACCACCCTGTTTTATTCCTAAAGTAAATACGCAAACTTTCTGCATTAATTTCAGGAGATAATCCCAAAACTCTAAAGACACGATTTATAAATTTTTCTGGTAGATGCTTTTTCTCATTTTCTAATTTTGCACGTATATCTATGGGAGTTAGCCACTTCTCCTCTGATTCATTTTGTATAGCATCCAATTCAGCCATAGCATTGATCTGCAAGTTAGCTAAATTTTTTAGAAAATTAACCAAGAAAATAGGGATCACTTCCTCTATTTTTTTAATGCAATCATCAAGATAGGTGCTGTAAGAAAAATTTTCATCATGGTTTTGATAAGAATTAAGAATGCCGTTTTGAATAGATTGAATATTACTAAGAGCAGCATCAGAATTCACTACAGCAATTACATCATTATTAAGACTAAGGATATTAGCTCCTCTAATAGAAACACTACCTATATTTAAGAGAAGTGGGAAGTCTACATTTATATTATTAGGAAGTAAGTGAGTATCAACTTTAATATCAAAATCAGTATAGGTCCCCAAATTATAGACTTCACCAATCCAACGCAAAATATCACTAGCTGCGGCAAGATTACCACCCTTGCCTATGGCCGCTATTTCCTTTTGATAGCAATCCAATAATTCCTTTTCTTGAATTGTTTTACAGTTTGGCTCAATATCCGATACAACATTAATTGGCTTAATTTCATTACAGACACAGAATTCCTGTAAATTAATTTCTTCCTTTTTAGAGAGCAGTCGATTATCATAAACTAGATAAATTTCATCAGAAGGATTCTTCTGGCGCATTTCTACAAGATTCATCCGATTTTCAATCGGCATAAATAGATCTGCTTCTTTGCTCAGCCAAATTTTAACATGCCGATGTGGATTAAATTTATATGGCATCGAGTTACCTCTTTTTCTAATTGTTGTGAATATTCTTGCAGCCCATTTTCTGATTTATATCATGGTCCTTATACCCCATAGACTTAAGTATTATTTTATTAAAATCAAACTCATTTTTACTAGAGAAGACTGAAAATAACGAGGGATTTGTATTAAGAAATTCTAAAATACACAACAATGGGGATCGCCTAAAATTGTTTTTTAAAGAGGTCCAGCGGGTCCCAACTCCAATTGAAGGTGTAATGTTTTTTGTATAATGCCATGTATAAGATGGAACATAGAGAATGTCCCCTTCTTCTAGCTCTGTTTCATAGTAATCAAGATTTTCATATCCCAAATATTCTCTAATCTGAGGGTTTTCTGGATTAATGTCACAATACTTTGCAGGACTTCTATTGGCTCTCGGATGAAAAGCATACAAATAATCTGGGGGCCAAAGATACCATTTCTTTTTTCCATATACCTGTAGAAACAAATTATCATTACCCTCATTATGACAATTTGTAGTAGAACCCGACTTTCCAATAAATAAAACATTGAATATAAATCCGCTAAAAAATTTCTGCATCATTCTTTCTTTTAACCATCGCAAGTTTAAGTATTCTTTTAACTCAGGATGTCTATCCAATAACGGATGAAATCTTGCATAACGCTGATCATTTACGTCATTGATTGATTTGATATATTCTTCCAGAGATGAAATTTCAAAATCTGACTTATTAGATGCACTTCCATAAACTTCATGATTTACAAATATCACAGGCTCTTTCCCAAAATTGTTTGAGAAGTAATCAAAGTCCCATTCTTTACACGCCGACCAGTTTTTAGCCACTCCTTTAAAAACCACAGGAATACCTGGAAGGAAATTATACGCATAAAACTGTTGTGGTGATAAATCAGAAATTTCGGTGATAGGCACGCCTTTTCCTCTATAATTATTTACAGATAAAAGTTCACCTATTTGATTCTTCAGTCTTAATCTTGATTCGAATAAAAACTTATTTGTAAATTTTTGTCCGAAAAAATGTTCTATAGTAAATAGTAAATTAAACTTTAATTTAAGTAAGTAGGGTAATCGCAACGACAATGAATCTATTCTATTAAGCTTCATAAAGAAAACTCCGAATGAATAAAATTATTATAATTTATATTTTCTCAAAATTTGGACAATTATTCTGTCAAGCAGTATTCGGATAATTTCCCACATCACTCTTCTATAAAATGGTAAATGTTTTGTATAAACAGCGGCATACTCTATAAATGGCTTCCCTCCCCTATTAAGTTTATAATCAGACGCCCCTGAACTTAAATTCAAAATTTTTCTTTTTTTAGCCGCATAATCGATAGTTAAGCTAATTAACTGACGATACAATCCAAGCTTTTTAGCAAGCACAGTATCATAACCAACAAGGGGTGCTGACACGGTTGTTTCATTTTCAAATATGCCAACTACACCATCCAATACCCCCTCAGAATTTCTAAGTCCAAAAAAAGTTAATAAATTATTGTTATGCCAATGCGAAATCATATTCACATTATATTGCGGATTATGTTTTGAGTATTTTTTCAAATAAAGTTTATTATAAAGCTCCACGATTCTAGAAAAATCCGAAGAAAAGATATTTGCATGCTCTTCGATTATATATTTTGAATTATTTCGAACTTTTCTATCTCTTTTTAAATCTCGCTTCAACTCATAGTCCTCTAATTTCTTATCAAAAATGTAAACTTGTCGCGTAGGGACTAAAAGATAACCCGCTTTTTTAAAAGCAATTAGTTGATCGGCGTTAGTATGATAGTTTAAAGAGCGGAAAATAATGGCATGGTTAGGATATTTAATCTTTGTAGCTTTTGTAAAATCCCCTAGTCCTTCACCCAACCAATCAGGATATAAGTTAGTCGACAATAAATAATTGTTAACAAAAATATTTTTATTTATTTTTCCTAACTTTAAGAGAGAGCTTAAAACGGCCGTTAAGAATCTTATGGGATATTCAATTATTAAGTTACCAATTTTTCGTGACTCTTCAGCGCCATAGCTAACCAATGCATTATAGATAGAACAAACGTAAGAACTCGTATATTCCTTATAGTTGATACCGCTTGGAAATTTAATGCCATTGATTGTTAAAAATAGTGCCTGAGTTTCTGCATTATTAATAAAATGCTTACTACCCTTCTCTATTAAAGGCATCAAATAAGAAATGGCAAAATCATTACCAAAGCGGATGTTCATAACTCCTCTCCATTCCATTCAATATCGTCTGTAGTTACATTTTTAAAGAATTTTTTCAATTTAATTCCTTTAAAAAAAAATTCAGCGAATGAAAATATTAGCTTTAACTCGATCCATGGGTCTTGGGAGGTTTGTATAACATCTGTTGCATTACTGTAGTCCAGAATAAATTTTTTTCTATTTTTGCTAAATATTTTTTTTGTGCCATACAACAACATTGCTAGTCTCAACATTTTTGGCTTATTAAAAAATTCTATTTCTTGAGGCTGTCCTTCAAAAATTTTCTTCCAGTTGACTTGATTAGCTATCAGATGTAGACCACTTGTGGCCCTTGGATTACACTCAATCACATATAAACCATCACTAGCATTAATGAAGTCAAAACTAATTTGGCCTGTGAACTTAATCTTTTCAATAAATTCATATAAAAATTTATCTATAGATTCTAGTTTTTTAGGTTCGAAATAAATACCAGCTGATGAACCTGCCGTATATTTAGGATGGTAAATGGCATGTGTTAGTAGCTTTCCTTGATGAGCAATAGCATAACAACAATACTCTATGCCGGGAATAAAAACTTGCGCAACATAAGGAACATGCAAGCTCAACTCTCTGATCTGTTTTGCATTGGGTTTTATTAAAACAAATGATCCAAAACGAGAAAAAATTGGTTTTAATACTATATTTTCATTAGGTATTAAATCTTTATCTTCATTTGATTTTAGCAAGCAAGTGAAAGGGACTTTTATCTGGCAATTTTGGCAAAGTTGAGTGAACTTATATTTATTATGCAGTGCGGATAGTTTTTCCAGTGGGTCTAAGAATAAATGGCAGAAATCACTGAGCTCTGTATAAAACCGAGAAATAAAAAAAACTTCCTCGCATACTGGAATCAGGTACTCAATCTTATTTTCCTGTATGACATGAACTAAACTATCAAAATAAACTTGTGGGTTACGGTTAGGAGCAGGTAAAATAACATGTTTTACAATGGATTTTGAGAACCGACCTAAAGGATATCTCATTGAATCCGCGCTAAATACTTTATGGCCCTGACTATGTAAAGCACGCATCAAATCTAGAGCAGCAGGTGCTCTAGAGCCGGTAACCAGAATATTCATTGTCTAGTTCCCTGCCAAGTAATTTGACAGCTGATTCGTTGGCGTTTTATGTAAAATTTTTTTCTTTCAAATTTTTTCCATTTCCAATACGGAATTTTACAATTTAACTTAACAAATATACTATTTAAATTTTGCTCAATTATTTTTCTTTCCTCTTTACTTAATAGTGCCAAGACAGCTATTTCAAAGGAAAGAGGTTCTATCTGATTAATCTGATAATCTATTAATTCAACACGCACTTTCGCCAATACTTGTCGGATAACGTCTGAAAAAACAGGGTGGGTATTTTCAGTGAATCTATTTATTCCAAGACAAATATCACCTTCACGCCCCTCAATTGTTCTGATTTCAGTAAAGGGTGAAAACGATTGTTGCGCCCTAACTAACACGTCATCCAATCTATATCGGATGATGGGCTGACTCGTTCTCCTTAAATCAGTAACGATAGGGATAAATCGATATTCATCTATCCATTCTTTTTCGATAATTAAATTTTCTTCATTCAGCTGTATAGACCCATATTGGTTACTAATTCCTAGAAACCCTTCCGTGCATTGATAGACTTGTTTTACCTTTACTTTAAAGGCGGACTCAATAAAGCTTTGATGAACAGGTTCCAACACTTCCGCCACTGAAAAAATAGTATGGGGTTGTATATCTATAAAGCCTTGTCGCTTAGCTTGTGCTAACTCGAATAAAACAGTAGCTGGTGCTGAGAGAATTGAGGGCTGAATTTTCATTAGTTGCTGATATTGCGATGATAAACTTTCTGTTAGATCAAAATAGTGAAATACTAACCGCGATGAATTCGCTATTGACTGATAGAGGTTACTATTAGCTCTCAGGAAAAAAGCAATTGACTCTTGATAAAAAGATAAATTAGGGAATATTTTGGCAAGTAAAACTCCAACCCAGCAAGCACGCTCTTTGGGACTTACTAAAAATAACCCTCTTTGTCCAGAGGTGCCTGAAGATAAGCCAACCGTTATTCCATTTAAGGTGGGGGAAAAATCTCGCGTTTCTTCTGCATGTAAGGCAATTTCAAGGGCACTTTCTTTATTCAACCCTACAGTATTAATTGAATTAAACTCAGACATCATAATCGATTTATTTATAATTGGAAATTCTTCTAGTTGTTTATCAATATATTCTCTATAAAATGGAGAATGAGGCAATACATTTTTTTTAAAAACCTTCCAACGTCTATTCTGATAATCTTCTAAACGTTTTTGACTGGTTATAACTCTCTGATCCCACCGAGTTTTGAAATATTGTTTTAAAATAGTCAATAGCATTATTAGTTATCCTATGCTAGATCTTTGAATGAGAGTTGACAATGAGACGGAATAATCTTTATTTTTGGGTTTTTTAAATAAAGTTGATGTAATTTCTGAATGGTATCTACATAGATTTTTTTATCATCATGAAATAAATAGGTTAATAGACTTGGCATTCGCAGTGATTGAAAACTTTGCTTGTGCCAACAACTATCACCGACCAAAAAAATTACCTTACCCATGTTGTCTTGAAAAAAAACGCCAATATGGCCTTTAGCGTGTCCAGGCAAATCAATAACAATTAAGCTACCGTCTCCTAAAATGTCATACCCAGTATCGAAAGGTCTCATGTCAGATGTCAGTTTTATGGTTTGACGGTGATTTAATAATTGTAATCTAATTTCAAAATCTTTTGGCAATAGACGAGGAATAAAGGCTCTAAATAAACTCCTATATCGTCCTAGATGCTTAATGCTTTCCCAGGCCTCTGAATGACAGATAAATTTTGCGTTTGGGAAATCCCTTAAACCGCCTAGATGATCTGAATGAAAGTGAGAAATAATAATAAAGTTAATTGTTTCAGGATTAATATTTTTAGCCTGCAACTGTACTTTTAAATCTTGGGTTTGTGTGACTGGAGTTATCCATTGATAAATACACTCGGGAAAAGAAGAGGTTAACGCACAAAAGCGCTGACTGTAGCCGGTATCATAAAGAATATTCCCGAAGTGGGGATGTTGGATAAAAAAACATAATGCAGGATATCGTAATTTTTTAAACTTGCCCCCCTGTAAAGTAACACACGCATAGTGCTTGCAAAACCCTGCTTGGAACCATTGAAAACTTAACATACTTGCTTGACCCATTGAACATAGCGCTTAATGCCCTCTTCGATACTTAAACTAGCCTTGTATTTCAGATCCGCTTTGGCCCGCTCAATATTAAGAGTCTGTCCGAATGTCATAATGCCTAGCGTATAAGGAGTTATAGGAGGTTCAGATTTTATAAATGGCAATTTATAAACAAGGTTAAATAGATGAGCAATAGGTTTTAGTGCATAATAGGGAAAATATTTAAATTGAACACTTAAATTCAATTGTTCAAAGAGCAGCTTTAAAATATCGATCAAAGCCATGGGCTGGTCATTCGTAATGTTATAAATGTTTCCACTAAAAATAGGAGGAGCATTGGCAGCTTTTATAAGACTATCAGCAACGTTATCCACATAAGAAATATCTATGAACTGTCGACCTTCACCAATAACTGGCACTTTACCTCTTTTATAAAGCGCCATGATCCTGGGCAATATCGATCGGTCATAAGGACCAAAAATTCCTCGAGGTCGAATAGTGATGACATCTAAACCATGATTCAAGTGTGCATGTTTAATGATTTTTTCGGCTTCTCGCTTTGTCTCAATATAAAAATTAGCCGCTTTAGAGGCTAAAGATGCGTCTTCTTTAATGTCATATTGAGATTTAAAGTTAAAATAAATACTGGGGGATGAAACATAAATTAAACGGGAGCCTTTTGGTGTTGCTTGAACGACATGTTGTGTTCCTCTCACGTTTGCTTCATAAAAAGCTTGAAATTTTCCCCAGGGAGAAGACAATGCTGCACAATGGAAAATCAGACTACTCTCTTTACACACTTCCTGCAAAGCAGGTTCATCCTCTAAATCTAATGCTCGGAATTCGACACCCAGTGCTGACACCTGTTCGCCAAGGGCTTTGTTTCGACCTAAACCAATCACATGAAATTCTTTTTGTTCTTTTAACAGGCGGCACAAGGCCATTCCTAGACAACCTGTTGCACCTGTTACTACAGCTAACATTTAATACCTCATAATCATACCGCTTGATGAGAGGCCTGCACCTGTACCCATAAGATATATTAACTGCCCCCGTTTTAGTTTTTTTTCTTTGATAAGCGTATATAATGCCGTGGGAATGGAAGCAGCCATTTGATTTCCATGGGTTGCATAAATATCAACAAATTTTTCTTTAGCTATATGAAGTTTTTTACGAATATGATGCATGGCAAGCAAGCTTGCCTGATGTGGAACAAACCAATCAATGTCATCTATGGTTAGTCCTGCTTTTTTGAAAACAACTTCTTGCGTGTGAACAACTAATTGACTTGCTAATTTAAATACTTTCTTCCCATCCATATAAAATAAACCATAACTTTGATGATTAAATGGTCGAGCAGGTGGAATACGCGTCCCGCCTGCTTCTAAACGGCAATAATCCGAGCCTATACTATGCGTTTCCATGTAGGAACTTAAAATTCGACTGGAACCATCACTTTTTTCAATCACACAAGCAGCAGCTCCATCGCCGAAAATGGTGCATGTTTCCATATCTTGCCAATTAATTCCAGCGGATGGAATATCACTGGATACAATAAGAGCTCGCTTAAAGCGTTCATTGCTAATTAAATAGGAGAGAATATCTATAGCGGTCAAAAAACTTAAACAGGTGCTATTAATATCAAAACAAGCTATACCTGACTTTTCTAAACCTAATTGTTTTTGAATTAATGAGGCTGTAGAGGGAATTGGCTGTTCACCCGCTCCACATGCACTGACAATGACATCTATACTTGTAAGCTCAATATTCGCATTTCTTATTGCTTCCAAAGAAGCTGCTGCGCCCATGAAGGAAGTAGTTTCATTGGCTTCGGAAAAATGTCGAGAAATAAGTCCAGATTTTTTTGCTACGCTTCCAGGCGACAACCCAAGCTTAGTATCAAGATCAAATGATAAAATTTTATTTTTTGGAAGATATTTTCCCATACTAATAATTTTTATATTCGGCATACTATTTTATTTATTTTTAAAGTTGTAATTATTATTGATAATAGCTAATTTATTTTCAATAAGGAATTATCATTTTAGTCAATTAGAATCTAATTATTTGTTTTGTTTTTACTTAAAGTGGTCATGACTAAAACTTAGCTCATGCATTGCTTCAATTTAGCTCGATATTATTAAAAATATTTGATGCAGCAGTTTTTTCAAATGGAACATTATGTCGTCAATACGATTTACTTTTATCGGTCATAAGCATTTGAGATTATTAGAATAAGCTGTGCTTCCAGATGCATTATATGGTATATAGTTCTTTTACTAAAATTACAAAAGATATTTTTCATTCATCACAGATACTATGCTCGCTTAAATATCTTTTCGATCAAAAGTTCTCGGAATCATAAAATTTATTCGCAGATAGAATTAAGTTAACTAGTTCTTCCTGTGCGCTGCATTTTTTAAATCGATTGTGTATTGATTGAAAGCCAGCTCATGTACTGCTTATTGCTGAAACAATTGACGTTAATTAAAGGGATTTTTGATTAGATTAAAAAAAGAGTGCCTGAACAGCACTCTTAAAATTAAATACATTAAATTTTTAAGTATTATTTATTTTTTAGATTTTCCAGGCATATTAAATTCTTTGCCTTTATTATATAGAGAGCCCATAGGAAAATTTTCCTTAATAACCTTATAACCCATACCTTCTCTGCAAGCATTGGCTAATAACCCATCATCCTGATCGCCAGACCAACTAAAACAACCTGCTAGACCATGCTTTTTAACATAATCCCCTTTGTTCTTTGCCGTTCGGGGTGTTTCAAGCGAGATATAATGTTTGGTATTGGGATTATATAAAACATCGGTATCTGCATCAGTATCGGTCATAAGATGGAAGTCATTCTTACCTTGAGCCGCTTCTCCTTCTAAATCAAAAACGTTTTTGATTAAATCAAAGAATTCATAAGCACCATTTTCAAAACTACCCAAAGCCTTACCTTGTTTATTATATTTTAATGAGCTCAAATCAGCTTCTGCTGCAGCACGTGCATAGTTTGCCACACCTAAATGAATCATGTTGGCTGGAATTCCTACACTTCCCAAATAAGCCAATGCTTTGACCCCAGCAAAATTAGAAAGTAGTGATTCCTGTAAATTGCTATGATGCGCTAAACTGGGTGCCCAACCGGTACCAAAAAAGTCATAACTCATCAAAAAAATAAAATCTAGACCCGCATTTTTTAAACCTGCTATGTTACTAAATTTCATTTTTTCAGGATCAGCACTCATCGCAATCGTGATGGTTTTTGTTTTTTTACCAAACTTATCATCCAATGCCGAGCGTAATTCGCTAATTAGTAATGCATAATTATTACCGTCGTTTTCTGGATCCACATGATTTCCTGCATTTCCTTCGGCGCCTGGATATTCCCAGTCGATATCAATACCATCAAACATCGGAAATCTTTTCATGAAATCAATAGAACTATTGATAAATTCTTTGCGCATATCTTGATTTTTCACCATATCAGAGAAAAATCCTGATAAGGTCCAACCTCCTACGCTAAAAGAGTATTTTAAATCGGGATTTTTTTTCTTAAGTTCTCTCATTCCACCTAATAAACCTGCTGCTTTTTCTTGTTGATAAAAATTGAGGTAATTGTCATAAGTTAAGTCCATATGTCCTTGGCTTAAACCTACATTGGTATAAGTTGCGAGATCCCCCCACGGATCCATTAGTACAATGTGTCCCTCTTTCATTGCAGTGGGCACTTGCTTATTCCAGCCGTCAATTGATTTTTGCATTACTTCGGCTTTTTCTCCAAAATCCCCACAAATACCCATGAAAGAAAAGATAATTCGATCGAATGCATTCGCATCGATTTTATTTAGATCAAAACCACGTCCAGCTTGGGTAGGATCCGTCTCATTTTGCAATCTTGCATCATATTGACACCAATCAGTGATATAAGCAGATAACTTGGGTTTTGTTTCAGACTTTTCATAAATATTGTAAACAGACTTCGCGACACGCGCCGAAGTATACGAAAGATGGGTACCCGATCCATCTGCTTTATAACCTACTTGTTGATAGGTGACTTCTGTTTTAGGATCCTTGCAGATTAATTTGCTGCACTCTTCAGTGCTATCACAACTTGTTGGATTTCCTAACGCTATTTCTTCATTCGTTGCTGGGCGATCGATACGCCAAGGATTTTGGTTCGGGTTTTCTTCCCATTTCCCTGGACAATGTTCTGCTTCTACCCACCAACCATTTTTCCAAATCTGACTAGCAAAAACCACATAAAAAGGTCCAGCACCACTTTGATGATCCCAGGGGACTATTTGATCATTCTTAATATTCATAAACTTCCTTATAATTAAAATATTAAATGCGCACAAATTAGTGTACTCAGAAGCATGGCACATTCAATTGCTTTATATAGTAAGGTTGACCTACATTCATAAGGGAAAAAGGATGTAACCGTATAGTTTCGAAACTGCTAGCTGTTAGCCGTCTTTGTTGGAATGCAGTTGTGCTAGTTCACCCGAATATTTCCATTTAACTCATACTAAAATTATTGGAAGGATAAATAAGATGAATCGGTTAAGTTACTTAATGTAGTATTCGAATTAGCTGGATTAATTGCAAATAATTGTGAATTATTATAAGTGTTATTGGTTATCCCCATACTTTTACTTTGATTTTGCTCAATTACTTGTTGTAAATTATTTGATGTAATCCCATTTCTCTGATTTGTATTTCTAATTTCTTCAAAAATATCGTTTTGCTTTACCTCATAAATTTTTTGGCGTACTTCAGAACTATTTAATATAGATTCAGTCAAATTATTACAAATTAATTGCAGTCGCTGCAGACCTTCTTTGCAGAAACGGTTGGATTTGAAAAAATTAGAAATACCATTGCATAAAAGACTTTTATCCTCTTTATCTATTTTTTTAGTATAAATTTCACATAAATCTATTTGCAAAGACTCATTTTTTTCTTGTCTTTTTTTGGAAAAACAAGTTTCATCTAACAATACATTTAACGGTTTACCTTCTGCATATGGATCATTATCTCGCTGCAAAGAAGTACAAGCTATTTTCTCTATTCGTCTATCATGCAATAAATTTTCAAATAGAATAGAATCTATGTTTAAAGAATAGTTTCTTTGCAAATTTAATATTTTGTAAAGGTTGTTTTGAGGAAATATTTCATCGGAGTTAGCTGTGCTTAATGGAAAATAATTATTTGGTTCCACCTGAAGATACGAAACATCTGAACTCAATGCTCTTAAAATATTGTCACATAATTTTATTTTTTCGCCTAAGGGAAGATTATTAATTTTTTCAATACATATTGCCAAATTTTCTGGTTTTTCTAAATTAGCTCTCCTGTCATCCGGTAAACAAACTCTTAATTCATTAATGAATTCGGGATTTAATGATGATCTGCAATTATTTTTCTTTACAGATTCAAGACCCTGATTAATAGGTACTACAGAAATTATTTCTTTAGAATCAATTAATTGGCATGATTTTCTTTGTATAAAATGAATAAAATTAACGATTAACTGAGTTGCCAAATCACAACCCAGTTCATTAATAGCCTTTTTTTTAAAAAAATTCTCGCCTAAGCTAAATATATTTTTTTCATTTAATAGCTCAGCTAATGGATTGAAACAAATAGCTTGTTGCGTAGAAACAGGCAAGCTCGTTAAGCTTGATTTACAGGGGGAGTTAGTTAGTGTCTCTCCTGAAAAAAAACCATTCATTTCCTCTAAACAACTCCTTATAACTTGTTTTTTTGAGTCAACAGCTTCAATTGTTTTTTTCATAAAAAAAATTCCTTCTTCTTTTTAAATTTAATTTTCAAAATACTTTTTTAGTTTACATTAAAAAATGTCAATTATAAACAACTCCTTTCCAGGAAGAATAAATTTAACAACTGAAGCGCGAAAATGATCTGTTGCGTCGTGAATGGATAGCTTAAAAAGTTGTTTTTTTAAATATCTTACCTTGCATTCTCACTTCAACCTGAGCGTGGGAGATTTGAGTCCTCCGGGCACACAGTAAAATCTCGACAGTCTTGTTATCTTTTACTCATAGAATTTTCCAAGTCAAAAACTACTGCAACTTGATCCTTAAAATGAATGCTTGTTTGTTGATAAGTTTGCGAGGAAGTGCTTGTAGATGTGTTTTCAGCGCGAAGAAACATAACTGGCAATGGTAATTGGTCAATATCTCCTTGATAATGAATGCTATAAATAGGTCCCAGTTTAACTTTAAACCCCTCCGCTAGTGACCTGGCTAGTAAGATCGCATTTTGAATCGCTTTTTTACGTACTTGTTCACGATAGTTACTAGGTTTTGCTACACCTAATTTTATCGCTTGAATCTCATTTAAACCTAATTTTAGTGCACCATCCAATAGTTGATTAAGTTTCCCGATCTCGCGCACAGTAACTTGAACCTGACGTACTGCCCGGAATCCTTTTAGTTCGGATGAATTATTCTGATAATCATATTCTGCTTGCGTGCTTAAATTAGCTGCATTAATATCCTTTTGTTCAATCCCATTTTTACGTAAAAAATCAAAATATTGCGTGACACGTTTATCAACCTTCTGTTTAGCATCAACTGCCTGTTTAGCTGTATAGTTTACTTCAATTGTTATAGTTGCAATATCTGGGGTTACATCGATACTGGCAGTGCCTATCGTGCTTAGATGTGGAGCTGCTGGGAGCTCGTCAGCGTGGATCAAAGACAAAACAGATGTTGTTAATCCTAGGCTGACTGCTAAAATCAGAGTCTTTAATTTCATTGTGCCTCCAATAGCGGAAAGTACTTTTTTAAAATTTAATTTAGAAATTCTATGCATAGTCCAATAAGGGAATAATAGCAATGAAGCCTTTAATTTAAAAGACTACTTATTGTGCAAAGCACTGACTTTGCATAGTTCAAATTTTCTACTTTAAAAACCTGCAGGCCTTAGATTATTATTAGTAGGAATGAAATTATCATCCTGATTATGCGCTGTTGGTTGAGGTTTGAAAAAGCTGTACACATTTTTTATCGTATTAGTAGCATCTTTTTGACGATACAAAGCACTACCTAAAAGCGCTACCGAAGATGCTAAAGCCATGGCAATCCCACCCGTCAATATACTTAAGCCAAGAAGAACCGTTATAACCACCGACACGATGGCAACAACGGTCATAAATACGGCACAGAGTCCCCATGCTCGTCGAGCACGTTCATGTATCTCTAATTTTTGTTGTTGATAATGCCAACTTTCTAATAATTTTATTAAATCTTCATTTTCAATTAGTTTTTCTTTTCTTAAATTCTCTAAAAATGTTTTTAGGAAGGATATTTTTTCTCTCTCATCTTGTATATCTTTAAACTTATCAGCTTCTAAAAAATTACCCAGCCTAGATAATGTTTCTTTGATGGGAATATTTAATTTATCAATTTCGGCGCGGCATAATTTTACCTTGTGATGTTCTAAGGCCAAAGAGAAAAACATAGCCGCTGCAAAGGCAAAACTAGATGCACTTGCTGCAATAATTGACAACCCTAATGATGCATGGAGGCCTATAAATACTATATCGGGATTTAACAGCAGGCTTGCAATTGTCCCCGTTAGCAACGGTATGCCAGATAAAGCATTGATTCCTTGAGCCCATGGATCATGATTTCTTCCCTCTTGGTAAGCAAGTATAAATGCCCCACAAGAATCGATAAGATTCCACGCAGTACCTAAAATTATGGTGGGCAAGCTTATGGGTGCTAAATATAATAAAATATTGGCAGCATTACAGGAAATATAAACATCATCCATCGCATCGTCGAATGGGTTACCAAGATACTTATATTTTTCAAAATTAAATAAAAGACTATCTTCTGCTGTCAAATCTCTTTCCATTTTGGCACACCTCTCATAAAACGTGTTAACGCTTTTAAATAAGAACTTTCAGTTAGAGGTTTTAAAGTAAATGGTGGTATATTTCCGGATATATCCTCTTTCTAATATCAACTATATAGAGAGTAGATTAAGGTATTATTAAGGGATTTAACTGGCTTTCTTTTATCTCAGGGCTAATAAACGCAGAGTGTATTTTTAAAAAAATAAGTCTCCGAACTAGGGGCAAGATGTGTATGATTAAACTCAAATATTATATCTTAAACTTATTATTTCTATGTGGCATGAGCTGGTGTTTCGGTGCTCAACTTCAGGCAGGAAAACCATTGCCAAGCTGGCAAAAAGGATATTTAGATATCTATCACATACACGAAGGTGCGGGTAATTCAACATTTATGATATTCCCAGATGGCACTACGTTACTCTATGACATGGGTGACGCTTCTATTAGCTATAAAAAACAGGAATCGTTGTTGCCTGAATATTCCTCGGTTTTACCCAATACCAGTAAACCTAGTTATGCATGGGTTGCTCAATTTATTAATCAATTTTCTCCCCACCCTGGAAAATTAGATTATGTAGTGTTGTCTCATTACCATTTTGATCATATGGGCGAATGGAATAAAGAGCGTGAAGAACAAACCCAAGGTCATTTTAAACTATTTGGGATTACTGGACTTGGAGAAAAAATAAATATCCATACGCTTATTGACCGCAGTTACCCTGATTATGATCATCACGGAGATATCCCAGGTAACTTAAATAATTATCTTCATTCAACAATAAATGAATATGCTCAACTAACCGCCTTAACCATGCAATCCTATAAACGTTTTATAAATTATCAAATTAAGCATAAGCATTTAAAAGCTGAGAAGTTCAAAGTTGGCAGCAATTCACAAATTCATTTAATTTATCATTTTTATCCTAATTTTAAAGTCAGGAATATCCTTGGTAATGGTTATGTTTGGACTGGAGAGAAAGAAAGTACTTGCCAGTGTATTCAGTATACTGGCAAGGATCAGCTCAATGCTAAAAAAGAGAATGATCTCTCAAATGGATTTCGTATTACTTACGGGGCATTTCGGTATTTTACCGGTGGAGATATAACAGGACGTGAATTAACCGGCAAAGATATTGATAATTCGGTTGAAGCTTTAGCGGCACCCGTTATTGGGAAAGTGGACGTTGCTACTTTGGATCATCATGGATTTGATGATGCTCAGAGTAATATTTTTGTAAAAATATTAAGGCCAACGGTTTGGATTCAACAAAATTGGGCCGTTTCCCAAACGAGTTTGCCAATGATTCTTAGAACTCTAGACATTAGAAATTATCCTTATTCAAGGGATTTGTTTGCCCTTCATTACTTTAAATTAAACGATTTGGCATTACCGGTATTAGGTAATCCAAATCAGCAAAACCCTATCGAACACTATTATAAAAATACTGTGGGAGACATTGTAATAAGAGTCTCGCCTGAAGGAGAAAAATATTGGGTTATTTTTATGAAAAATACTATAAATAAGTACGTTGTTAAGGCAGTATATGGTCCATATTTTAGCCATAGTCACTAGATTGAAATAAATTACATTAGCAAGTCAATAAGTTTTACATGCTCATTCTTCGTCTACCTTTATCAACTGTAAGAAAACTTTTTAGGCATATTTCTAAAGAGAATGGTTAAGTTTAAAATTATTATATTTTTAATATTTTAATTTATTTACATAACATTTAAAATAAAATAGGTTGTTTTTTTTCTAAAAAAAAATGTAACCTTCGTCGCTTAACTATTTATGGACAAATATGTATAAAAATATAAAACAAAAAATTAAACAACAACGAATACATTTAATTTCTATTCGAAAATCTCTCACCAAGCAGAACGAATTAAAAAGAGAAATCAAATTATTTTTTCAAGATTCAGAAGAAAAATTAAATCATGCTTTACAGCAAACAAATCTTCCAACTTCTAACATCAGTATATTAAGAGAAAAATTGGCAGATGATCAGCGTTTGTATGCTGAATGCGAAGTCCTTATTCATGAACTTCGTGCAGATATCAAAGCAACCAAAAGGGAAATTGAAAAATTAAAGCTTAAATTTCATCGTCTTTTTTTTCCGCAAAAGACATGTGGTTTTTTTAAACAAAAAAATGCTAATAACCAAGCTGCAAATTTTTCTGCTCAGGCCGGCGCATATAAACAAACTTCTTAAGGGAGCGTAGTAGATCCTGCTAAGCCATTGTAATCAAAGTTCATGGTACAGGAATACCGGGAGGGATCACCCACAGGTACATTTACGCCATTATGTGAGATAGGTGCTGTTACATATTGGCAGACCACATTGATTCCTTGTAAATATTGTTTGCTCATTCCTGCATCAGGATGTACTTTCGGACCCGTAAGATAAACAAATAATTTTTTAGCTTCCATCCCTTGTATAGCAACGTTCATTACATTAGGGAGCGCTAAGCTTTTATGAGACATGCTTATCAGCAGTAAGAATGAAGCTGATAAATGGATCATGCTAACTTTGCTTTTTGCTTGCATAGTGCTTCCTCAAATCAGAAATTTTAAAAATAGTTGAAAATTTTTAATTTTTCCAGTCAGCATTAAAGTGATTTAAAAGCTTTAATGGTAGCCATACGTGAACTTTTAAAGTCAATGATTGGCTTGGGGTAGCCACTTTTTAAAGCTAATACCGGTGCACGCTGATGAGGATCATGAATCGTTCGAGCATCAAATGAACGCAATTCAGGGCAATACTGACGAATAAAATCTCCTTGTGGATCAAAACGTTCACTTTGTCGTAACGGATTAAAAATTCGAAAATAAGGCACTGCATCAGTTCCTGTAGAAGCGCTCCATTGCCAACCGCCATTATTTGCTGCTAAATCGCCATCAATCAAATGCCGAATAAAAAAATCCTCGCCTAGGCGCCAATCAAAAAATAAGTTTTTGCTTAAAAACATTGCAACTATCATGCGTAAGCGATTATGCATCCAACCGATTTTTTTTAATTGACGCATACCGGCATCAACAATAGGATAGCCGGTATTACCCTGTTGCCATGCGTGTAATTGTTTTTGATTATATTTCCATTTTAATTTTTCAGTTTCCAATCGGTAAGGCTGATGCATCGACAAACGTGGTATCGCATCTAATAAATGCTTATAAAAATCTCTCCAAATTAATTCATTGATCCATGTCGTTGCACCTTTATTTCCCCCAGCAAATTCACCTTTGTTGGCCATTAAGGCGGCCAGTAAACATTTGCGTGGTGAAATCATTCCCGTTGCCAAATAGGGAGATAATAAACTCGTACCTTCCAATGCTGGAAAATCACGAGTTTTATGATAACTAAATAACTCATTTTTTATAAATTTTTTTAAGCGACGCTGTGCTTCTTTTTCACCGGAAGGCCAAATAATAGTGGTAGAGAAATCGATAAGCTTTAACGGAACTCTGCTGGATCGAATCTCGAGTGTATGTTGAGGTTTAGGCAGCGAATAATGCGGAACGCTAGTTTTATTATTCAATAACAATTGCAAGTAGGCGCGTTTATAAGGAGTGAAAATCCTAAAAGGTTTTCCCTGTTTTGTTTGTACTATTCCTGGTGTTAATATCACTTGATCATCATATGCAATACATTTAATACCATGTTGGTTTAAATAATTGCAAACAATTTTATCCCGTCGTTTCTCATCTATTTCATATTGCTTATTAAAAAATAATGTATCAAGCTTATATTTTTTTATATTTTGATATAAAATTTCTGGAATATCTCCAGTTTTTTTTACTTGTTTGATTATTAAGGGAATATTTCTTGATTGCAAATTTTGACTTAATTCCAATAGTCCAGTGAGTAAAAACTGAACTCGACATGCGGCCATGCGATGTTTTTTCCAAAAATGGGTATCAATGATGTAAATTCCTATAATACCTTCTTCACATTGCCGTGCAGCATGATACAGTGCTGTATTATCATGCAAACGCAGATCTTCACGAAACCAGATCAGACCTTTCATAAAGAAATTTCCAAGTTGTTGATACTTATAGTGTATGATATGGTTTTATTATAAGTATAATAAATAAGGTGGGTTATGCCAAAAACTGATTCTTGTTTAATTTTTTCTGAAAATTCTTATGCTATTTTCGACAATCAATCCATCCAAATTTTAAATGTCACCGATTCAAAGGATAAAAATTTTCAATTGCAATTTAGATGTATCCATGAAAAATCCAAAAAAATTGATTTTTCAATACTAAAAGACTATTTAGAAGAAAACGTCAAAAATATATATCAAACACGAATATTGCAGTATCCAGGCTATAAGCCAACGCAGATGGATAAAATTACACGTGCCCAAGAACTTTTTAAGTTATTTCCAGAAATTCAACATGCAGAATTCATTTATAATAAAGTTCTTTTTAGAAAAGATGGAGAAGAAATAAAGGATAAAAACATTATAAATTTTTTTAAAATTTTTTCTTATCAAACAAATACTAAAAACACTCAATTGGGTTATGAAATTCCTGAAACTTATACTGAAAACGTCATCCCTAATTGCTGTATCTATTCTATCAATAATGAAAAAACACTTAGTAATAAAATCTATCTTTTTCCTTATAGATCTACATCCATCCAAAATCTAGCTAGTGAAAAAGCTCTGAAAGAATTCCCAGATAATGCTCAGGAATTAAAAATTCTACATTTTGAAGGAGATACACACCCTGATCGCGATATCTATCTAACACTACAACAAAGCATTGGTGAAGTCTTTGAGCATTTAGAAAGGCCAAAATTTTTTGGGAAAACTGCCACTGATAAAATCGAAATATTCTTAGAGCTCTCTAAAATGATTAGTAACAAGGAATCATTGGAAAGTATTAAAGATTTTTTGAATAGACATGATAAAGTTGAAATCCTTTCAAAACACAGAGATCCCTGGGGATTTTTTGCTTTCTTTAAAGGTGAAACTTATTCAGCCTGCATGTGGAAAGAATTAGGAAAAATGCTTCAAAATCCAGATCAAATAACAGAAACTCCTTTATCACGCCCATCCAGATAAAATTATTTGACAACACTATTAGGTTTTTAGAAATTTTTTAAAGCCTAATAGTATTCTATAGTTACTAGTCGCATTATTCTTTTTCTTTACCAATTAAATTTATCCAGCTACACTTTTAATAGGAGCTGTGAACTTTGATCTTCTCACATAAGTAAAGCTTTATGAATAACTATAAATTACTTATTCTCGATTTTGATGGCACACTTTGCGCTACACACAATGCCATACTTTTCTGCATTAAGCGTACATATAAAACATTACATATGACGATACCAAATCATGATTTCATCGATGAAACCATCCGTGCGGGCTTAGGCATGGAAAAAAGCCTAGAGATTCTTAGCCCCAATCTTACCCAGCAACAAATCCATCACTTATTAAGTACATACGAAGCCATTTATTTAGCTGAGGGTGAAGAAAAAAGTGCGCCATTTCCCAAAGCCGCTGAAGTATTAGCGAAACTTTTTGCAACGGGTTACATTCTAATTGTGGTCAGCAACAAAGCAATTGCTGCAGTGAATACGGCACTCGAACGTTTTCAATTAAAGCAATATATTGCTATGGTCATTGGCGACACGAAAACACTGAGAAAAAAACCCGATCCTATGGCCTATAACGATTTTATTAAACCCAAATATAATGATATAAGCCCGAAACAGATCTTAATGATAGGCGATACACCTGCTGATTTACTATTTGCGCAAAATATTGGCGCAGACTCGTGTTGGGCTGAATATGGATATGGAGATGAGAAAGCTTGTCTAACGCTACATCCAACGTATACGATTAAACAATTAGCTGATATTTTGGCTATTTTATTTTAAACTTAATGCGCGCTTGTTAAGAAATGTTGTAATTTTTTTTCTATCGCTGTTAATCGATCATCAATGTCGGAAAAATAATTTTGCATAGTTTCAACCAGCAACATAGTTTTCATATCTGGTTCGATGTTAACTTTATCATCAATATCTTTGTTACCAAAATTGGTCTTACGTAAGGTTTCAGGAATCAAATACACTTCAAAACTATGTTGTTTTTTATCCGTCAAACCTACGGTTAAACTAGAACCATCCACAGCAATGTACCCTTTTGGCTTGATAAAGGCAAAACACGCTTCAGAAGTTTGAATAGATAAACATACATTCTCACCATTGATTTTTTTATCGATTATCGTCCCTGTCTCAAAAATATGGCCGCTCAGTTCATGTCCTCCAATTTCATCACCAAAACCTATGCTTCTTTCCACACTGACTTTTCTTCCAATAAAAAGTTCATTCAAAGTGGTTTTAGCTAAAGTTTCTTGCATCGCATCAAAGCTGACTTCATATCCATGTATCGCAACTACGGTTTGACAAACACCGTCAATAGAGACACTAGAGCCTATTTTTAAACCTTTTGCCAACTCTTCATTTAAAGCGACATTATAATGGAATAATCCAGATCGTTTGATAAGTGACTTTACAACAAATAAACCTTGTGTAATTCCAGAGTACATAAAAAAATTAACCTAAATCAATAAATTTTCAATTAATTGCATTTGCTTTAACACAGAACCTTTATTCTCTGCCACAAACTTTTTAGCTTCATGAGACATTTGCTGGCGTCGTTCTGGATCAGATAATAAAGCAATAACTTGCTCTGCCAACTCTTTAGCACTAGTCACCTGAATTTCCACATGCCGCTGTTTCAACTGTTCAGTAATTGTTACAAAATTAAAAGTATAAGGACCGGTCAATATAGGTAAGCCAACGGCAGCGGGCTCAAGAGGGTTTTGTCCGCCCTTTTCCACTAAACTTCCACCTACAAAAGCAAGATCGGCTGCTGCATAAAAAATGAGTAATTCTCCCATGGTATCGCCGATAAAAATATCAACATCACTCATCTTAGATTGATTATGATCACTGCGTTTAATACTCTTATAAGTTTGATTATATAGCTGTTCTAATTGAGGAACACGATCCACATGTCGTGGTATAGAAACTAATAATAAGTCAGGATAAAAACGACGCGCTTCGGTAAAAGCTTGAAGAATAAGCTCTTCCTCACCAGGATGAGTGCTGGCAGCAATCCAAACTGGCCGGTTTTCTCCCCAGATTTTCCGCCAGTGCTGTGCCTGTTCAGTCAGACTTAGGGGAAGGGTCAAATCAAATTTAAGACTCCCCGTAACCTGCATCTTTTCAGCTGGAAAACCTAAAGCGATAAAGCGATCGGCATCCGCTTGAAACTGTGCCGCGATGGCATTGATGCTATTTAACATCTTTCGCACGAGCGGTAAAATACGTCGATAGGATTTGGCGGAACGCTCAGATAATCGAGCATTGACAAGGGCTACTGGGACTTGGTACAACTGGCAGCTTGCTAAAAGGTTAGGCCAAAGTTCTGTTTCTATCAAAATCAGCAATTTTGGTTGTAGAGCCTTGAAGAACCTCCTTAAGACCAGGGGTAAATCATAAGGAAAGTAAAGCTGCGTGACGCTATCACCTAATTCAACGCGGATACGTTCAGCCCCCGTTTTAGTTTCATTAGTTACAATAATAGGAGTGACTGGGTAACGTTGCTGTAAAAGCTTGATTAGTGGTATCGCAGCCAAGGATTCACCTACTGAAACGGCATGTACCCAAATCCCACCTGGTAAGAAAGGACGTAAACCGAACCCTAGACGTTCATGCCAAAATTGCAAACCATTGGGAATTTGACGATTTTTTATCCATAAACGCAATAAAATAAATGGCACCAATAAATAAAAAATTATTGTATATAAGAATCGCATGACTTAATAAAATTATAATTAAATATTCTCACGGTGAGCTTATCGTTTATTCAACTTTAAGACAAGATAATATCCTGTTAATCTTGTACGCAAAATTTTATGAATTTAGGTTTTAGCATGAATATATGGGGCAAGCTCATCGGCGGGTTTTTTGGCTTCCTTCTTGGAGGACCATTTGGGCTTATATTGGGCGTCATTATTGGACACCTCTTTGATCGTGGTCTTAATCAAAACCAGGGTTGGACTTTCTCTTCTGTTAATCCAAGCGCAGCACAACAAGTTTTTTTTGATAGCACGTTCTTAGTGATGGGGCATATCGCAAAACTAGATGGCCGAGTTTCGGAGGCAGAAATTCAAGCTGCCAGGGCTATAATGAGTCGCCTAGGTCTTACTGAAATCATGCGCCAAAAGGCTATCGACCTTTTTAATCAGGGTAAACAAGCTTCTTTTAATTTAGAAGAAACCTTAAAAAAACTGGTCCAAGCTTGCCATCGCAACAAGGTCTTACTTAAGCTTTTCGTAGAAATACAAATGCAAACCGCCTTGGCTGAAGGTCATCTCACAGCGGATAAGCAAAGAGTATTGCAGAAAATCTGCCAATATTTAGGTTTTGCACCACTCAATTTCAGCTTTTTTGAACATCTATTTAATTTTGAGCAAGCTTTCCGCCAGCAATCTTCTGGTCAGAGGCAGCAAGGCTATTACCAATCCTCGCATTCTTCTCATCAGCTGAATCTAAGAGACGCCTATGCTATCTTAGGTATCTCTGAACAAGCATCGTCGGCCGAAATTAAAAAAGCCTATCGAAAACAAATGAGTCAACATCACCCTGATAAATTATTAGCTAAGGGTTTACCTGAAGAAATGATAAAAATAGCGACTGAGAAAACTCAAAATATCAAGGCTGCTTACGATCGTATTTGTGCTGCTAAGGGGATATAATGCACGATTTAACTATTTCTGCCTCAATTTTATCTGCCGATATGGGGTGTTTAGCAAAGGAATCAACTGCGGTATTGCAAGCAGGTGCAAAAAGTTTGCATATCGATGTCATGGATAATCATTTTGTACCCAATTTAACCTTCGGTCCATTAGTCTGTAGTGCTTTACGCAAGCATCTCCCTATGGCTTTTCTGGATGTGCATTTGATGGTAAATCCAGTCGATCATTTAATTAATGCTTTTGCTGCAGCCGGCGCTAATCAAATTATTTTCCATCCTGAAGCCAGTACTAATGTCATGAAAAACTTGAAACAAATTCGTCGTTTAGGTTGTAATGCCGGTTTAGCTATTAATCCACAAACATCATTAAATTGTTTAGATGATAAATGGGAAAATTTAGATTCAATATTAATGATGTCTGTTAATCCTGGATTTGCTGAACAACATTTTATTCCAGAAGTTTTAACCAAAATTTCATCCGTCAAACAATTACTTTCAACTCACAATCCTACTATTCGTTTAGGTGTGGATGGAGGGATTAAAAAAAATAATATTGCTGAAATCGCCAAAGCGGGTGCAGATACTTTTATTTTAGGCTCTGGTATTTTTAATACTGAAAATTATGCCGTCACCTTAACTGAATTACGATCAGAATTAAATTTATAAGGAAAAATAATATGCGTTACTTCTTAGCCTCTTGCGTACTCTTTTTTTTATTAAGTGCTTGTGCTAGTACAGCAAACTATCAAAAGAAAATCGATAAATGGCAAGGGAAAAATATTCAAAGCCTTATATCCAAATGGGGTGAGCCTGATGCAGGGATCCAATTGCCAAATGGTCATAAAATCTATCAGTACACTCAAAAAACAATGTATTCTATCCCTAATCCTAAACGCACTCCTTTGCGTACCGATAATGGAAACCTTTTCTCTAGCTATGATGAGCCTTGGAATACACACCAAACGATCGTTCGCTCTTGTCGGACTTCATTTGAAACAACCCCTGACGGTCGTATTATCCATATAAGTTTTAAAGGTGATAATTGTGTCTCAAGCAATTTTCTCCCTTAAAATTCTCGGCTAAGATCGAACCAGAGAGAGCGAAAAAAAATAAATGAACAATAGGAAAAAAAGGAAATCGATTCCTCAAAAAGAAAATTCCATAGCCCTTCATTGGCTAATTTATTTTGTTTTTTTGTGTTTTGCTTCACCTGGTTTGGCGGCAGAATCGACTATGGCACAACAACTGGGTTGGATACCTAGTAAATTAGGTATTTGCAAAGGAAAATACTTAGATCCCTTGCAAGCTTATGCGAAAACACCTTTAAGTAAAGTCCGGCAAGCTCTTACGCATATTGATGCCGCACAATCCCATTTTTCTTTTGAAGGAACTTCTACTTTAAGTGGGAATGTTATTATCACGCAACCAGGCCGTTTATTATATGCCGATCAAGTTTATTTTTATCGTGATCCAAAAACCGGGAGGATTACGAATATGGATCTACTCGGTGAAATTAAACTTCAAGAACCTAATCTTTTAATCAAAGCTAAAAAAGCCCATTTAAATTTAAATAACCAAACGGGTTATCTTACTGATATTATTTATCGAATTTTATTAAGAAATACCACTATATTAATGGGTACCAACGAAGGTATGCCGATTAATGCTTGGGGTTCGGCAAGTAGTGTGGAGCAAACCTCCCCTGGATTAATAATCTTACATAATAGTACTTATTCAACTTGTTCACCCATTAATCCAACTTGGAAACTATCTGCTAAAAAAATAATATTGAATCGTGATACGGGTCGCGGCAAAGCCTATAATACCTGGTTGGATTTTCGCGGGACGCCTATTTTATATAGTCCCTACCTTGCTTTTCCAATTGATGATAGACGTGAATCTGGCTTCTTATTTCCAAATTTTGGAACTTCTTCACAATCAGGGATAGGTATTGGTTTCCCCTATTATTGGAATATGGCAAGTAATTATGACTTTTTATTTACACCCACTGCTTTAAGCAAGAGAGGAGTACAATTAGCCGGTCAATTTCGTTACCTGACTGATCATAGTCGCGGGAATATCATTGCCAATTATCTTCCCTATGACCGAGCTGCGGCGCGGCTTGCTGACCAGATCCCGTTACTTTATCCCAACACCAACCCACTGATTTACCCAAGTACTGCTAGAAAGTCTTTTACATGGCAAGAACAACGTCTATGGGCGCCCCGATGGACAAGTACGGTTAACTTTAACTGGGTCGGGGATGACTATTATTTAGAGGACTTTAACCAACCACCGAGTATCGCTATTAATCAACTTGCACAACAGGCACAATTAAATTATACCGGCGATATTTGGAATTTTACGACGAGTATTAACCGTTATCAAACGCTCCACCCTTTAAATCAATCCCCTGTTAACAACCCTTATAATAGTTTACCTGAGATCGATTTAAATAGTATCGCGCAAAATTTTCATGGGTTTAATATTCAAATCAGCAATCAACTTACTTATTTTCAACGTTTAAATGATCCAGGTGAGTTAATTAAACCGCCACAAGCACTTCGCCTTAATCTTTTTCCTTCCATCAGTTATCCAATGCGAAGTAAAGCCGCTTATCTTATTCCACGCGTTCAATTGAGTCTGACTCACTATAATATAATGAATCAAGTTACAGGTTATAAAAGCGAAATCCAACGCACAACGCCTCTATTTAGTGTAGATAGTGGTTTGTATTTTGATCGCAAGACTCATTGGGGCGAACATTCTTATTTACAAACATTAGAACCTCGTCTTTTTTATCTAAATGTTCCTTATCGTGATCAAAATAATATTCCTATTTTTGATAGCGCACTTATTCCATTTAGTTATGACAGCCTTTTCATGACAAATCGTTTCAGTGGTTATGATCGTATCGGTGATGCTAACCAAATTAGTTATGCACTCACTACTCGATTATTGGATCAATACTCGGGAGAAGAAAAACTAAGAGCTAGTATCGGTCAAATATATTATTTTAAAGACAGGCGCGTTTTTTTATGTAGTCCCTTAGAAAGACAATTAAGCGTACCTGGAACTTTATGTGCTAATCCTATTGCAGTTCCTGGCGCCACCTCACCTACCGAAAAATTTTCTCCTATTGCAGGTCAGATCAATTACAATGTCAATCCACAATGGAGCACTACCGCCAATGTTGCCTGGGATCCAACCAGTCATGACATTATTAATGCTGCCGCTAACGTACAGTATCATCCTCGTCCTAATCAGTTATTTAATATAAATTATGGGCGTATCCGTTATGGCGATTTGTTTGTCACTACGCCGCCAACACCCCCGAATAGTCATCAAAATGATTTTAATCGATTGGGCTTTTCTTTCTCAACACCACTTAAACGTCAGTGGAGCACGGTCGGCGGATGGAACTATAATTTTAGTCATAAATATTCGCAAAGCTTTTTCTATGGATTACAATATGATAGTTGTTGTTGGGCGTTTCGAATTGTCGCTGGCCGAACTTTTTTTGCTCTAAATCAAAATAGCAGCCCAATATTTAATAATGTTGTTTATTTCCAATTTCAGCTCAAAGGCTTGAGTACCGTAGGCATCAGTGATATAACCAGCTTTTTAACTAGTAATATCCCCGGCTATACTGATAATTTTCAGTCTAGTGCAACCCATTTTTAGTAACGAGCGATTATGGACTTTCTTAAAAAAATTTTTCCATTCATTATCTTACTCAGTAGTGTATTTTTTCCTAAGTCTTTATATGCTATTGAAACCTTAGATCGTATCGTTGCGGTTGTTAACAACAGTGTCATCACCCAGCAACAGCTAAGCGAACACATTGAAATGTCGCGCCAACAATCCTTAGCTGAAAACAAACCTATTCCAGATGCAGCGACTTTTCGCAAGCAAGTACTGAATGAAATGATAGATAATGAATTGCAACTGCAATTAGCCGCTACTGCAGGATTGAAAATTAACGAAGCTGCTTTAGATAAAACCATTATGAGCATCGCTCAACGCAATGGTTTTACGTTAGAGCAATTACGTCAGAAGTTGCAACAAGAAAATATACCCTATGCAAAATACCGACAACAAATCCGTCAACAACTTATTATTAGTCGGCTACAGCAAGATGAAGTCGCTGCAAAGATTACCGTTACGGATCAAGAAACCAAAGATATGTTAATGCATATGCCAAAATCAACTCCGCAAAAAGCAGCTTACCATGTAGAAGATTTGCTTATTCCATTTCCCTCCAAGCCATCGGCCGCTGAAATAACTCGCATAAAAGCAAGTGCTTTATTTCTACTGCAACAAGCAAAAAGCGGAACTTCCTTTCAAGAATTGATAGAAAAAGCTAAGCAATTTAATCCTCCATTAACCGGGGGAGATTTAGGTTGGCGCCTGCTTAATGATTTACCTGATATTTTTCAAACACCTGTGCAAAAACTTAAACCTGGCGAAATAACTAACCCCATTCAAGCTGACAATGGCTTTCATCTCGTTCGCCTATTAGAAATACGGGGCGATAATTCAACTCCCCATTATGTGACGTCCACACATTCTCGACATATTTTAATTAAAACCTCTCCTTTACTTAACAATCAGCAAGCAGAGCTACGTCTTAAAGAAATTCGTGCGGACATTTTACGCGGTGGTAGTTTTGCAGAGCTGGCAAAAAAATACTCTCAAGATCCAGGTTCTGCCTATAAAGGTGGTGATCTAGGTTGGACTTTACCGGGTCTATTCGATCCTACTTTTGAAGCACAAATCAAAAAATTGGCTATCAATCAGATTAGTTTACCTTTTCAAACACAGTTTGGTTGGCATATCGTACAAGTATTAGGTAGAGCGCAAAAATTACAAACATCACAAAACGTTTCACGCGAGCAAGCTGCACAGTTAGTTTATCAACGTAAATTTCAACAAGCATTAAAAAATTGGTTACGTCAAATACGTAACCAATCTTATGTGAAAATTATGTAAATCGCTATAGCCTAATTATTGGTAACGCTGTGTAAGGTGTTGGAACTTAGAAAAAAATCAACGCGAAACTTTAAGACTAAATTGACACACCTCTATATTCTCTTTTGGCTGGTTATCGTCACCACAAACATATAAACCATTACGATAAAATCCACTCCAATTTTTATCCTTTGTAATCGATGAAGAATTGACTTCATTTACCCTTTTTTTTGCTGCAGCCAAAGAAAAATACGTTGGTTGGCTATTTTTATAAATACAGGTTAATGATGAATTAATTTCTTTTGACGGTTCTTGGTAATATATACCTCCAATTTCTGTCGCTCTTGCCGTTCCGACATAAAATTTTTTAATTCTATTATTTAAATCTTTGTAACGCCAAAATGGAGGCTGCCCTTCTACCAATGGAAAACGCATCGGTTGTTTCGCATCTATTTTTTTATTAATTTGTATGAGATTGGGGCAAGTGTATCCATAAACTGTTTGCAGAATAGTTGTAAATAATAGGCTCAAGGTTGAATAATTAAATATTTTCATAAGTCGAAAAATCCTTTTAAAAATTATCATCGAATATTTTTTTATATTTAAAAATATAAAAAAACCTAATGAAAAGCAAATAATAATAAAAAATAAAATTATTTTCTAGTAAAATATTTTTTCAAAAATTAACTGAAATAATTTATAAGCGATGTATTTCATCCAAATCCTAAATTTTATACAAATAAGTTTGAAAATTTCATAGCTAATCCTTTTAAAAAACATAGAAGTTTACATAATAAAAAAATATCTACGTAAATTTTTTTAATAAATTGTGAAGATTTTTTATTCTTATCTCAGGTAAAGACTGCTCAAAGTTAAAACGTAAGTGCGTGGGCCCATCGAGTTTATATAAGGTTGGATATTTTTGAATTAACTGGATGATATCTGCAGGATTAATATTTGGCTTTTGATTAAATTCGATGCGTCCTCCCTGAGGTCCGGACACAATCTTTTTAATGCCAATTTTGTTGGCGATTAATTTTAATTCGCTTAGTTGAAATAGATTTTTCAACGCTTGTGGTAATAAACCAAAGCGATCAATCATTTCGACTTGGAGCTGCTCTAATTCTTGTACATCCTTTGCATGAGCAATACGTTTATAGAGCACTAAACGCGTATGTACGTCCGGTAGATAGTTTTCTGGAATTAATGCAGAAATATGTAAATCAATTTCTACTGCATGATTAGCAGGTTTTAGCGCAGGCTCTTTACCTGATTTTAGTGCAGCTACTGTTTGTTCGAGTAATTCCATATACAGTGAAAAACCTATGGATTGCATATTTCCACTTTGCTGTTCCCCTAAAACTTCACCTGCACCTCGAATTTCTAAATCATGCATGGCTAAAGTAAAGCCAGCGCCAAGATCTTCTAAAGAAGTAAAGGCTTCTAAACGTTTCATCGCATCGCCTGTCATCATTTCTTTAGGTGGTGTCATTAAATAAGCATAGGCTTGATGATGAGAACGACCTACACGACCACGTAATTGATGAAGTTGCGCCAAACCAAATTTATCTGCACGATCAATGATAATGGTATTAGCAGACGGAACATCAATTCCCGTTTCGATAATTGTTGTGCAAACCAATACATTAAAACGTTGATGATAAAAATCGGCCATCACACGCTCAAGTTCAGTTTCACGTAATTGACCATGTGCTACTTGAATGCGCGCTTCTGGGACTAATGCTTCTAATTCTCTGGCTGTTTTTTCAATACTGTCGACTTGATTATGTAAAAAATAAACTTGGCCTCCACGAAGTAATTCCCGCAATATGGCTTCACGGATCAAACTGGTATTACGCATCTGTACAAAGGTTTTAATCGACAAACGACGCGCTGGCGGTGTAGCAATAATTGATAACTCTCGCAAACCGGATAAAGCCATATTTAAAGTACGCGGGATAGGTGTTGCGGTTAAGCTTAAAATATCTACTTCTGCGCGTAAGGCTTTTAAACGTTCTTTTTGTTGCACACCAAAACGATGTTCTTCATCGATGATTAACAAACCCAATCGCGGAAACTGTAATTCTTTGCTTAATAATTTGTGAGTGCCTATCAAAATATCAATTTTTCCCCTCTGCAAACGCTCTAGAATTGTTTTCTGTAACGTAGCACTACGAAAGCGTGAAATCATTTCGATCTGTACTGGCCATTCAGCAAAACGATCGCTAAAATTTTGATAGTGTTGTTGGGCTAATAATGTGGTCGGAACCAGTATGGCGACCTGCTTATTGGATTGCACCGCTAAAAATGCAGCACGCATCGCAACTTCTGTTTTGCCAAAACCGACATCACCGCAAATTAATCTATCCATAGTACGTTCTGAAGTCATATCATTGATAACTTGCTGAATAGCTTGCTCCTGATCCTGTGTTTCAGTAAAAGGAAATTGAGCGATAAATGCTTGATAATCCTGTTCTGGCAGATGAAAAGCGTAACCCTTTTGCGCAGCGCGATGGGCATAGATATCGAGTAATTCAGCAGCAACATCGCGCATTTGTTCAGCAGCTTTACGTTTTGCTTTTTCCCATTGATCAGAACCTAATGGATGCAAAGGAGCATGCTCACTATCATTTCCACCGTATCGACTAATCAAATTAAGCGACGATACAGGAACATATAATTTTGCTTTAGCAGCATATTCTACTATCAAAAATTCATTTTCTTGACCATCTATTTTTAAATGCTGTAATCCTCGATAACGTCCTACACCATGATCAACATGAACCACTGGATTACCCTCGGCCAACTCCGCTAAATTTCGAATAATCGTACGAGCATCTAAACCTTTAGTTTTAATTTGCCGTTTTTGGATAATCTGATTACCAAATAATTGCGCTTCACCAATTAATACCAAAGGCGGTTTTTCTAAATAGAATCCTTCTTCTAATGGGGCAATAATGATATAAATACGTTCAGAAGCCTGCAGAAATTCTTGCCAAGTTTCACAACGATGGACTTGAATAGAAAATTTATTGAGTAAATCAAACAACACTTCTCTACGACCTGCGCTTTCCACGCAAAATAAAACTCGAGCTTGTGGATCTTTTAAAAATTCATTTAAAAAGACACTTAAATGTTGTAAAGGATATTCAAGCTTATGATCAACCGATAAATTAGGAAAGTTTTTAACGCGGGAATGATAAGTATCATCAGATGCTGCTGAAGCTTGCTGTAGCAAAATCCTCGGAAACTCTTTTAAGCGCGTAAATAATGTATCGACATCTAGATATAATTGTTTAGGCGCTAATATTGGTCGTTCTATATCATACCTAAGTTGTTCATAGCGCTCATTGACTTCCTTCCAAAAATTTTCTGCCGCTAACCGGATATTATTAACTTGCAAAATTAACGCTTTTTTTGGAAGGTAATCAATCAATAATTGTGTTTGTGGAAAAAATAACGGTAGATAATATTCTATTCCGGCTGGCGCGCGCCCTTCACTCACTGCTTCATATAGGGGACAGTTTAGAGGATTACCGACAAAATTTTCGCGCCATTGCTGACGAAAAAAATTGATTGCAGACTCGGATAAAGGAAACTCACGTGCCGGAAGCAAATTTATTTTTTCTATTTTTTCTATAGAGCGCTGTGTACCGGGATCAAAATAGCGAATACTATCAATTTCATCATCAGCAAAGTCCACACGAAAAGGCAAATCGCTGCCCATAGGAAAAACATCTAAAATAGATCCCCGCACAGCAAATTCACCACGCGTTAAAACTTGTGATACGCAATGGTAACCACCTAACTGTAAATTTTTTCTTATAACCTCGATAGATCTTTTTTCACCACTCGAAACATTCAGACTGGTTGCTAGTATGTAACTAAGTGGAGCAATACGCTGCAATAAGGTGGTGATGGGAACCAACAATAAACCCTGCTTTATTTGATGTAATTGCGCCAAGGTCGAAAGTCGTTGCGAAATTATATCCTGATGCGGCGAGAAATGATCATAAGGTAAAGTTTCCCAGTCAGGGAAATTCATGATGGTTAAATGTGGTGAAAAAAACTTTAATGCAGCTTCTAGTCGATTTGCCATTAGATTATCTGGCGTAACCACTAAAATTGCGCCTTCATAGCTATTCGCTAGCTGGTTTAAAGCTAATGCAAGACTATCTTGTTGTAGGTTGCTTAAACGTAAACGCTGCCCTGCTATTGTGGGAATGGATAAATTTAAAAAGTCAGAAATAGGCATAGTTGCTTAATTTATTTTACTTTTTTATAAAGACCAACAACAAGGAAATTGCTGCGGGTGTAATCCCAGGAATACGTGAAGCCTGGCCTAAAGTTAGTGGTTTATGTTGAATCAACTTTTCTTTCACTTCATTAGAAAGGCCTTTCACTAGGTTATAGTCTAAACTCAGTGGTAGCGTAATATTTTCATAACGCGCTTGTCGTTGAATTTCCACTATTTGTCGATCAATATATCCTTGATATTTAGCTTGAATTTCGATTTGCTCTGCAACCGCTAAATTGTCAACCCCTGGTCCTAAACCTTCAATTTTCATTAAACTTTTGTAATTTAACTCTGGACGAGTCAATAATTCAGAAACTCGATAATCTCGCGTTAAAGCTTGTCCTAGATGTGCTTCTATAGCGGTACTCAAAGACGTATTAGGTTTAATTGAAAGTTGTTTTAAACGTTGTTGTTCTTGTTCTAAGGTAGAGCGCTTAATATTGACACTTTGCCAACGAGCTTCATTGATGAGTCCTAATCGATACGCCGATTCACTTAAACGTAGATCGGCATTATCTTCACGCAATAACAAGCGATATTCAGCACGGCTAGTAAACATCCGATAAGGCTCGAGCGTACCCTGCGTAATCAGATCATCAATTAATACACCGATATAAGCCTCATCACGACGCGGGCACCATGCTGATTTTTCTTGGGCTTTTAAAGCGGCATTTAAACCTGCAATAATTCCTTGTGCAGCCGCTTCCTCATACCCTGTTGTACCATTTATCTGTCCCGCAAGAAATAAATTTTCTAGCAATCTCGATTCTAAAGATGGAAAGAGATCGCGCGGATCAAAAAAATCATATTCGATTGCATAACCCGGACGTGTAATATGCGCTTGTTCTAACCCTTTAATACTATGAATCAAATCACACTGTATATCGAAAGGCAGGCTTGTTGAAACGCCATTAGGATAAACTTCATGAGTATTGAGTCCTTCAGGTTCAAGAAAAATTTGGTGGGATAATTTATCTGCAAAGCGCACTACTTTATCTTCAATAGAAGGACAATAACGAGGACCTATTCCATCTATGACACCACTATAAATAGGTGAACGATCTAATCCTGAACGAATAATCGCATGAGTTTTTTCATTAGTATAAGTAATAAAACAACTTATTTGTGTGGGATGTTGTTCTATCTTTCCTAAATACGAAAATACCGGTAAAGGATTATCACTGGGTTGCTCTAATAAAATTTTATAATTAATGCTACGGCCATCTAAACGCGGAGGTGTTCCAGTTTTTAAACGTTTAATCCGCAGCGGTAATTGACGCAACTTTTCAGCTAAGAAATTAGCTGCCGGATCACCTGCACGTCCTCCTTGCGCTTGTTGCAAACCTATATGAATTTTTCCTGCTAAAAAAGTACCGGCAGTCAATACCACGGCTTTTGCATAGAAACGTAATCCCATTTGCGTTACCACACCCACAATGCGATTAGACTGCAGGATTACATCATCGACACCTTGTTGAAAAATAAATAAATTAGCTTGATTTTCTAGAGTCTTACGAATTGCTTGTTTATATAAACACCGATCCATTTGCGCTCTTGTTGCGCGCACTGCCGGCCCTTTACTCGCATTCAATGTACGCCATTGTATTCCTGCCAGATCAGCAGCATGAGCCATTATGCCACCTAACGCGTCAACCTCTTTCACTAAATGACTTTTTCCAATTCCTCCTATAGAAGGATTACAAGATAATTGCCCTAGAGTTTCAATATTATGTGTTAATAATAAAGTAGACGCGCCTAATCGCGCTGCTGCCAACGCCGCTTCTGTGCCAGCATGACCTCCGCCGACAATAATGACATCATATTCTGTTGAAAAAAGCATAATTTTAAATTTTTATTAATTAACTATAGTTTTCTAACGAAAGTTAGGGCAATATATCGGTTTTTAATACCGTCTCTCAAGAGGAAATCCAATGACAAGATTACCTGTATTGACTGCCCTGGCTAGCTTACTCATCAGTTCAAATATACTGGCTGCACAGAGTACCTCTCCAGTTACGGTTAATCAACTCAAAACCACAGCTACTTTTCCAAAAATAGTCAGCAATTCCCCTGTTCTTAAGACCACCAAAGGTCAAATAAGCTATAGTATTGGTGCCGATTTGGCTGAAAATTTTAAAGAACAAGGCATTGATGTCGATCCAGTTGCTTTAGGAAAAGGATTGGCTGATGGCTCTCGCGGAAAAACACTATTAACCCAAGCACAAATGGCGGATATTTTGAAAAACTTTCAACAAGAATTGATTAACAAAAAACAAGCTGAATTTAAAGATATTAGTCTTAAAAATAAAGAACAAGGCGATTCTTTCTTAGCTGATAATAAAACAAAACCAGGTGTTATAACTACTAAAAGTGGAATTCAATATAAAGTAATAAGTGCCGGCAATGGCGAAAGCCCAACAGACACTTCCATGGTTAAAGTTGAATATACCGGAAGTTATACTAATGGCACTGTTTTTGAGAAATCAAAAGAACCTGTAACTTTTCCTCTAAATAATGTGATTCCTGGTTGGATAGAAGTTCTAAAGATCATGAAACCAGGCGCAACCTATCAAGTTGTTATTCCTCCGCAATTGGCTTATGGTGAGCATGGAGTTGATAAAGCGATTGGCCCTAATCAAACACTCGTATTTACAATTCATCTTATTGAAGTAAAGAAAAGCGCATAAAGTTAGTCTAAATCCATCGTATTGATAAAAATTCAGTAAATTGTCTGTACGATGGATTTAAAAAAATGAACCAAACTCGTCAGCTTGAATGTCCTTAAACTTAAGCTATACTGATTGAGATAAAAATTAACGGAAATAATTTTTTTATCTGTTTCATATCTTCAAGGAGGAAAACATTATGAATCCGGAAGAACTAAAAGGAAAATGGCAACAAATTAAAGGCAAACTACGAGAAAAATGGGGAAAATTGACCGATGATGATTGGGAACAATTACATGGCGATAAAGAAAAATTAATTGGAAAAATTCAAGAACGATACGGTATTAGCAAGGAACAAGCCCAAAAAGATCTCCATGAATTTTTTAATAAACATAAAGACCATCATTAAAATTTTAAATTTATAAATTCTTTTTTAATCATCCCACATCAATTTATTGGAGTGGGATTGGTTAATCTCTGCTTATTAAAAAACTAAACTTTTTTTAACTCATTTCTTTTAGCAACAAAATTGGCTAATTTAACATAATCACTAATAGCCAATTGTTCAGGTCGCAGTGTCGAATTAATTTTTAACTGTTCGAATTCATGTTCTTGTAAGTAATTAGCCAAATTGTTACGTAGCATTTTACGTCGATGATTAAATGCATTTCGGACTATTTGAGCAAAAATGACGTAATCATTAGCTTTATAAGGTAATTCTCTATAAGGACTAAGCCGGATCACAGCAGAATCTACTTTTGGAGGGGGTTGGAAAGCACCTGATTTCACATTAAATAATTTTTCTACCTGACAATAATACTGAATCATCACACTCAAACGACCGTAACTGGCTTGCCCGGGAGATGATGTTATTCTATCGACTACTTCCTTTTGTAGCATAAAATGCATATCTTGAATGATATTAGCTTGCTCAAGACAATGGAACAATAAAGGGGTAGAAATATTATAAGGAAGATTCCCCACTAAACGCCAAACTTGTTCAGTGTTACTCAAGGTATGAAAATCAATTTTTAAAACATCTCCTTGGTAAACAATTAATTCTCCAAGTGCAGCACATTTTTTTTGTAAGAGGGGAATGAGATCTTTATCTAGCTCTATTACAGTTAAGCTTTTAAGATACGGTAACAATCGCTCGGTTAGCGCCCCCAAACCCGGACCAATCTCAATCATATGATCGGTTTTTTGAGGCGCGATGGCTTGTACCATTTTATCGATAACAAAGCTTTCATGCAGAAAATGTTGACCGAAGCGTTTACGTGCAGGAATGGGTAACATTATTTATTTTCACGCTGCTTGTAAATCAATAATTAAAGCGGATAAAAACCGCGCCGCTTCGCCACCGGTAATGACCCGATGATCCACAGTTAAAGATAAAGGTAATTGCTTATGTACATTTATTTTTCCTTCTTCGATAACAACTTTTTCATTAATCCGTCCAACTGCTAAAATCGCAACCATAGGTGGAACAATAATAGGTGTTGCATAACGACCAGCAAAAACCCCTATATTGGATAATACAAAAGTTGCTCCTAATAAATCATCAGGTGAAATACTTCGACTTTTTACCTCTAGTTTAAACTTGTCGATTGCTTTTCTTAAATTAACAGCACTTTCTTGAGCAACATTTTTTAAGACGGGAACAAATAAACCTTCGGGGGCATCCATCGCTAGACCTAAATCAATCTGATTATGTTTACATAAAGCTAACGTTGATTCATCAAACCATGCATTAAGTCGTGGTTCACGCTGACAAGCAGACATAACCGCACGAATAAGACGTAAGGTAATATCTGTTTTTTCTGGCCAAGCATGGATATCTGCATCATCAACCAAAGTAACTGGGACAATGGATAATTGCGTCTGTTTCATTGTGCTTGCCATTACACGGCGAACGCCGCGTAATGGTTCATAACCTGATGCAAGTGCAGATAAGGAATTTGGGATAGATCCAGTTTCTTTGCTGGATTTTTGCTGTATCATTTTTTCGATATCAGCAGCGAGAATTTGTCCATCAGGACCTGTTCCTTTACAGTCGTTTAAGTTAATTTGGAATTTTTTTGCTAATGCTCGAATTGCTGGCGTAGCTTTAATTCTATTTTGATGCGGCATTAATACTTGCTTTTGTTGGATTCCTAGCGGAGATTCATCAATAATTCTATTCCCTAATTGCAAATTTCCAACGACAGTCGCTTGATCAATGTTTTTTTTAGTTGAAATTTCCTCTTCAATATCAATTAAAGCTTGTCCGGTTTTAATGATATCACCCGATTTACCATAAAGTTTAGTTATTTTACCGCTGAAAGGTGCAGGAATATCTACCAATGCTTTTGCGGTTTCCATAGCCACCATAGGCTGATCCACTTTAATAATATCATTTACCTGGACATACCATTCTCGAATTTCAGCATCTGGCAAGCCTTCACCTAAATCAGGTAAGTTAAATGTCGTCATGTAAACTCCAATGTTTGCTCAATCACATTATAAATCCTAGTAACATTGGGTAAATACTGTTTTTCTAATTGCGCATAAGGAACCGTAACATCATATCCGGTAACACGCTGTAGTGGTGCTTGTAAAAACAGAAATGCTTTTTCACTTAATTGAGCTATAATTTCTGCGCCAACGCCACAATAACGAGCCGCCTCATGAATAATGACACATCGACCTGTTTTTTCTACAGAGCTTAATAGAGTATTAATATCTAAAGGTTTAATCGTGGCAACATCAATTACTTCAGCATGCATTCCTTTCTCTTTTAATAATTTATCCGCAGCTAATAGAGTTTCATGCAACATCGAACCCCAACTAATCAAAGTGATATCGATGCCTTCTCTTAAAATAAAACTTTGATCTAAAGGTAAGGCTGCACCGGTATCCGGTACTTTTTGTTTATTTAAACGATAAAGGCGTGTGGGTTCTAAAAAAATAACCGGATCAGGATTACGGATCGAAGCCAACAATAAACCATAAGCTCGGGCGGGTGAAGAAGGAATCACCACACGTAAACCTGGAATATGTGCAAAAAGAGCTTCAGTACTTTCAGAATGATGTTCAGGGGCATGAATCCCTGCTCCGTATGGCATGCGAAACACTAAAGGACAATGTAAACGTCCACGAGTACGATTCCGAAAACGCGCTGCATGATTGATAATTTGATCTAATGCGGGATAACTAAACCCCATAAATTGAAATTCAGCAACTGGTTTTAAGCCTTGCGTAGCCATACCAATCGTAAGACCGGCTATCATAGATTCTGCTAACGGTGTATCTAATACTCGATCAGCACCAAATTTTTTGAATAATTCAGATGTTGCTCGAAATACCCCTCCATTAACACCAATATCTTCACCCAGTAAAACTACTTCTTCATCTACAGCCATTTCATAGGCTAATGCTTGCGTAATTGCTTCTATCAATGTTATTTCAGCCATTGCCAAGATCCTTACTTAACATAAACATTGCTTCAGCTTCGATACGTTGTTCAATTAAATCATGAGGTAATTTTGCAAAATGATAATCAAATAGGTCAGTCACTGCAGGTTTAGCTAAGGAAAGATATTCAGTCACAGCGATTTCTATCTTTTTTTCACATTCTTTTTTAAAATTTTCCTCTTCCTCATTCGACCAGCTTTTTTGATTAATTAAATAATTTTTCAAGCGTCTTAAGGGTTCTTCTTGCCAGGCTTGTTGCAATTCTTCCTCACGACGATAGCGGCTCGCATCATCGGCAGTGGTATGATCACATAATCGATAGCTCAAAGCTTCTATGAGACTAGGGCCATGCCCATCACGTGCTTTGGCAATCGCTTTATCCATCACAAATTTCATGGCAATAACATCATTTCCATCAACCTGTTCGCCATGAATTCCTGCAGCAATGGCTTTTTGTGCTAAAGTTTGTGCATGAGATTGATGTTTACGAGGTACAGAAATTGCCCATTGATTATTATCAATAACAAACACAATCGGTAGTTGCCAAACGCCCGCGATATTTAAGGCTTCATAGAAATCACCTTCAGATGTAGCACCATCACCGCAGGTTGATACAACCACCCTTGCTTGTTTACGAAGTTTAAAAGCCGTCGCAACACCTGCTGCATGTAAAAGCTGTGTTGCAATCGGCACACAAATAGGGAAATCTAGGGGACACTCACTAAAATGATTACCCCATTCATTCCCTTTCCAAAAGCTAAGAATCTCACTCATTTTTACACCACGCATTAGTTGCGCGGCATAATCACGATAGAAAGGACAAAAGAGATCCTCTCTTTGCATACTCGCACCTATCCCAACAGAAATAGCTTCTTGTCCAAGTGTAGAAGCATAAGTATTGAGCATACCTGTTCTTTGTAATGCCACCGCTTTGTAATCAAAAAGACGCGTGAGCATCATTTGCTGATACAATTTTAATAATTCATGCAGGTTGTGCGCAAATACTGGCAAATCTTGTTGAGCTTCGCCCTTAGAATCCAGAAAACGAGTATACTCAATAGAGAATCTCGCAACCTCGCTCATATTAACCTCTTTTAAAAAGTGTTATCTGAACTACTTCGCACTTGAATTTTTATTGGGGTTGCCGTTCGATTCGCAATTCTCAAGGTTATAGGGATATACCATGATTTATGCATGAGACGCGACACTTGCCAAAAATCCAATTGCTGTAAGTATAAATTTTTTTAAATACTATTTAATCGTGATTCAGCCAAACTATCCGCAATTATACTGGGGGGTTTATTTTCCTCATGTGCAGTCTTAAATATTTTTAAAAGTGTACTATAAATTGTTGATATATGTTGTACCACATGTTCTCGATTCAAACGATTTTGGTATTCAGCATAAGCATAAATCAAACCTCCTGCATTAATTACAAAATCCGGAGCATATAAAATCCCTTTTTGATGCAATACTTCTGCATGTCGTGGTTCGGCTAATTGATTATTAGCGGAACCGGCCACAATCGCTGTATTCAATTGAGAAATTGATTCATCATTCAGAACAGCCCCTAAAGCGCACGGGGAAAAGACATCGCATTTTACTGCATAAATTTCCTCAGGTTCGACAATTTTAGCCTTTAAATCTTTTACATAGTGTTGCATTAGTTCGGTGTTATTGTCACAAACCGTTAAACGAGCCCCTTTTTTTTGCAATGCATTCGCTAAAGCAAAACCCACATGTCCCATACCTTGGATGGCAACGTGAACACCTTCTAAATGATCAAGATGCAATTTAAATTTAACTGCTGCTTCAATACCATATAAGACACTTAAAGCAGTATAAGGTGCCGGATTGCCTTTATGCTTAGAAGTAGTGACGACATAAGGCGTCTCAAGTGCAATGCTATCCATATCTTCAATCACCACACCACTATCCATCGCAATAATATAACGTCCCTTAAATTCATTCACAAAACGTCCCAACGCGCGAAAGTAAGCACTACGATCTGACAATTCTTTAGGACGCATTAACACTGTTTTACCCCCGCCTAAAGGTAAATTAGCTAATGCTGCTTTGTAACTCATTCCCTGTGCTAAACGCAAAGCATCATGAATAGCATGATCGATCGAAGCATATTCGATAAAACGACATCCGCCTAAGGCGGGACCTAAGCGTGTGCTATGTATCGCTACAATGGCACAAAGTTGGTTAATCTGATCAATTTTAAAAAAAAGTTCACCAAAACCAAGTTTTTTTGCATAGCTTAGTAGCTCATCACTTAACATAAAAAATGTTGGGTCCTTAAAATATCAACCTATTCTTTAAGTAATACTGAATCCATCGCTAATGAAAGCACTCACAGGTGAGTGCACATTCTAAGAGACTCTGCTATTGCTTGCAATGACTTGATTCGCAAAAAAAGGATGGACTATTGCCAGACGCCTAGTAGCAGGAAATGGTTTAGGTGTTTTGTAAAAAATCAGATATCGCTTTAATACGATCTTCAACTAGTTTTTTCCCCAAGGCTGCGCCACTAAGACCCAATTTTTTTATCTTATTAGCAGAAACTTTTTTAGCCGCAGCAAAAGCTGCTAAGATTCTATCTTTTTGTAGATAAATTGTTTTTCCCAATCCAGAATAAGCTTGAAAATCCGCTTCACAAACCAATAAAAACTGGTCTAAACGTGAGGATTGTCTAAATGCATCGGTTTTTTCTAGTAAAATATACAAAGATTGTGCATCGAGTTCTAATGCCCGGTGACAAAGCAGATGATAAGCCGCCGCTGTAACTGCAAGCGCTACATAAGCATGCGGTATGCGATAACGCTGACATAAAGCTTCTATCTTATGAACTCCTGTTTGCGTTTCTTCTTTTGCTACACCCTTGCCAAAATCACAAAGTATTGCTGCAAATCGTACTTGCGGATCATCAGTCAACGCCACTGCTTTTTCTAAAACAGATAAATAATTATGTTGGCCCAGTGATCGTTGGTCAGCTACTCGATCATACTGCGTATATAATTCTTGTAGCTCAGGAAACAAAACGGCTAATGCTCCGCAATCATACAAGGTTTTAATAAAAGCTTGTGGCGCAGCTTCGTTGAGCGCAGTTGAAAATTCTTGCCAAACTCGTTCTGGCACCAACGCTTGTACTTCACCGACAGACACCATGGCTTTCATTAATTCCATGGTTTCTTTAGCTACTCGAAAGCCTAATGGAGCAAATCGCGCCATAAAACGCGCAACTCTTAAAATTCGAACTGGATCTTCACTAAAGGCGGGAGAAACATGGCGTAATAACTTATTCTCTATATCTTTTTGTCCCTGAAAAGGATCAATAATATCGCCGCTACTATTTTTCGCCATCGCATTAATGGTCAGATCTCTACGTTTTAAATCATCCTCGAGCGATACATCAGGCGCTGCATAGCAAGCAAATCCTTTATATCCAGGACCTATTTTGCGTTCTGTACGCGCTAAAGCATATTCTTCATGAGTTTTAGGATGAAGAAATACTGGGAAATCTTTACCAATTAAGCGAAATCCTTGCTTTAACATTTCCTCAGGACTTGTGCCTACGACGACATAATCACGTTCTTTTACTGGATAACCCAATAATTGATCACGTACTGCACCGCCGACTAAATAAATTTCCAAAGCAAATCCTTCAACATATAACTTTTTATGCTCTAAAGCTTAAAGAAAGTTATAAACTAAACTATCAAGTTTGCCAATTATTAATTTATGAGTTCGTTAATGAACTAGTTCCTTCTAAAGTGAGCAATAAACCACCTTAATTATTAAAGTGCATTAATTTTTCCATATGTGTTTTCAATAACCTCGCAATTTACCTTAGTTACTAAACCTGCCTTACTAATTTCACAATTTTATTTGCTAACTCGAATATATTTACCGTTCAAAAACATGCTCTGTGTTTTGCGGCAAAAGATTAGCCGAATTCAATTGAGGATTATCATTATTCGCAAAAATCCCATGGTTTATGAGATTTCCTATTCTCCCTTGTGTCATTTCACTTGGTAAATAAATTATCTTTTTTACACCATTTAGTTGCTCATTATTTACCAGTAGCAAAGCCGCTTGCTGAGCTGTAAGATTACCTTCCACAGCCTTACCCCCTAATGCTAAAGCCTCCCATTTACCTATTAAAGTTTGATTTTGTGCTTTTCCTGTAACTTCAATAGCTTCTGCTTCAGCATTTGCTTTGATCTTAATAGCTTCTGCTTCGGCATTTGCTTGCATTGTAATAGCCGTTGCTTGCGCTTGTGCTTCAATAAGTCGGCTACTTGCCTTTTGTTTAGCATCAGCCTCTTGAATTTGATTGCCCGCTTCCATATTAGCTAATTTAGCTTGTGTTTCAGCAAACCGGACAGACTGTGAAGCAATAGTTTTAGCTAATTCCTTATCCTGTATGCTTAACGATTCAATTCTTATATTAAAGATATCTATTCCTAAATTATGGATCCCATGCCGTTGCAATTCCCGAATAAAGGCATCATGCACTTTTGAATAAAAAGAATAGGGAGGCGGAGATAACTCTGAATTATTTAAATCTTGATGAGTAGTGGAACTAGAACTAGCATTATAGGCAGGCGTAGAACTTTGGCCAATTTCTTTAAAGGTAGAATTTCGAATGATCCCGCTTAAAGTAGCTATAGCTGTGTCATGGATATATTTATCTAACAGGTTAGGATCAATTTTCTTACATACTTTTTCAGTATTAGTTATTCTATAGAATACATCAGCTTTGATTTTCAGAGGAACATAATCACTGCTCTCATAAGTAGCTTCTGGTAATTCCATTATACTATCTTGAGTCGATATAATTTTTACTAGTTTAGAGGGCGGGACAATAAAATGAAACCCTGGCTTTTTCATCTCTAAGCATGCTCTCTCATCATAAACAACACCTTCTGTTCCTGTTCTAATTGAGACCAACCAACCTGGATCCAATTCATTGATCTCCCTTTTCAAATCTAAAAATTTATTAAATTTGGTCGTAGCAGAGCGGATAATATGGAACCCTGGCATCAAGAATAAATGCCTTCCCTTGTCAGTATCCTGAGCATAGCCTAACTGACCTTTTTGAACCCGAATCAATTTCATCGCACCATGTTGAATGTAAGGCTCGTCTACTCTTTTTTTACCAACAAATTCAGTGGTAGGCGCGAGCATGACGTGCCATCCAGGTGGGAGTATTTCAGGTTTCCCAGAACGTAACACTAAACCCATCTCTCCTTCATTAACTAGGTGCACTCTGAAAATAGATATTGGCAAAGTAAATAAAGCGAGCAGGAAACGTAAACACCGTTCTGCAAGCGAATAGGTTGTATAATGAAGTTTATCCATGCAGTAATCCTTAACAACATGGTCCTTAATCGCATTGTAGAGTTCATTACCTACTGGATTAACGGATAACAAATCCTGTAATTTTTCGTAGATATCTTCCTCCAAAAAATTCAAGTTTTTTAATGAATCAACAAATTCTTGGATAGGCTCTTCTGTTTCCAAGGAAAACCATTCTTCATTTTTGGTAATTAGAATAGAGGAGGTTTTTTGTAAAATAGAAAGTTTTTCTTCCAGAGCATTGGGATGATTTAAGAAAAGAATCTTATTTTTATTAATCTGTTCGTTTTCTGAAAGTAAAACCGATTTATCTGCCCTAACAGTAATTGTATATCCCATGGGAAAGCCCTCATATGGCAAACTGATAATGTTATACTTAAAAAGTATAATGCGAATTCAGATCTAAGAGCAATAAAAATGTTTCTGACGCATAAACTCTGAATTCAAGATGATTAGGCTTAATATAAGGCAAGCATTGACTTAAAAAAATATTAAAATTTTTGAATTTAAGTCTTAGAAATATTTATCATAGAACTTGATATTTCATTTTTTTCATTTGATTTTATTTCTTGGTGATTCTTTTTGAAAAAAGAAAAATGATCAGTTTGCTTGAAAGAAACACTTTTAGTGGACAACAATAAATCCGCATGCGCTTCCGGATGAGTATTTAGATGCACAGTCTGGTCGGATGAATGTTTGAGCTCTAAACTTAAAAGTGTTGCCAAAAATAAAAGCTTTTTGTTCGTTTGTTCTAAAACTTCAATTCTACTATCTAAATTTTTTACCATTTCAAAACGACTTCGTTGTCGGCTATGCAAATGATAAGTAATAAAATTAGCAATACCATTGATAATCATCAAAGGGATAAAAATTAACACTAAGGGCAAAGTAAGTGTCTTAACCAGGGTATGTATCCCTAGGTTACTTTTCCATACGATTTGCTGTGTTAAGTTATATCCATAAAAACTACCCCCAAAGAAAGCAAAGGATCGATTCAAAAATTTTTTAAACTTTCTAAAACCTGCAGTCGAATCGCCTGATACCTTATCTTGATCATAAGAAGTATAAACATTTTTTTTAAGCACATAGCTATCAAACAAACTATAAAATTTTTTATCTAAATTATCTAGTTTGTTTTTCTCAAAAAAAATCTTGAATTCACATTCTAAAAATTCAATATTATCTTGTAAATATTCAAATTTTTTCCATTTCTCTATTTGAATAATTTGTTGCTTACCATTATTATCTTTAAAATAATATTCACATTTTTCATTGATTCGATTTAGAAAAGTACGTTCATAAAAATCTTCTCTAACACGAAATTCACAAAGGTGATTTGCTAAAAAAAAAGTTGCTGCAATTAAAATTAAAATGCCTATTGCTAAAGGGGAAGCGCTAAGCGTCGCCAAACTAAGCATACCAATAAACAAAAAAACACTATGTATAGCCCAAGTTAACAAGTAAGTATAAAGTACTATGCTGGTTAAATTAATGGTTAATGAAGCTATAAACTGTGTTTTTGGATAAACCTCTGCTAAATATCGATAAAGTTTCGATTCTTGTATATTTAAGGATGACAAATGAACTGAATATAAATTTCTTTGAATGCTTGAAATTGAATTTAGAAACTCATTTATATTTAGTTTTTTTTTTGATAAATCAAAAACTATTTCTTGAATTAATTTAAATTCATTCTTACTTTTTTCTTCATTGAATATTTCAATTTTTAAAACTTTAAGAATTTCTTCGGCTTCTGTGGTAGCTAAATTTGGAAAGATGACAGAATCTTTTTTAACTAAATAAAAAAAACGTAAGATTAAATAACTTGTTAAGGATATACCCAAAACTAAGAAAATAATTGGAAAGCTATACAATGAAAAAGAAAAAAAAAGCAATAAAAAACTAATCCAACTTAACAAGTTGGCGTGGCTACTCAATCCATACCAAAGCACTGTAAAAAACTGCATGGGTTTGTTTTTACTAACAAATTTGATTATTTTCTCCCAAATAGAAATAATTGAGTAAATTCGCACAGTTTCTGTTTTTTTTAAAAAATGCACATGTAATTCTTTATTTAATTTTTCTTGTTGTTTTTTTATTTTTTTTATTTCACTTTGAATGGAAGTCGAGTCCATTTCTTGAGCCATAAGACTTCTAAATTGATCAATCGCAACTTGACTGTCCAAACAACTTATCGCTGATGAGGTTTCTTCTAAACATTCTTCTATGACTGTTTTTAACAAGGCTAGCTTCGCTAATTGCGAAAGACGTTTTTTTTCTAATTGAATATATTTTTCTGTTAAGGTATTACTAGCAATTTTCTTTTCTATTTCTTCATCAATTATAAATGCTAACTTATTTTCAAATTCAAAATAATTTTTTTTATGTAGGACAACACAGTCTTCATCTCTATCGTCAATAATCCATGGGTTAGCTTTATCTTTGGAGTAAAAAAATAATCGTTCATTATACTTGTCAATTAAAGAGAATCTTTTATAAACCGGATCGCTTTCAACTGAAGTGTCATACGGATTGGAATTTTCGAAATTGTGAATAGAAATTAAATAATCCCATCGATTACTTTTGCATTTTCTATAATCTGCTGAAAAATTTTTGGAAAAATTTAAAAACCAAGGAAACGCGGTGGTATCATTTAAATGATCCACTGCAATTGCCTTACCCATAAAACCAGGAAATTTCTTTATTTCATTCCAAATTGAAATAAATTTTTTAAGAAAAGCCACTCAGTATTTTTTTATTATTTTTAGTAATAACTGAAGTGTCTTAGATTAAATTAGATGTTTAAAAAAATCTAGTACAAAAATTATTATCCCTTTGGACAAAATAAAGAGGTGCTACCATCTTCTTTCCATTCCGCTCGTATGCAATGTGGCCCTATATTTTCATAAGATCTATCAGAAAAATTAGCCGTTAAGATAAGTCGGTTTCCAAATTGGGTTTGTTGCACTAAATGATCATCCGTTAGCCAATCAAATGTAGTTAATGCTTCTATACCGGTCATTTGATGCAAAGGGGAGAAATAATTATAGTATTCAACAAAATACTTTTTATTTTTTTGTAAAGTTTTTTGATCTAGTACCCAAATCGGTGGAACATTATAAAGGTTTTGCAATAAAGCTTTGGTTTTTCTAATTGCAGGAATCTTTAATTCATTTAATTCCCAACGATCAGTACTAATCACTGAGTCGTGAAATACTGCTTCATAAAGCGGCAGTCTGTAGCGTGGATTATAGGAAGCATTGATAAATTCAGCGGGCGCATCATACGCTTGGAATAGTACTTTTGGAGCATAATTAGGCCACCATACACCAAAATGTTTCTTGTCTTGTAAAACAGGCCAAAAAGCTGCTGAGAATGCCAAAAAAGCACCATTATTGTAGGCGCTAGTCGGATTAGCCCATGCTAATCCAGTTTCAGAACCTAATACTATCTTCTGCGCACTACAAATAAATCGCATCCGCTCTAAACGATTATTTAAATCTTGTTCGCGGGTCATGGGATGATGTTTTGAATAATCATCATAAAGTGGATAGGCTGCATCACAATCAAGAAAAAGAGTATTGTCTCCATTATTCAACATTTTTTCGATTTGGTTTGCGATATTTTTCTGCCTAGATTCTCTTAATCGGAGCGCTTCTGAACTTAAATAACAACCACGGTTTGCAAAACCAGTTAAAAGTGATCCATTCGGGTTTCGAATACAAGCTTCTGGCCACAAATGATTAGACCAAGTTGAAGTTATGCTATCTGAAGTTTTTGGGTTTTGTGCATTATCAAAACTATCATAAGGCCCTATTAAATAACCCAGACTTTCAGCCTTGCGAATATAGTCCTTGTCGATATTTGCGCTATCGAGAACTGGACTGGCATCATAATTTATTAGTGCATGTTTAATGCCTAATTTTTCCAGTTCATCCAACATAACCAAGCTTTTACCATCTCCCCAAACCCAAATATGGAAAGCGCCTAATAATTTATTCACATTGGCATTTTCTAGTATTTTTTGTTTGAGTGAAACAAATTTATTTTCATTGATTAGTAAATTACGGTAGTCAAGTGCGGGACTTATCGGTGAATTCCCTGCTAAATGAATTAATAAAGTAAATTCTGGAAAACGTGATCTTTTTAAAAAATGATGTCCATTCACCAAGTAAAGTTGGGATGATTTTTCACGGACTTTTACATCGGTATCGACATCATGGTCGCTCCAAATATAATTAACAAAATTCTCATCGGCGTATTCAATTGCCCAGAAAGGAACACTCAAGGATAAACTAGGATATTTATTAAATTCTTTACGCCAAAATGCATCGTGATTAGGAATATATAAACCCTCGCCATCTGGAAGAACTAATGCTTTTGCCTCTGGTGTCAAACCAGCAACAGGCCATTGAAATGTTTGCTCCTTGTTGGTATTAAAAGAAAATTTTAGACCTTGATCATCTACAATAACTTTCACTTGCATTTTGAGATGAGGATAGAACCATTGCGCTGTTTTATTATTAACTTTTAGATCTTTTACCTCATCAAACCAAGGTCCTTCTTGTGTCAAATTAATTGCTGCTGAATCGTCACTTGGTGCAACAGAGATAGCCAAATTTTCTGGATTAACCGTGAATTCACCGGTTTTGGCTTTTAGGGTAAAACTTTCTTTAGCGGATACTAATCCACTAGTTAACAATAAGGCTAGAAAAATGGGACAGAATTTTTTAAACATCGTTTAAAATTCCAAGTAGGAGGTACTGCGCTAATTATATAGTGTAGTGAAAAGATGGTCAAAATATTTACAACATTGTAAGCTTTCTATTAGCAAAGAGGTTATGTCACTTGGACTTTTATTCGAAAAAATTCTTTAAATATTTTTTTAATAATAAGTGATTATTTGAATTAATTCTAAAGCCTACATAACCATCCGGCCTGATGACATAGATTGCTGAGGAAATTACACCGTATCGTTTAAAAAGTATTTTATTGACTGGAGATAAAACGAAGCTGTGAATTTCCAACCAATCTTTATAGTTTTTTGCGTAGACATTTATTTTTTCAATAAAAAAATCTGGTTGTTCCTTTTTAGCATTAAAGTAAAGAATATTAATAGGCTTCTGAGCTAGCAATAAAAATAAACTGGATGAGTTAACCGGGGCATTAGGTGCACGATATCCTGGGCAAGGACCTCCTTTAAATCCTTGAAAAGAATTCTCTATGATTTCATAGTTAAATTGATTTTTAGGATAATGAATATTTAGCTGGGACATAAACCAAAAAAGACGCTTTTCTATATTTTTCTTGGAAAAAAGAAAAGAAATAACCAAAGGTAATAACCAATTTCGTAGTTTGGAAATAAAAAAACCTTTTTCTGTGAGCAAAGAAAAAAACTTATCCGTCGTTTTTAATAATATTTTTCCCACCGGGTGTCGTTCTGTCTCATAAGTATCTAATAATTTTACGTTAGTTCCTTTTTTTAATACCAGAGCAAGTTTCCAAGCGAGATTAGTAGAATCTTGTATTCCGGTATTCATGCCTTGACCACCTACCGGGCTATGAATGTGGGCTGCGTCTCCGGCAAGAAAGGCTCGATTTTGATAATATTTGTTTACACCTCGATGATGTAAACGAAACGTTGATATCCAAATTGGATTAATAAGTTTCACAGAGACTTGGGTCAGCAAACTCGCTAAGTTTTCTAATTCGGTTAAGCTCGTTGCTGATTTTTTTTCTTCCAAGTCATTCGAACGCTTCGCTAACATAACTCGGCTAATTTTCTCGGTGAGCGGAATATGCACGAATACACCATCTTTTCCTAGAAAAAAAAGGAATTTTTTTCGCGAGTAAGGCCATTCAATACTTGCATCGACCAAATTAAAGATTTGTGGATAAGCATTTCCTTCAAAAGTAAGATTAAGCGTATGCCGAACGCTACTGTGAGCTCCATCACAACCTATAATATAGTCACACATGATTTTTTCAGGACTTTCGGTGATATTGTTTTTAATAATTGCTTGCACACCGTTCATATCTTGAGAAAAAGTAATTAATTCTTTCTGACGCTCTATGTAAACCCCTTGTTTTTCTAAAAATTCGATGAAGATACGTTCTGTTTCCGCTTGTGGAAGAAAATAAACCGAAGGAAAAGGCGTATCTTGGTGCTTAAAATACTTAAATTTTATTTCAATTTGCTTCTTTCCATTAATAAAAAAAGCAAAATCCATATTAGAAAGTGCTAACTTAAGAAATTCTTCAGCAATACCTAAATTCTGAAATATTTCCATCGATTTCGCTTGAATCGCAAAAGCTCGTGATTCATGCGCCCTATCCTTTTGCTTATCAAGAATTTTAAACTTAACGCCGTAACGCAACAAATGACAAGCCATTATCAGACCCGTAGGCCCTGCCCCAATAATCAATACTTCTGTATCCTTCGTTCTAGTATCCATAAAAAAACTATAGTTCAGACTTTCACGAAGTAAAATGACCGCGCTATAATGGTCAAATATTTCGCTTGCTTAAATTCTTAAGGAGAATTAATTGCACATCCGTTATCAATCGTTACTACCCCAACATAGTTTATCCCGCTTTGCCGGGTGGATAGCTAACTGCAAACAAACTTGGATTAAAAATAGATTAATCTTTGGATTTATACGTCATTATAATGTCGATATGACGTTAGCATTGGAAGAAAATCCTGAGCATTATATTAATTTTAATCATTTTTTTACGCGATCTTTAAAACCTGAAAAGCGCCCAATTTCCACTAATGCTAGGGACATCATCTCCCCTGTTGATGGCACTATTAGTCAAATTGGTGACATCAAAGAAAATCAACTCATCCAAGCCAAAAAAATAAACTATAATCTACAAGCTTTATTAGGCGGTTCTGCTAAATTAGCTGCGCAGTTTCAAGGAGGGCAATTCGCAACTTTTTATCTAGCTCCGCAAGATTATCATCGCGTACATATTCCATACAGTGGCGAATTGAAAGAAATGCTTTATGTTCCAGGGCGTTTATTTTCAGTAAATGCTCAAACTACCACTGAACTTCCAAATTTATTTGTTCGAAATGAACGCGTTATTACCTTATTTTCTACGCCTATAGGTCCGATGGCGGTCATTTTAGTGGGCGCAATGCTTGTTGGCAGCATCAATACTCCATGGGAAGGAATTATCGCTCCTGCTCCCAATCGACATATTTATCATTGGCATTACTTAGATAACAAAATTTCATTACGCAAAGGGGAAGAGGTTGGACAATTTCAATTAGGTTCCACAGTTATTATTTTATTCACACCCAATCGTATAAAGTGGTTGGCTGAATTATCTGAACAAAAGGTGAAATTTGGAGAGTGTATTGCCCAGACAATATGAGGTGTGTTTGTAGATATTAAGTTATAATAGATTTTCGATGATAAAAGACTGGGTGCCTAATGTCTATACCACAAGAAAAAACCGTTTCAGCGTCAGCTGTACATGATCATACTTATAAAATATTTCCTAATGATTTAAACTCAACTGAAACCGTGTTTGGTGGTTTAGTTATGTCTACGCTTGATAGAGTTGCTTCTGTCGTTGCAGAGAGGCATAGTCAAAGACCCTGTGTGACTGCTTCTGTAGATGCTATGCATTTTTTACAGCCAGCAACTCGGGGAGATATTTTAATTTTCCAAGCCGCTATTAATCGAAGCTGGACCAGCTCAATGGAAATCGGTGTACGTGTTCTTGCAGAAGACTATCGTACCGGTATACGACGCCATATAGTGTCTGCTTATTTTACTTTTGTAGGTACTGATGAGTATGGTCGTCCTGCACATGTTCCTAAGGTTATTCCCGAAACGAATGATGAGATAAGACGTTATGAAGAAGCAGGCAAGCGACGTGAACAGCGACATCAAGCTTCACGGAAGCGCACTGATAAATAAAAACTAAATCATTAATTTAAATCCTCTCGAACTGACTTTGTGCTGAACGGTTCCAAGGATGGCAGTTAACAAAAATAAAAGAACTTTGTGGAGAAACTATGACGATACAAATATTACCTATTTTGGCGTTTAAGGATAATTATATTTGGTGTCTTATCAATGAAGAAACAAAACATTGTATTATTGTCGATCCAGGTGAAGCAAAACCTGTTTTGGCACAATTAAAACAGTTAAATCTTAAACTCGATGCAATATTAATCACACATCATCATTGGGATCATACGAACGGTATTCGTTCTATTTTAAAACTTCATCATGTTCCTGTATTCGGACCTGCAAAAGAAAAAATAGCTGGAGTAAGTAATCCAGTTAATGAAGGCGATAAAATTGAATTGCCCAATTGGCCTACTTTTGAAGTGCTTGCTATTCCTGGCCATACATTGGGACATATTGCTTATTATGGAAACCATCTTTTATTCTGTGGAGATACTTTATTTACAGCAGGTTGCGGTCGATTATTTGAAGGAACAGCTGATCAAATGTTGAATTCTTTGAATAAGCTGATGCAGCTTCCTGACGAAACCCAGATTTATTGTGGCCATGAATATACACTGGCTAACTTACATTTTGCTCAGACAGTAGAACCTAATAATACCCATATTAAAGAACGATTAGAAAAAACTAGAGAATTGCGTCAAAAAAACTTAGCCAGTGTCCCAAGTCATTTATCTGAAGAACGCTTGAGCAATCCTTTTTTACGTTGTGATAATCCTCAAATAAAGATGTGCGTAGAAAAAAGAACGGGGAAAAAACTTATTAACCCCATCGAAATATTCGCTTATCTTCGACAATGGAAAAATAATTTTAAGTAAATTATTTAGCCTTTTTTTGTCGTTCAATTTCTTCTAATACTTTATACCGAAATCTAAATGGATGGCGTACAGCAGAAAATAATTCATTGGTCCCACTAACACCACGAATACGAATTGATCCATAATCAAAAATTCGGCCCATAATACTTTGACTAATCTCTACCCCTTCAATACGATCTAAGGAATTTTCAAAAGCATATCGGCTAATAAATCCTGATTTCATAATAACTCGTTTATCAGTAATTCCAAACTCAGAAGAATAGTAAACAATCAGCCCGGGCAAGCAAGCAACTAAGCCTAATAAAGAAAAAAAACTGATGAACAATAACGAATAGGGACCTCTGATCAACAAAAAAGCCGCTATTAAAATTAAAACCATCAACGATCTAAAAACAACAATCCAATGTGGATGGCTGAGATAGATGATTTTTTCATCTGGCAAGAGCGTTTTATTGATATAAACCATATGGCCTCTTATTATTATTTTATTTAATACTCATTTACTATGAGCAAGAATGTGGCTATAGTAGCCAAATTATCGTTTGTTTGCTATGTTTTTTGCACATGAACTCTCAATTAACACTAGAAAAACTTAATTTACTGGTTAAATTAGGCAACTCCATCGAAGAACGCAGCTTACCTCAATGGGTTTCAGTGCAAATAAAGTTTAATTTTAGCAGCCTACCCACCGCCTGTATCAATGATCAATTAAATGATACAATCTGCTACGCCATTCTAGCGAATGAATTGCAACAATTCTGTGATAAGCATTGTTTTAAACTTATCGAAGCCTTAGCTTATCAGCTCTATCAGTTCCTTAAAAAGAAACTATCTAAAATAATACATAATCAAATTAATATTTTCTTATGTATCACTAAAAATCCTCAATTAACTAAAGTTGAACAATCTAGTTTTTCAATTAGTGATTAACAATATAGGCAAAAAATACAAGCGCTGAGAGTATAATTAAATTTTTTTTTTAGTTACACTATCTTATCAGTTAAGCAAAAAGTGAAATTTTTCAAAATATTAATAAAGCTTTTAAAAGCTTTATTTTCCGAAAACTTAAATATTGCGTAACTTAAAATTAATGGAACCATCTAATAAGAAGCAATGGTATTGCAAGAGGCCTTATGAAGAATAACATCGATTTAACTCAACACACACCGATGATTCGTCAATATCTACAACTAAAAGCTCAGCATAAGGATAAATTATTATTTTATCGTATGGGTGATTTTTACGAATTGTTTTATGAAGATGCCATTAAAGCTGCAAAATTATTAAACATTACCTTAACTAAAAGAGGTCAATCGGCTAGTCAAGACATTCCCATGGCAGGTGTACCCTTTCATAGCGTAGAAAGCTATTTAGCCAAATTGGTAAAACTCGGCGAATCAATTGCTATTTGCGAACAAATAGGGGATCCGAATCTATGCAAAGGTCCTATGGAAAGACAGGTAACACGTATCATTACGCCAGGAACACTTAGCGATGAAGCATTACTAGAAAATCATCAAAGCCTCTTATTGGCCCTATATAGTCACAATGATCAATTTGGACTTTCTTATTTTGATATGGGAAGCGGTCAAATTCATATTTTACAGGTTATTGGGGAAGAAGCGCTTGCCAGTGAATTAGCACGACTCAACCCCAGCGAACTTTTAATCAGTGAAGAATATAAAGGAGAACGACTATTAATTCCTTATAAAACAATTCGACGGCGCCCGCCCTGGGAATTTGATTTCAATACCGCAACTCATTTATTAACACAACAATTTCAAACTCGTGACCTCAGTGGTTTTGGCTGTCAGGATTTACCCTTAGCGATACAAGCGACAGGTTGTTTATTAAATTATGTTAAAGACACGCAACGTGTTCAATTACAACATATTCAACCGCTTTGTATAGAAAGACGTGAAGAAAGTATTGTATTAGACGCCACAACCCGACGTAATTTAGAGCTGACACTCAATTTACAAGGCGAAAAGAATAATACTTTAATGTCTATTTTAGATAAAACAGCAACACCGATGGGAAGTCGTTTACTCAATCGATGGTTGCATCGACCTTTACGTAAAATAGCTAGCTTAGAAGCACGACAAATAGCCATTAAACAATTGTTAGCTACACAATCCTATACAAGTTTACACATTCTGTTAAAGCAATTAGGGGATCTCGAACGTATTATTACGCGCGTTGGATTAAAATCGGCGAGGCCACGCGATTTAAGTCAATTACGTTTCGGCTTAGCAATTCTACCAGATATTCATAATAAACTTTTCCCCTATTTAAACATTCAAGCTGACGATAAAAAATCAGCATTACTTATTTTATTAAGTCAGCAGATAAAAAGCTTCCCACAATTATTTTGTTTACTACAGCAAGCTATTGTCGAAAACCCTCCAGCCGTTATTCGTGAAGGAAGGATGATCGCTAAAGGCTATCATGCTGAACTTGATGAGTTACAAAACCTAAGTGATCATGCTGGGCAATATCTGCTTGACTTAGAAATACGTGAACGAGAACTTACAGGCATTAGTACGCTAAAGGTTGGTTTCAATCGCGTGCATGGTTATCACATCGAAATAAGTCGCGGACAAGCCAAACAGGTACCCTCACACTATATTCGTCGACAAACGTTGACTAATGCCGAACGTTTTATTACTCCTGAATTAAAAGAATTCGAGGATAAAGCCTTAAGCGCTCGGTCTAAAGCTTTAAGCTTGGAAAAAAAACTTTATGATGAATTACTCGATAAATTAGCCATTTATTTAACTGACTTACAAAAAACTGTTAATGCGATCGCCCAGCTAGATGTACTAGTCTGCTTTGCAGAACGTGCAACAACACTCAATTTAACCTGCCCTGAATTAAACAAAACTTCAGGCATCCTTATAAAAGGAGGCCGACATTTAGTAATCGAACAAACTATAGATACTCCTTTTGTAGCAAATAATTGTCATTTGATTCCTGAAAAGCGTTTGTTAATTATCACTGGTCCAAACATGGGTGGTAAATCAACCTACATGCGTCAAACAGCTTTAATTTGTTTATTAGCAATGATAGGTTGTTTTGTTCCTGCAAAAAGCGCTACGATAGGTCCCATTGATCGTATTTTCACCCGGATCGGAGCAGCTGATGATCTTACTAGTGGTCGCTCAACCTTTATGGTAGAAATGACAGAAACCGCTTCAATTTTACATAATGCAACTGAGCAAAGCTTAGTTATTATGGATGAAATTGGACGCGGCACCAGTACTTTTGACGGACTTGCTTTAGCTTTTTCTTGTGCTGAATATTTAGCAAAACAGGTTAAAGCCTACACCTTATTCGCTACTCATTATTTTGAGTTGACCGGCTTATCTGAAGAAAACACGGTAATAAGTAACTGTCATGTCGATGCAAAAGAACATGATGATAGCATCATATTTCTATATACCGTCAAGGACGGCCCTGCAAATCAAAGTTATGGATTACAAGTAGCACAGTTAGCTGGCGTTCCTAAACCAGTTATTCAACGCGCTAAAGAAAAGCTTACTGAGCTTGAGGGTAAACCTGCGCAAACTAGTCCTAACAAAAGAAATCCATCCTCAACTACATCAAAAATTTCTGTTAACCCTGGTATTATGACCTTATTAGAACAAGTGGATCCCGATCAATTAGCTCCAAAAGAAGCACTTGAGATCATTTATCGATTAAAATCCTTGCAAGGAATTCCTGTATGAATAACCCAAATGATGAAAAATTTTTATCCCAGCCAACTGAAGAAAAGTTAGCTGCTTCTGAGCATAAAGGTATTAACTCTGGCGATCATGAAGAGGGGGAAAGATTAGCTTACCGCCGTCGTGGAATTTACTTACTGCCAAACTTGTTTACCATCGCCGGTTTATTCGCGGGTTTTTATGCCATCGTCACTGCTATGGAAGGTTACTTTAATTATGCCGCGGTAGCTATTTTTGTTGCTATGATTATGGATTTTTTTGACGGTCGCGTTGCGCGTCTCACCAATACACAAAGTGCTTTTGGAGCAGAATTAGATAGTTTATCGGACATGGTTTCTTTCGGTGTCGCACCCGCCTTAGTTATTTATAGTTGGTCTTTAGAAGGCTTGGGTAAATTAGGCTGGTTAGCTGCGTTTATATTTGCTGCAGCGGGTGCATTACGTTTAGCCCGTTTTAATACTCAAGTGTTGGTTGCTGATAAACGTTATTTTCAAGGATTACCTATTCCTGCGGCAGCAGGTGTTTTAGCCAGTATGGTATGGTTGTGCGTGGATTCAGAAATTCTTGGTGATGTTGTTAGTATGATGACCGCAGTATTAGCGATCATCATTGCTATTTTGATGGTAAGTAATGTCCGTTATTATTCTTTTAAAGAAATTGACCTCAAAGGCCGGGTCCCCTTTGTGGCAATTTTATTGGTGGTATTAGCTTTTGTTGGTATTTCGCTTGATCCACCTAAAATATTATTTTTGCTCTTTTTTTGCTATGCTCTTTCCGGTCCTATTTTAACTTTGCACGCTCTTTATAAGCGACGATCCTTAAAAAGGAAGCAACCTACAAAATCCAAATGAATTAGCTTTTAATAACTATCTGCCTAATCTTCTAGTCATATTAATTTCAGCGTCATTTTCTTTTATAAGGAAATTTTTAAAAGCTTTTTGATACTCCTTACTTAATTCCTCAGTCCTACTTCTTATGGTTCGTTTTTCTTCGATGTCGGGAAGAAAATTACATTTTGCTAACATTTCTCTTAATTGATCCATTTCGGCGCCGGGAACAATTTTGAATATGGTTTTAATAACCGAGTAATTTGAAAATAGTGTATTTTGCAAATCTTTTTTCCAGATAAGATTTTCATTGTCTTCAAGCCACGGACAAACAATCAAACAATCATCATTCGGCCAATCTCCTAATGCAATAGCGTTAATCTCTTGATAGGGTATCTCCTGATATTCAGAACTCAGAAATCTAATATAATGGATAGAACAATCTAAGTTTTTGCTCATCCGTACAGCTTCAAAAAGGGCAAATTCAGCCATCAACTCACAAGCCCCTGTCCCATGTAATGTAGCTGCTTTTAAATCAAAAAAAGTACGTTTAAAATAAATTTTCCGCTCATTATTTTTATCTGAAACTCCTTCGTTACGTAATTTATCGTATGTCCGAGTATCCTCAATTGAAAAAATATCTCTATTATGTTTCTCACGATATTGTTCTAAATAAGCAGTAGTCAAAATAAGATTTAAATCATCAAGCCATCCATCATTCCATTTTATGTTTTTTCTTTTATTTTCGATTTCAGCTTCATATTGCTTTTTTAACGAAGGACTATCATAAAAAAAACTTAAAAGTTCGAGGCCGAACTCGATTTTTTTATGATCAATATATGCTTGACGTAAATTTTTTATCTTTTTAAGATCTTTAATAGAGATTTTTTTAAGTCTCCTTTCAAATAGATTATCATTATTCGCTAAAGAATTAATTTTTTCCTCAATAAATACTGCTTGTTGACAGCTTGAGGGGGTGCTGCCCTTATTATTAGCACCAAAATAAAAGGCCTTTTGCGAATTTACTAAAATTTTTTTGGCTAATTCTTCTAAGGAACTCGGATTATTTTGATTCTTCTTTTTCTTCGGCATAATGATTGTTCTCTAAAAACTAAGACCAATCTTTATGCTAGCTACTTTTTATTAAAGAATAATTAAATCAAAAAAATTGATAATTAGCTCAAACTAACATTCAGGAATATTAACAGCGAGTGTTTTTGCCAAACCACCTAAAGAGGTTTCCTTGTAAATTGCCATCATATCTTTTCCGGTAGCAAACATGGTTTCAATGACTTTATCTAAAGATACTTTTTTATTTTTCCCATCTTCCATTAAAGCTAAATAAGTTAATTTAATGGCTTTTTCTGCTGCAACTCCATTGCGCTCGATACAAGGAATTTGAACTAATCCTGCGACGGGATCGCAGGTTAATCCCAGATGATGTTCCATGGCCATTTCTGCGGCATTTTCTATTTGTTCTAATGTTCCACCTAATACTGCAGTCAGTGCTCCCGCGGCCATAGAACAAGCCACTCCGACTTCACCCTGACAACCTACTTCTGCACCGGAAATTGATGCATTCATTTTATAGAGTAAAGCGATAGCGCCAGCAGTCAATAAAAAATCAGTGACTGATTGCTCACTGACATCGGCATAGAAACGGCGATAATAGGTTAATACTGCCGGAATAATACCTGCTGCACCATTCGTTGGTGCAGTCACCACGCGACCTCCCGCAGCGTTTTCTTCATTAACAGCCATTGCGTAAATGGTTGGCCATAATAATGAGCCTGGAAAAGTCGCTAATTTTGGAATTGCTTTGTTACTCATTTTGCTAAAAAGTTCCGGGGCCCGGCGCTTGACTTGAAGCTCGCCGGGTAATATTCCTTGGGTATGACAACCCCTATCCACACAATCTTGCATAATATCGGCTATTTTCAATAAATCCGTGTGTATTTCCCTATCAGGCGCTAATTGTCTTTCATTAGCTAACATAAGCTCTGAAATGCTTAAGTTGTTTTTTTTACAGGCATAAAACAGCTGAGTGGAAGTAGAAAAAGGATAAGGCACTGGAATAACATCCTTATGCTGCAGACCAAACTCCTGTTCAGTGACAATAAAGCCACCGCCTATAGAGTAGTAAATTTGACTGTTTAAGAGAAGACCTTGTGTATTAAAGGCACTAAAACGTATACCATTGGTATGCAATGGCAATAATTCTTTTTGTAAAAAAATTAAATCAGTTTTCTCAGAAAATGAAATCCTTTTTTTCCACGACAACCTTAGCTCACAACTCTCAATAATTGTCTTGGCGCGTAAAGCAGCCTCCAGGGGATTAACTGTTTCAGGGAGCTGTCCTTCTAAACCATTTAAAACCGCTAAATCGGTACCATGACCCCGGCCAGTTAAAGCGAGCGAACCAAACAACTCAACCCTTATGTTGCTAACCTCATTAAATAGTTCATTATCTAACGCTAGATTTTCTGCAAAAGCGCAGGCAGCTTTCATAGGACCTACGGTATGCGAACTCGATGGCCCTATACCAATGGAGAACAAATCAAACACACTAATTGTCATAAAAGGAATACTTTTTAGTTCATTATTTGTTAGTATTCTAGACCTTTAATGAAAGCAAAAGAAGTATTTAAGTCAAAAAAGCTCTATAGGGTCGACATCCAGTGACCAACGAACTCGTCGACTACTGCCAAGCCGACTGATGGGTTTAATAATCTGCTCCAGTAAGCTTTGCAAAACGTTCCGTCGTTTTGCCTGTAACAGTAATTGACATCGATAATAACCCGCCCGACGCGGGCGTAAGGAAGGAACTGGCCCTAATATACTGATTCCTTCTCCAACTAATTCAGCCTGATTTTTTACTTCATTTAAAAAATCCATCGGATAAGCTGAACTTAAGGCTTCGGCATGCAAAAGTGCCAAATAGCTGTAAGGAGGTAACGCAGAGGCGCATCTTTCTTTCAATAATATATCGCTGAAACTGAGATAACCTTGTTCTAACAAATGGTTTAACAAGGGATGATCTGGATGATAGGTTTGAATCCATACCTCTCCAGGTTTATCGGCCCGTCCGGATCGCCCGGCTACTTGTGTGAGTAATTGACCGGTATGTTCCAAAGCTCGAAAATCTGCACTAAATAACCCACTGTCTGCTTCTAAAATACCCACTAAAGTGACATTTGGAAAATGATGTCCTTTCGCTAACATTTGTGTTCCGATCAAAATCTGACTTTCACCTTCATGTATATTTTTTAATAATTTATCCAAACTTCCTTTACGTTGTGTATTATCTCGATCAATCCGAACTATTCCGATATCAGGAAAGTATTTTTGCAAGGTTTGTTCTAGACGTTGTGTCCCTTGACCCAAAGCAAGTAATTGTTGACCTTGGCATTCAGGACAACGGGCATCTAAAGGACGTCGATAGCCGCAATAATGACATTGTAAACGAGCCGGCTTTTTATGAAAATTCATTTTTTGTTCACAATATTGGCAGTCTGCTGTCCAACCACAATCATGACAAAGGGTAACTGGAGAAAAGCCTCGTCGGTTTAAAAATAAAAGTACTTGGCCTTGTTTTTGCAAGTGATTTTCCATGCTTTGTAATAATGCGGGAGAAAACCCTTGATCAAGTTTTTGATGCCGTAAATCAATAAAATGAAAAGTGGGTTGTATGGCGGATCCTGCTCTTTGAGGTAAATGCAGTATTTGATAACGATTTTGTTGCGCATTAAAAATGCTTTCTAAAGATGCAGTTGCGGAACCCAATATAACAGGTATGTTTTCTAAACGTCCTCGTACTAACGCTAAATCTCGAGCGTGATAACGTAAGCCCATTTGTTGCTTAAAAGAACTATCATGTTCTTCATCGATGATGATAACCCCAGGACACAATAAAGGTGTAAATAAAGCGGAACGCGTACCAATGATAATAGATGCTTTACCTGATTTAGAAAGTAACCAATTTTCTAAACGCTGCTTATCGGTTAATTTAGAATGAAATAATATTAAAGGCACTGAAAAGCGATTTCGAAATCGCGTTAACATTTGCGGGGTTAAACCAATTTCTGGAACTAATACTAATGCTTGCTTACCCCGATCGAGTACAGCTTGTATCACTTCCAAATAGACTTCTGTTTTTCCACTTCCTGTCACGCCGTTTAAAAGAAAAGCTTGAAATTTATTTAACGAATTCAAAATACTCTCAATAGCCTGTTGCTGATGATTATTTAATTGAATTTGTTCGGATAAATTTAAATTATTTTTAGTAGCAAAAGTAAATTTTTCTTCTCTATTAATTTCTTCAATAGTTGTTTTAACAGCATCATTAATTTTTTTGACAGTTTTTTGCGTGCGTAGTGCACGTGGTATAGCATTAGCGAATACCTCGCCAATAGGACAATGGTAGTAACGACTTGTCCATTCTAGTAACTGCTGGATAGAATCCGGTAAAAGCGGAGTTTTATCTAGGATTGCCAAGGCCTGTTTGAGCTGAGATTTTGGCCAAACTGATGATTCGCTTACTTCCATTAAAAAACCAATTTTTTTCTGCTTCCCAAACGGTACCAATACACGTAAACCTTTTTTTAATTGCGTTAAAGGAAAGTCAGGTGGTGCTAAATACTCAAAATATTGGTGCAAGGGAGCCTGAATGGCAATTTGTAAGATATTCTTTGCATTTAAATTTTTGCCTATATTATCGCTCAACTCGCAATCCTCATGGTTACATAAAATTAAAAGCGCTCTGTTTTACTCGGAAAATAAACATGAAAAAATAAAAATTGTGTGATGCAAATCAACTAAAGTGTCAAAATGCGCCGCAAATTGTCGATTATTTTTTTTAAGACAACCCTATTATTATCTTGCCTACTATCCCCATTAACTGCCATTTTGATATGGCACTGGGAAGGACCTATTGTTCCTATCAATGCAGGGTTAGTAGAACCATATAGAACAATCGTAGGAATTCCTAAAGCTGCGGATAAATGACTTAAACCTGTATCTACAGCAACAACCGCTTTTGCGTTGGCTAAAACAGCTGCCATTTCATTGAGATTTAAATAAGGTAACACCTGAGCTATAGGGTTTTTATTAATTAGTCGCTTTGCATTTTTTCTTTCATTTTCATTACCCCAAGGAATAAAAACACTTACTCCATCGTGGGTCATTTCCTTTATAAGTAAAGACCAGAAATAATTTGACCACTGTTTAGTTGCGCAACTGGTATTGGGAATAAAAATTAGGTAGTCTTTTGAAAGTTGTATTTTTGCTTGGCTTAAATTTTCTTTGTTAATACCATATTCAGGTAGCGTCTCGGGCAGATTGTATTTTAAAGCTTTAGCGAATAATTGACGTAAACGCTCAATAGCATGTTGTTGCCAAGGTACAGAAAAAGTTTGCTGATAAGCAAGATAGGCTAAACTTTCCCGCACTGAGTGTTTATCCATGCCAAGACGGCAACCTCGACTTAAATAGGTTGTAATAGCACTTTTGATAGAACCTTGTGCATCTAAAACAAAATCATATTCTTGTGCACGCAATTGTGTATAAAATTGTTTTAATTCTCCACGTTGAATTGTTCGACAGATATTCTTGCGCCAGCGTCTTAAGGCGATGGGAATGATTTTTTGGACTTGCTCATGCCATTTGGGAATTTCAGTAAATGCTTCTTCCACTACCCAATCAAATTGAATATTCGAAACAGCCTTAGTCGCATCAGTCACTGCAGGTAATGTATGAATAATATCGCCCATTGAGGACATTTTTATGATTAAAACACGCATAAATAATAGTTTACTTGTAAGCAGTAATGATTAGTCGAACTATACCCATTGGACATCAAGATGTGAACCGTCATATTAATTGACCCATGCTACCCACCCCTGTAGAGCTATCTTAAGGTCTAGGCAAATAATCCGGATAAGGATTTGACATCAGATAAAGTATTATTAAAAAACAGTTCATTATCCACATTCACCTCCTGGGTTGAGTTATAAAAATGAAAAAAAGCAGGGCTACTTTGTGTACGTTTTAATTTAAGTTTAAGTTCGTTGTCATTGAGGTCTCGATCTTTAGCTGAATTACTTATTGATACGGGCAATGAAATTAACGAGGCGTTTCTTATTGAAGTCAAATAACTAACGTCGATCAAGCGCTCCTGTTTATAAAATTCTTCTTTTGGTGTTATAGAAGTACTTACAATTCCATCTATAAGGCGACCTAATCTTGTAAAAAGTGCTGCTAATACGTTATTACACATAATAATGATAGCGAAAATAGTAGCCGCAATAACTAAGGGCGTCGCAACTAAACTTCCCGCTAAGGATAAGCCTATGATGATACCTGAAGCCAACAAACAACCAAAAATATTACCTAGAAAAGCGCTCTGATATTCATAATAATGCGATCCTATGCGCTCATTAACTAATTCATCTTTCGTGCTCCAAATATATTTTAAGAAGCAATACGCTTTGGCAAAATAATCGAAACAAGATGTCGTTATACTCGTCAAACTTAATACAAACGGTAGTGCGAAAAGAAATTTATGTAATAGTAAAAGATCAATAAACGGTTTACTAATACCAATCACTGCAACAAAAGGCATGGCTCCAGTCAGCATTACTACGATAAATAAGCTTAATGCAACCAATAAACCTAACACTAGCCCTACAAAAATCGATACTTTTTCCTGTTTTAAGCGTGTTCCATCAAACGAGCTAGCCAGGCGATTAAATAAACCACCTAAAGTACAAGCATAACCTAAAATAAACAAAATATACGCAAAATAGGAAAACACATCCCAGAAAGGAATAACTGCATGCAAACAAAGGCAAAAAATCCCTAAACTCACTCCTAACAACATGCCAATAGGAGTAAATAGTTTTTCAGCTTGCCCTATTGGTCGATTGATTATGATTTCTTGACTGAGGAAGTTTCTAATCTTGGTCTTCTTATAGTTGTCGTAAGGACGGGCTGTAAACAAATTCCATAATCGACCAAAATAGCCCGCACCCGCTAGGAAGCTTCCATACTCAGCAGGGATAGTTAATAAATTTAAAAACCATTCTGACTCAAATAGACCTGGAGCAATAATAACTAAAGGAAATAATAACCCCAAACCTAGTATGGAAATAAAACCAATCGCTAAACGTTCATTATCTAAGTTAGCTATTTTTTTTTTAGTCTTTTCTACAAATAGACTACTTAGCAAAAAACAGAGAGGAAAAAACTTTGGCATATCGATGTTAATCTAAAGGTAAAAATTTAAATCTTAAGCGATAGGTAATGTAGGTAATGTCGAGTTACTCGGATGAGATAGATAATTAGCCAATAATCGATATACTTCAGAAACTTTGATTTGATAATTCTGGTTCAAACGGCTGGAATGTGAGTGATAACTGCCTACTCCTCGCCAAGGGCTTGCTGCATCATTTGCAATCTGCTGACTAAGTATCCAAGCCCCAACCTTAACATTGACACAAGGATCATATTGTAATTGATGCTGAGTATAACCAAACAGTCGAATTTTCGATATCCAAATTGAATTAATTTGCATTGGACCATAATCGAAAGTCCCATTTCTATTAGGCAACGCCGAACCGTTCACGCCATTTTCTACTGCTAAAACTGAAAGAATTAAAGTTGCTGGAACGTGGTAGGTTATCGCCGCTTGATTAATACACTCGATAGGGACACCATGAATTTCTAATGCGCTTATCATATGGATCCTGTCTCCATCTCACTTTTCTCTATGTCGTCTGAAGCCTATAATAAATGCACCTCACAAAACTAGTTGTAGCAAAATAATAATCTCCCTGATAGCAAAATCAGGTCAAAATTTTCGTAGATTATACACTTGGATTCCTCTAAGAGAACAATCCAATTACAAATGTAATCAACACCCTACTAATCTCACCTAAACAACTAAAATCCCACCTGTGATACAAAAAAACTTGGAACTATGGAATAATTTGTTGGGACTTAGTATATAAACATTCGTAATAACCGCCCTAATTACATGTATCGTTGGTATCATATAAAAATGTAAATGTTTAGTAAAATTTATAGGAATTTCTGCAGTAAAAATCTTTTAGTTCCTGGTGCTGTAGAAATCAAATCGTCTATCAAACTTTCTGATAGAGTTAACTAAAGCACCCTAAAGAATATGCACTACTATAATATTTGATAAATTAACTCGCCGACTTAATATATTCAAAAATGGCGAATATTTAGGGATCGTGTTAGCTTGTCTTTTATTTTCGGCCACTCTATACTGACAATCTTAATTGTCAACCAATAAAGAAAGTTTTACGATTAAGCAGGGGGTATATGAAAACTGATATTACGACTTTGAACTATTGGGATAAATCGTATAGCTGGCATCCTTTTACACAGATGCAAGAATATTTAGAACGTAAACCAGTGCATATCACTCATGCCAAAGGATGTTGGTTGTATGATATTGAAGGGAAACGTTACCTTGATGGAAATGCTTCTAACTGGACGAACGTTCATGGCCATAGCGATCAAGAGCTCAATGAGGCACTAATACAGCAATTAAAAAACTTACAACAATCCAGTTACAAAGATCTAAACCACCCCGCTGCATCGCAACTTTGTCATGAATTAACTAGCATCGCACCTGAAGGATTGAATCGCTGTTTTTTTACAGATAATGGAGCATCCTCAGTTGAAGCAGCATTGAAACTTTCTTTTCAATATTGGCAGCTCACAGGAAATCCGCAAAAGAAACTCATCATTGGCATGGAAGGTAGCTATCATGGAGATACTTTTGGCGCCATGTCTGCAGGAAATTCGTTAAACTTTCATCAACGGTTTTCAGAATGGTTTTTGCCTGCATATCACTTTGCGGCACCGCAGCATGATGACATGTCGGAAAGCTTACAAGATCTTGATCGTTTACTTGAAACCTATGCTGAACAAACTGCCATTTTGTTTTTAGAACCTTCTGTCCAAGGGCCACGCGGAATGTATTTGCAACCACCAGGCTTCTTACAAGCCGTATCAGAACGTTGTAAAATACATAATATTCATTTAGCTTTGGATGAAATTTTCGTCGGTCTAGGACGTTTAGGGCACATGTTGGTATGTGCGGCTGAAGATCTAACTCCTGATTTTCTGTGTTTATCTAAAACTTTAACTGGAGGTTATCTACCATTAGCCGCTACTTTAACAACTCAAAAGATTTATAATGCTTTCCTAGGTGAGTTTAGTGAAGAAAAAACATTTCTTCATGGACATACGTTTGCTGCAAATCCACTTTCAACTGCTGTAAGTATTAAAAATATAGAAAAACTGAGACGGCGTATTCAGAGTGGCGAGCTACAACGCACCTGTGATCACTTTAGCAAAAACATCAAATTATATTTTTCCAAGCATCCATTTGTAAAATCTGTGCGGCAACGCGGGCTTGCATGCGCAATAGAATTATATCCAGGCATCAATAATAACTTGCCAACTTTTGATATTAATGAACGTGTAGCACATCACCTTTCACTTTATTTACGTGATAAAGAAATTCTATTAAGAGGTATTGGCAACACACTTTTAATCATTCCTCCATTGTGTATTACAGAGCTTGAGATTGTTTTTTTATGCAAACAAACTGCAACATCTATTTCGGAATATATACATGAATTTGTCATTTGCAGATCTGGAATACCTTTATCAACTGCCATTTAATGATTTGATAAGTCAGGCACATCTGATTCATAAGCAACATCACAGTGTAAATACAGTTCACTTATGCGGCTCTATCTCGATCAAAACGGGTAACTGTCCCGAAGATTGTGCTTACTGTCCACAATCAGTTCATTATAAAACTTATGTGGCTAAAGAATTACTTCTAAATCCGAGTGAGGTTTTAAAAATTGCACTTAATGCAAAAAATCTGGGTGTTACTCATTTTTGTTTAGGTGCTGCTTGGAGTTTTTTACCTAAAGGTAGTATCTTTCAGAAACTTTTGGAAATAATTAAACAAGTCCATGACACTGGCTTGCAAGTATGTTGTAGTCTGGGCAGTATTTCTGCAGAACAAACTAAAGCATTGTTAGATGCAGGATGTTCAATGTATAATTATAATCTGGATACATCCCCTGATTTTTATCCAAAAATTATAACGACACGCACATTTGCATCTCGCTATGAAACATTGCAAATGATTCGCAAATCGAATTTAAAAATATCCTGTGGTGGTATTTTAGGTATGGGCGAATCGATATTAGATCGCTTGAAACTTATATTTTTTATCAGCCAATTGTTACCTCAGCCCGAAATGGTACCACTCAATGCACTCGTAGCCATTGAAGGCACCCCTCTCGAAAAAAAAGCATTTATTGATTCTTTTGAATATGTACGCATTGTAGCCATTGCCCGCATCGCAATGCCACAAAGCATTATTGCGATGGCTGCTGGTCGTTATAAAATGTCTTTCGAAACACAAACTCTAGCTTTTTTTAGTGGTGCAAATGCAATTTATATAGGTGAGCGTATTTTAACAACTCCTACACCTGATTTAAATTCAGATCTAAACATGCTCAAAAAACTTAAAATGAAATGCATATGAATACAATATTAATATCAGGCAATGATACAGAAATCGGTAAAACATGGGTGTGTCGAGCCCTTGCCAACTATCTTGCATCACATAACCAAACCGTTCAAGTAGTCAAAATTGTTGAAACAGGCATAACTAGTAACCAAAAAGGGGATGCAGAAACAGCTATTGAGTATTGCTCTCATCTCAACCAAAAGAAATGTCAAGCTTTTACTTTATACTCATTTGCTAAACCTCTTGCGCCAGTTAGTGCAGCACATAAAGATGGCTGTAAGCTAAATCTTGAAAGTATTCTTTGCAAAATTAAAAGCTTACCTAAAACCAATTGGCGTATTCTTGAAGCTGCAGGAGGACTGGCTGTTCCTTTAGATGAGACAGGATTAGATGCCGTTGATTTAGCTTTAAATTTACCAATAGATTATTTATTACTTGTCGTTCAAAATCGGCTTGGTGCTATACATCAAGCACGTATGTTAACTAATTATGCACCACATTCAAAAATACCAACTGGTATTTGGTTTAACGATAGAATATCAGTTGACAATGATATCACATCTTCTAATTATTTAGAGCTTGCCAATCTCTCGATACCCATATGGGGACATCAGCTTTATCAATCTCGAGAGCTGCATTTTTTTGATTCTTTCCCAATAGCCCATTACTTTAAAAATTATTGTCAAGCTCTCACTGCACAGCAAGATACATCGAGTTAATAGCATAATGCACATTTTGCAAAAATATATCCATGAGTATTTGCAAGCAAGAGAAAAAAAAGGATTGCTTAGAGAATTAACTCCATATCTTGTTAAAAATAATTTAGAAAGTTTATACCTAAATTTTAATGACTACCTCCAATTGAGCAAGCATCCATCAGTCATTCAAGCAGCCCAAAAAACTTTAGAGATATGGGGAACTTCTTCTGGAGGCTCTCCTGCAATAGCTAGCTATTGGCCTATCCACCAAAAATTAGAAAATTCTTTGAAAGAGTGGTGTGGATTTGAATACGGTTTACTTTGGAACTCCGGTTATACAGCAAACAGGGCTCTATTAAGCACCTTACCTCAAAAAGGGGATGTTGTTTTAGCCGATCGTTATGTTCACAATAGCATGTTATTAGGTGCGCAAGACTCTCTTGCAAAACTCATACGCTACCAGCATTTAAATTTAAATCATCTTGAAGACTTGCTTCGCATTTACGCGCGCCCTGATCGTACAATTTTTGTTATTACAGAATCTGTATTTAGCATGGAAGGGGACTATCCTGATTTTAGTCAAATGGGTTTTTTAAAAGACCGTTACAATTTTTTTTGGATCGTTGACGAAGCTCATGCGCTAGGCTGGTACGGACCAAAAGGTAATGGACTTGTAGCCAAATTTGGAGTAGAGAAAAAAGTCGACATTTTAGTTGCCACGCTCGGAAAAGCTTTAGCCAGCCAAGGTGCATTCACTCTCTTTCATAATCCTGATTTGCGGTCGTATTTATTAAATCGCACACCTGAATTTATATATTCGACCTACCTGACGCCCGCTGCAACCGCAGCTAGTTTAGCGGCAATAGAAATAATTCAAACTGAGTATGTATTACGCCAATCCCAATGGCTTTCTCAAACTTTAAAGCTCAAAAATCGCCTAAAACATTTTTTTCCGGATATCCCATTGTATGATAGCCCTATTCTGCCACTTGTGATTGGCGACCCTGGAACAACACTGCGCTTAGCAGCTCAGCTTGCAGAACAACATCATATTTATGTAGGAGCAATTCGACCACCGAGTGTTCCCAAAAGGACTAGTCGCCTTCGTCTTTCTTTACATTGCAACATAGAATTTTCTTCACTCGCACAAACCTTAGAAGATTTTTTTAAAAAAAATTTACTAGAAAAAAATATTTAAATAAAATTGACCCCTTATTTTTTTTAAAGTTTAAAACCTACTAAACATATCTAGAAAGCAATAAGGTCCGGATAATCAAAGAAATGGACCAACTAACCACTTCACTACTCTTTAAAACTATTCTTATTCTCAGTTTTTTTTAAAGCTAAAGCCCATCCGGTGCAGATAATAGGCGGCAAGCAAAATAACAACAACCCGCCTAGCAAAATCAAATCAAATTTAAATAGATTACTCACTTCGATACCACTCGGAGGGAAGAATCCGAGTATAAATGTAATCAAACAGCCCATTAATCCTGCGATACTGACTATCCAAACCCCCCATGTGCCTCCTGGAATATGATAGGCACGACTTCTACTAGCCTCTTTATATCGCAATCGTAATGCGGTTAAAAATAAAAAAATATAGAATAACACCGCCAATTGGGCTGTCATTACGCTCAATAACCAATAGGTTTCATTTACATTAGGAATCAATATAAAAAGACTGGTTAATAGGGATACTAGAATCCCTTGAAATAGTAATAAACTGACCGGCGCTCCAAATCGATTGACCTTAAGCAACCAGTTTAACCCTGTTATTTCACTCTCGAATGTAGCAATGAGTAAGCCTCGCGTAGGACCTATTACCCAGGTTGAAATACTACACAAACTTCCAATAATAATTAAAGAAATAATAATCGGTATAAAAAAAGGCAAATGATAACTATTAAAAAAAGCAACATAGGCCTCGGTTAAACCCGACAGTATATTAAGCTGATTTACTGGAATAATAAGGGCTATAGATAAAGAACCCATTACCAAGGTTATCAATATTAAACTTGCCGACCAAAATAAGGCGCGTGGAAAATCTTTCTGGGGATTTTGTACATCGCCCGCGTGTACAGCTGACATTTCTAAGCCCATCAGACCAAAAATAATAGTCGTTAAAAAAGCCAAATTATTAAAATTATTCAAGCTTGGGAAAAAAGAATAGGAGGAAAAATGTATCGCTAGGGGCCGTGCGCTTTTAATCCAAATGATAGCTAACACGATCATAAAGAGCATAGGAATTAAAGTACCGACTAAAGCGCCGATACTACTCAGCCAACTCGAAACTCGTAAGCCTAAGCAACTTAAAGCAGTAACCGACCACCAAATAATTAATATCGTACTTAAAAGATATATTTTATGTTGTACCAAATGGGGGTCAATTAAATAGGCAAATGCAGCGATTACAAAAGACAATATCGTTGGATACCAAACCACGTTGTATATCCATTGCAACCAAATCGCAAACCAACCCCATCGCACACCAAACGCAGTACGGATCCATATATATGCACCGCCTGTGCTCGGCCAAGTGGTAGCTAATTCAGCCGTCACTAAAGCGGTCGGAATAAAAAAAAGCAACGCAGCAAGTAAATAAAAAAATATTAATGCATAACCAAATTGAGCAGCGATAGGTAATGAACGCAAACTATCCACAGCAATGACATTCATCATGGCTAAACTAAACACGCCCAGTGGTTTTTTAATAATCTGTTTTTTAGTAGCCGCTATCATTATTTTTGACCGGACTTATAGCTCGCAATGATCCAGATAACAGCACCAATAGAAATGGCTGTATCAGCCAAATTAAAGGTAGCAAAATGCCAATACCCAATACAAAAATCAATAAAATCTATGACGTAACCTAAGCTGAGTCGATCATACAAATTACCTATAGCACCCCCTAATATCAATGCAATGCCACAAGCCACCCAATTATTCAGCCCACCTCGATAAAGCATACGAACTAAATAAACGCTCACAAGCGCACTAATAGCCGAAAAAAACCAGCGTTGCCAACCATCCGCTTGACCTAAAAAACTAAACGCGGCACCAAAATTGTGTGACAAAATAAAGTTTAAGCAAGGAAATACAGGGATAATACTCGTTTGATCTAACCAATGTGCCATCCACACTTTGCTTAAATAATCGAGAACAATAATGAATACACTTAACCAAAGCCATGATAGTTGAGATGTTTTTCTTTCTTGCATAGTTTAAATAGGTTAGAAAAAATTGTAGTTTTTAAGCATACATTCGCTGTTCGCCTTTTCCATTGGGAAGATTTTCCACACAGCGTAGACAAATTTCAGGATGTTCTGGACCCTTTCCCACATCAGCACGACGATGCCAACAACGCGCACATTTTGTTTTTTTTCCTACTGTAGATATAACATTTATGCCTAACTCTTCCCCATTAATATCCAATAATGAAGCCTGTTCCGGTGGGGAAACAGTCAACAGCTTTGCATCAGAAGTTATTAATACAAATCTAAGTTCATTTTGTAAAGCAGAAAACATTTTATATAGTTGCGAATTTTCTTTAACATAAAGTTCAACTTCAGCTTCTAATGAAGAGCCTAAATCCCCACTAATACGTAATTTTTCTATCACTTTGTTAACTTCATTGCGCACTTGTATAAGTTCATTCCAGTAGGTTTGCCGATCAGTTTCTTGATAAATGGTTTGCAATGGATCGTTCGCAAACGAAAAAGATAAAGAATACCATTCATTTAAAAAAACACTCTCTTCGCGCTTCCCTGGCAGATAGTGCCAAATTTCTTCTGCAGTAAAGCTTAAAATAGGTGCTAGCCAACGTACCATGGCTTCAGCAATATAAAAAAGTGCAGTTTGCGCAGAACGTCGTGCGATACTATTTTTTTGTAAGGTATATTGACGATCTTTGATAATATCTAAATAGAATCCACCTAAATCACTAATACAAAAATGTTGTAGTTTCTGATAAATCGTATGGAACTGAAAAGTCTCATAAGCATCGATAATCTCATGCTGTAAAAGCTTTGCCCGTTCTAATATCCAAATGTCTAAAGACAACATTTTGTTAGTTTGCACCGCTTCCGATGGATCGAAATCATGTAAATTGGCTAATAAAAATCGAATAGTATTACGAATTCGTCGATAAGCTTCCGCCGTACGTTTTAAAATTTCATCCGAAACAGCCATTTCCCTTCGATAATCTGTTGAAGAAATCCATAAGCGTAAAATATCCGCCCCTAAACTTTGTATAATCTTTTCTGGTGCAATCACATTTCCCAATGATTTAGACATTTTGTGGCCTTTTTCATCCACAGTAAATCCATGTGTTAAAACCGATTTATAAGGAGCTTGACCTTTCATTGCCACGGAAGTTAATAAAGAAGATTGGAACCAACCCCGATGCTGATCCGAACCTTCTAAATAAAGATCAGCCGGCCAAGCTAAAGACGGATTTTTCATTAAAACAGCATAATGACTTACACCTGAATCAAACCATACATCCAAACAATCAGTTAATTTTTCATAATCTTTTGCTTCCTTACCTAATATTTCTTCTGGATTTAAATCATACCAAGCATCTATACCTATTTTTGCGACACGATGTGCAATCTGTTCTAATAAATTAAGGCTGTTGGGATGTAGATCACGTGATAAACGATGTACAAATAAAGGAATTGGAACTCCCCAACTTCTCTGTCTTGAAATACACCAGTCAGGTCGATTGCTAATCATGGAATCAATTCGTGCTTCTCCCCATTGCGGAATCCAATTAACCTCTTTAATCGCAGCTAAACTATCCTCCTTTAAGCCTTGTTTTTCCATACTAATAAACCATTGTGGTGTCGCTCGAAAAATCAGAGGCGTCTTATGGCGCCAACAATGCGGGTAACTATGCTTAATATTTTCTTCTTTCAATAAATTTTTGGTTTCCCTTAGTTTATCGACCACTAAGGGGTTGACTTTAAAAACATGTTCTCCTTCAAATAGTGCTGTACCCGGTAAGAAACAACCATTACCACCCACAGGGTTAATTAATGGTAATCCATAATGTTGTGCCACACTATAATCTTCTATACCGTGCGCAGGCGCAGTATGCACGGCACCTGTGCCAGTTTCTGTGGTGACATGCTCGCCTAAGATAACGGGGACTTGTCGATGGTAGAAAGGATGTTGCAATATAACACCTTCAAAAACTTTTCCGGTCGCACTTCCTAAGCGTTTATAATCAGATATTTGGTAACGCTGCATACAACTTGCTAATAAAGACTCAGCGATTAATAAACGTTCGGTATCGGTTTGCACCAACACATATTCAATATCTGGATTGAGTGCGACGGCTTCATTAGCGGGTAAAGTCCAAGGCGTCGTGGTCCATATCGGCATGACTATAAGTCCATGACCCCTTTCGCTAGGAATTCGATTTAAAAAATCAGCTTCATCCATCACTCTAAACCGCACATCAATCGCAGGTGAAATTTTATCGGCATATTCAACTTCCGCTTCAGCCAAAGCCGATTCGCAATTAACACACCAGTGCACAGGTTTAAATCCTTGTTGCAAGTGTCCTCGACTAATAATTTGACCTAAAGCGCGAATAATATTTGCTTCAAATTCAAAATCCATCGTCAGATAAGGATGTTGCCAATCACCGATCACGCCTAAACGTTTAAATTCCTCACGTTGTATGGAGATTTGTTGGCTAGCATATTCACGACAAGCTTGTCGAAAAGTTTTGGCTGTTAATTTGTCACTGATCTTACCGATTTTTTTTTCTACATTTAACTCGATAGGTAAGCCATGACAATCCCAGCCTGGAACAAACGGAGCATCGAAGCCACTCAATGTCTTTGCTTTCACAACGATGTCTTTTAAAATTTTATTTACCGCATGCCCAATATGAATATGACCATTCGCATAAGGGGGGCCATCATGAAGAATATATTTGGCTTTACCCTGATTTTTTTCACGTAATTTTTCAAACAACGGCAAAGAAGACCATTGCTTTAAAATAGCAGGCTCTGCCTGCGGCAAATTGGCCTTCATTGGAAATTGAGTGTGAGGAAGATTTAAGGTGTTTTTATAGTCAGTCATGTTTATTTAGGCCTCAAATGAAGCTCTGTATAGTCTTACATTTAAATAGGCTTAGAATAACATGCTTGAAGGACCTGCAGTATAGTCAAAATGAAAAAGAAACTTCCTAAATTCTAATTAATCTGCTTTACATAAACCGGACTGAATACAAGTTCCACTAACATCCCAACGTAATTGACCATCTGTTTGATAAATAGGTGTCAAAATATAGGTGAAATGGTCAATTTTATTCATACGAATTCTTTGTGATGTCGCAATAATCTGTGCGTTTTTACCCACTTCTACACTCGTTACATAGCCTTTAGTTTGACTTTCAGCTTTAAAATTACCAGGAATTCCATTTTGGCCAGGCGTACCGCAAGCAACTAAATTATCATGCTCATGCATACAAGTACTCACTCCTAATTTGAACGGTGCTGTGGATTGAATAACTTCAGCAAATTTAGCTCGATTACTGTAATTTTGATAGCTAGGTATGGCTATCGCAGCCAAGATACCAATAATCGCAATAACGATCATAAGCTCAAGTAAAGTAAGACCGCTTTGCTTTCCCTTTATTAAATACATAAACCTTGCACCTTTAATAAAATTGATACTCCTAGTTTAACAAGCCATACTTGTTTAAACCAGTACCATTTCTAAAAGCTTTCAGATAATTTTTACAAAGCTTGGGAACTGAAGCTAAGTATTGTGACTGAACTATCTGCAGAGTTGTAATAATATTTTCCAGCAAATTGCTAATACTAATTAAATTGACTACAATTCGGCTCTTTAAATCGCATTGCCAACGTAGCTCAGTCGGTAGAGCAACTGATTCGTAATCAGTAGGTCGGACGTTCGATTCGTCTCGTTGGCACCAATTAAATCAAAAACTTGGGTCTTTCCTATTTTTCTAATACGCTAAAAACTTAGTGTTCCAATCGTCCTCGCTTGTTCATTTCAGGAGATTCATTACTGGACTCGGACTCATCTTGTTTTCGTTTGCGATTAGCGAATAATCCTGAGCTACCTGACGATCCCATCACATTATTAATAGACTCTAGACTATCTTTTGATATTTCTAATGTAGAAGTATTTTCTTTAGCTTGCTCTTCTAAGCTTTGACGGGAGTATTTATTGTCTTCTTGTTCAAAAGAAGAAGGTTTACTGTGCAGGGAATCCACAGTGTTACTTTGAATCATGGAATCAGTAATAGTAGATTCTGATTTAGATGACAAGGATGCGCTTAATAGATTTTTAATTACACGCGTAGATAAATAACTTGATATTTCCCTACCTACTATAAAATTTAAAGTTATTTCTTTTTCATTTTTTGAAGTAATCCTCAATTTATCTAACAAATTTAAAGATTTTTGCCTTTCTTCTAGTTTTTCTAATCTAGTTTTTATCAAAAGTGCAAAGGATGCGTTTTCTATCTCGCCAACAGCTGCTTCTCGATTGGAAATTTTGTTTCCTTCTTGTTCCACTGCTTGAGCAATCTTATTTATGTCTTTCAAAGTGAGTCTTACGGCTAATTTATCTACATTATCAGATAAAAATTTAACAATAGAACACCTAGGCATATCGGGAAAATTATTGATAAGTTTATTGCGTTCTTTCAGCTTAATATCCCAAAAATTTGATAAAAATTCATGGTTAGTAATGTAATCAGGTTTTTCTGGGTTGCTCAACAATACATAAAGAATAAGATGTTTTGCTATTTCAATATGATTTTCTTTAACCGCTTTATTTAATGGTGTTACTTCAATTCGATTATCTTCTTCTATTTCATCGTCGCTTTCATCGTCGCTTTCATCTTGGTAGAAAATTGCATTCACATCAGCTCCGTTCTCGGAGAGTAATTTAACGATTTCAATAGAATTATTGTCAACCGCACAATGTAGTGGTCTTTCTCCATTATTAGATTCGGTTTTATTAATCTCTGCACCATTTTCTATCAATAACTTAACTGCTTCAATAGAAGCCGAACTAGAAGCATAAAATAATGGTGTTTTTCCACAATAAGTCAAACAATTAACATCAGCGCCTTTTTTTATTAATAATTTTAAAATTTTTATATTTGTTTCCGTAAATTCATTTACAGAACATAGTTCGTGTAATGGAACTCGTCCACTTCTTCCATCCTTTATGTTGAGATCAGCACCTTCTTCTATTAATAGTTCTGCCATCTCAATATGTCCATCCTTGCATGCTTCGTGCAGATAACTATTTCCTTCCTCAAGTCTGTAATTAACATCCGCTCCTTTTTCCAGCAATATTTTAGCAAGTTGAATATTGTTTGTTTTATAAGCAAACAATAATGGGGTTTCCTTTTTATAAATTATGTTAGCATCCGCTCCTTTTTCTAGCAGTGACTTAGCAAGTTCAATATTGTTTGTTTTACAAGCAAAGGTTAACAATGTCCCTTCAAAATCATTAGCAAAAATGAATTGGTTAATATCATTTTTTAGCAGATTTACAAGCTTTCCTATATGACCTTTTGCAGCAATTTTATAAAGTTTCTTATCATAAAGTTCCAATGGCATATTCATCTCCCATTTTTTAGTACTATGTTAAATAGTATCTATTCAAAACCTTAACAATATATTAAATAGAAATTATTAAGGCCTATTTATCCAGCAACACCTTATAAATTATAAAAAAATAGATAGAAAAATTAGATTTAGAAGGTGAAGCCTATTTAATTTCAAAATTAAAAATATAAAAACTTTTTTATTTGATTCAGTTAGACAAGGTTCTCAGCAACTGCATTTACCAACAAATAAAAAGTTAGCTCGGCGTAAACGTCAAGCTAATCACAGCCGGCTTATCGTAAATTCTGAAAATATGCGTATTAACGCAATAACCGAACAGTATTTAGAAAAATATGATTATCACAATCTAAAAGCAAAGGCGTATCACTTTAAAAAAAGCATCAGAGCTTAGCAAATTCTTTCCGTTTAGTTAATTATTTCTCTGTTAATAAACAATCTGATAGAAAAATTCCTATATCTACAAAGATGAAACCGAGATTAAGCTATCAACAGGATACACGTCATCATAGACAGGCGATAACAGCTACATCCGATATACAGGAACTGATATTTTTTGCTGATGTGGTTATTCGAAAAATAACTAAAAAAAATATAAACAACCTTTTTTAGTTAAAACAGCAAAAAAGTCACCAGCAGAACGGGTAGAAAAAATAAAAGCGCGGGCTTTTGGGCTGCCTTGGTGAATTCGCGTGTTCAAGCTAATTAATAATCACTCATAGTAGATTAAGTAAGTTAAGGTAGCTTCATTACTTGTCTTATTGATTTACTGCGCAATAAAGTTTGAGGATATACCTCTTGAGGACAACTATCATATGGCACATTAAAATAACTTGTCGCAACAAATGTGACTGTTTTACTTATTTCATCGACCATTATATGGCTGTAGATAGTGTTGGATTTTTCCGCAAGTATTTTCTTTTCAGTAGGATGTAAAAGATCACGATAATAAACTGCATCATTTGTGGGAAAATTACCACATGAAGCTGTTGTACCGCGACCTTCACCAATATAGATTACTTTACTAAAATGATCATAAAATACGGCATTATCTGTTGCAATTCCTCTTAAGATATAATCGTTAATTACAGCACTCTTATTAGTAATGATGATAGGCATCAGCGCATAACCATAATCAGTAGAGCCACCCCCAGCACCCGGGCTACCCATCCAAGCCTGCAAAATAATTGCTTTGTTATCGCCTCTAACTGCAAAAGGAACATAGAGTGCCCCTGAGTTTCCAGTTTGCGATTCTGGATGAATTACCCCAAGATAAATTGATGAGTTCCGTTGTGGATTGTAGACAAAAAGATAAGCATTATAATAAGCGGCATCAAATTGTTCACCCCATATCCCTGTTTTGATCAGCTCAACAATAGGTTCGTTGTTATATGATGGAAAATATTCTTTTACTGGAACAAATGGATTGAAATAAACACGTAATACCTTATTTGTGTTCGAAAAAGGTAATGAGAAAATATGTGCATGATTTTTTGGCAACAACGCTGCTGTGTCGTTATTACCTTTATCAAAATGATTGGGGAAGAAATAGGATGAATAATGATCCGATTTACTTGTTGCTAAAAGGATAGGAGAAATAAAGCTCATTAATAAGATATACAAACAATTTTTTATTATCTTTCTCATATAAAATACCCATAATTTTTATTATGACGAATTGATCGCTTTTATACCTGGATCCCGTTAGTTTTCACTATTCAACATTTCGATTCCTCTGGTTGGCAACAAACTCCATTTACCAAAATAAATAGCGCGCGCTTAGAAAAACACTATTCGCATGCAAATTAGCATTTTCTAATTTCCCTACAGGCGTAAAAGTATTATTTGTATAGACAGTACCTACTTTATTTTTTCCAAAATTATCATAAAAATAACCTAGCGTTAGCCAAAAATCATCTTGGACCTGATAATCTAGGCCCGCCCCCACATTATAACTAAAATCACCCGTTAGATTAGTAGAACCTCCCAGCTGGTTGGCAAAGCTTGAAGAATTAACAAAGAGTTGACTAATTCTATTAAAGGAGGCGCCTAAGCCTAACGCAACATAAGGCATAAATCTCTGCCATTTGTAGATATCTGCTTTGGTCATAAGCAACCAACTTTCCTGCTGTAATCGATAGTTATAACTAGTGGGTGTTGGATCTACACTAGGCGTTTGTGAGACACCAAACACATTGATAGGTGATGTATAGCGGTGTTGTAATCCCATATTGACACTAGGAAACCATAGATTGTTATCCTGTGCCCATCGATAGCCTATTCCCACAAAGAAAAAAGGTGTACTGTAAGAATTCCCTGTTTTCAAATTTCCTAATACATTCCCACTTGAACCGATCAAAAAACTATTACTACTTGCATAATCGTAGACCTTACCAACGCCTAGGTCAAAATATAATCGGTGCGGATGATGACAATGAAATTTAGAATATGGTGTAGATGCTGCATAAAGTGTGCTCGTGACTAAACAAAGTACCGCACTCAAGCTCATTCTAATCATCTTAGAAAAGTTCATTTCGCCTCCCTGGCAATCTATCGCTGAAGTTCAAATATAGCTTAAAGCGTTATAAATAAGTTAATAGTCTTTAAAATTTTTTACTATAAAAATGACAGTAAGGTTGTTTTTGGTTTTTTTCATAGTAATTTTGATGGTAATCTTCAGCTTTCCAGAATGTAGCTGCCGGCGTAACTTTAGTGACTATTTGAAAACCCTTATCTTTTAAAATATTAATCAATTTTAAAGCGATTTCTTTTTGGTCTGGAGTTGTATAAAAAATTTCAGAACGATATTGCTCACCGTCATCTGGCCCTTGTCGATTCAATTGTTCTGGGTCATGAATTTCGAAAAACCGCTTAGCTAAGGTTTCGTAACTTACTTTGTTAGGATCAAAAGTAATTTCTACCGCTTCGGCATGTCCGGTAGGTTGAGTACAAACTTGTTCATAGGTCGGATTAGATGTATTGCCACCTATATATCCAGATATAATCGAAATAATTCCGGGTAGTTGTTTCATTAAATATTCTACTCCCCAGAAACATCCGCCCGCAAAAATAGCTGTTTCAGTCTGAGGATTAATTTTGGCTGGAATTTTCTGTGAATCTTTGGAAAGTTCATTTTTAGGATTAAATTCTAGCGATATTGAATTAACACAATGTCGAGTATTCTTAGACGTGAGGCCCTCTCCAATGAATAAATGACCAAGATGTGCACCGCATTTCGCACAGGTAATTTCGGTACGGTGACCATCTGGATCAGGTTTTCGTTTAACCGCGTCGGGTATTTCTTCATCAAAGCTAGGCCAGCCAGATCCAGAATCAAATTTAGCAGAAGAATGATACAACAATGCGCCGCATTGTTTACAGATATAATCTCCTTTTTCATTAAATCGGTAATATTTGCCTGAATAGGCAGGTTCAGTAGCTTTCAATAAAATAACTTTTTTTTCCTCAGGAGTAAGTTTTTTCATGATAATTTTAGGTAATTCTCCAACAAATACTTTCGTAAATTATAGATCAAATCTAACACATTACATTCCGTTCAATCTTATTTTTGAAAAACATAAAAAAACCCGCTAATAGAGCGGGTTTCTCATTAAACTAATTTTACTAATTTAAGCCACTTCAGCTAGGTTAATGGTACGTTGACCTTTTTGCCAATTACAAGGACAGAGTCCTCCGTCTTGTAAAGCATGAAGTATACGTAATACCTCTTCAGGATTACGTCCAACACTCAAATCGGTCACCATATTAAAGCGAATAACCCCTTCTGGATCGATAATAAAGGTTGCTCTTTGTGCAACACCCGCATCGTTATCTAATATTCCTAAATCATTACATAATTCACGTTTAATATCACTCAACATAGGGAATGAAAGATCACGTAAATCATCGTTGTATTGTCGCCATGCGCGATGCACAAATTCACTGTCTGTACTGCCACCTAATAATACGGCATTACTTTCTTTAAATTTAGCATTGAGATCATTAAATGCCACAATTTCAGTAGGGCATACAAATGTAAAATCTTTAGGCCAAAAAAACAGTACTAACCACTTGCCGGGATAAGATGCATGAGTAATCTCAGTAAAAGCCTTGCTGATATCAATATCAACCGTAGCTGTGAGCTTAAATTCAGGTAATTTATCCCCTACTTTTAGCATTGACATATCGTTATTTTCCTCTTATTTCATTTAGTGAGAACGCCGGCAATTAGTTTTTGCAGGCCATCTATTGATAATTTCTAGAGTTAGCTCAGGTCAAGCAGTAAATCCATATTTACTCTGTATACCCGAATATTGAAACTACCTGCCCGATTATAACAGCCCCATCTCTATTAAAGAAATGATTTTTCTCTATCTAATTGATAGTTATTTTCAATGGATTCATTTCTAATAGAGCTGTTATTAATTCAATAAGAGGCTGATTTTTTTCAGGTAAAATTATCTCAATAGAAACTAAATCCGCTATAATTTGCTCTTTAAGGTTTTTTAGGTGATTTTCTCTCTCAATTGAATTCTGCCAAAAATCGATGTTTTCATTGTCGCAGACATCATCTTGGATCTGGAAAGCTACACCTATATTATTACCCACTTTTTTTAAGGTCAAAAGACTATTTGCTGGCAAATCAGCGACTATAGCAGGTAACTGAAAAGCCGCTACGAATAACGCTCCGGTTTTTAAGGAATGAATATTTTCAGTACTCGATTTATCTGAACAGCCAGAACCATTAAAATCCATAGCCTGTCCTGCCACCATGCCCCATGGCCCGGCTGCTTTTGCTAATACATTAAGCATTTTTACAATTTTAGCTGGTTGTAATGAGGCTTTAAGAAGTACATCGAAAGCCAAAGCTTGTAAAGCATCACCTGCCAATAAAGCCATCGCTTCGCCAAATTGTTTATGACAGCTAGGCTTCCCTCGACGCCAATCATCATTGTCCATGCATGGTAGGTCATCATGAATCAATGAATAGGCATGAATCAATTCAATCGCACAGGCTGCATGGTCTAAATCCTGCAAGGATAGTCCCAAACTAGTGCCTAAAGTATAGATAAATAAAGGCCTTATGCGCTTTCCACCATTTAAAACTGCATAATACATCGCTTCATATAAGGGTTTGGAAAGCGGAGAAGGATTTGACAAACAATCCGTTAATAAGCGATTAAGGCGTTCTTGATAATTTAAAAAATCAGTTTTTATGTTCACTAGGCTAATTCTTCATTTATTTCAAAAGGTAGCAATTCTTTTTTCGGGCTGGAATCTGTGTTAGTCAAAATTTGTATTTTTTGTTCGGCATTTTTTAAAGTCACTTGGCAGTCTTTTAATAAACTCACTGCCCGACTAAATTGCTCGAGAGAATCTTCTAAGGTTGAATTGCCTCGTTCCATTTGCTCAACAATTTTTTCAAGTTCTTGCAAACCTTTTTCGAACTGAAAAACTGTATTTTTTTTTGTCTTAGGCATGAAAGTAACCTCATTTTTTATCGATGCTTAAATAGCTGTATTAGCTACAAACTTTTAGACAGGCAAAATAATCCTGATAATTATGCGAGCCCAATAAAGTGATGTCAAATAAGGACAATAATTGTTACCATATCCATGGAATTATAAGTTAGGAACCAGCCGCTTGAATATTTTTATCTTGCGATGGGAATTTTTCAGAAGCTAATCATTTGCGTCCCTCATGGGTAAACACCAATTTTAGCTTGAGCTAGACATGCGTCAGGGAAAGAACACTCTAGTTCTCTAGGAAACTAATCGATGTTTTTAAAAAAAATTTTAGTTTATTTGGGTCTACTATTCTCATCCTCATTGTGTTGGGCAGAGGATGTACATGAATATCATTTAAAAAATGGATTAACTGTGTTGGTTGAAGAAGATCATCGCGCTCCGATAGTGATCTCAGAAATCTGGTACAAAGTAGGTAGTAGTTATGAACCTAATGGAATAACAGGGATCTCACATGCTTTAGAGCATATGATGTTTCGAGGAACAACAAAATTTGGACCCGGTGTGCTTGAAAAAATTGTCTCTGAAAACGGAGGAGAGCAAAATGCATTCACAGATTCAGATTTTACAGCTTATTATCAAAAATTTTCTGCAGATAAATTAGCTGTTAGCTTTGAATTAGAAGCCGATAGAATGCGAAATTTATTACTACGTCCACAAGATTTTCTTAAGGAAATTCAGGTGGTGATGGAAGAAAGACGCATGCGGGTCGACGATAACCCTCAAGAAATTTTGTTAGAACGTCTTAACGCGGCTGCTTTTGTCGCAAGTCCTTACCACCATCCTGTCATCGGCTGGAAAAACGATCTACAAAATATGACCGTTGAAGATTTACGTAAATGGTATGAAACCTGGTATGCGCCTAATAATGCAATACTTGTCGTCGTCGGCGATATAAAACCTAATTCAGTTTATCAATTAGCACAAACTTACTTTTCTAATTTGAAACCTATTAACCTTCCTAAAATAAAACCTGAAAAAGACTTACCCCCGTTAGGAGAAAAGCGTCTCATCATTCATACTCCTGCTCAGTTGCCTTGGTTGGTTATGGCTTATCCGGTACCCGTTATTAAACAAGGTTTGAATAGTCAGGATCCTTATGTTTTACATCTTATTGCCACATTATTATCAGGGGGAAATAGTGCTCGTTTTGCGAAAAATCTTATCCGCGATCAACAAATTGCTGCAGATGCAAATGCATTTTATAATCCTATAAATCGCTTAGATAGCTTGTTTTTGTTGCAAGCCACACCAACGTCTGGCCACAGCTTATCAGAACTCGAATCAAGCTTATTAAAGCAAATCAAGCAAATACAAACCTTTAGTGTAAATACAGAAGAATTGGCACGCGCAAAAGCGCAAATCGCTGCTGACAAAATATACCGAGAAGATTCTATAACTGCAAAAGCGAATGAACTTGGAAGTTTAGCTGCAATTAATTTGCCCTGGCAAATTGAACGCGATTATCTAAAACATATTAATGCTATCACTCCACGTCAAATACAAGCTGTTGCCAATAAGTATTTGCTTGCTTCGCATTTGACTATAGCTTACTTACTTCCTTTATCCATCAATACGGCTGTTCCCGATTCTAATTCTTTATCTGTTATAGGGTCTATGCATGCGCGTTAAACCTTTCTTTTATTTTTTGACTTTCTTATCAATATTTATTCTTGGTAGTGCACAAGCTGAAATTTCTCCCGTAATTCTAAAAATTGAACATTGGTCTACTAAAAATGGCGTACCTGTTTATTTTGTTGCTAAAAATGAAATACCTATTATAGATATTGGCGTATTGTTTCATGCGGGTTCTGCCAAAGATAATAATTCGCCAGGAATAGCGCTATTTACAGCGCAAATGCTCGATCAAGGCACACAAAATTTAAATGCAGATCAAATTGCTAATCGTTTCGAAGCGGTCGGTGCTCATTATAGCGCGAATACTAACCAAGATATGACCGCCTTAAATTTACGCTCACTCAGCGCCCCACAATTCTTCAATCCAGCATTGAATAACTTCTCTGCTTTACTTAAGGAGGCTACTTTCCCTGACCTGGCAATAAATCGAATAAAAAAACAGATGTTAATCGCCCTACAACAAGAAGCACAGACACCTAGCGCGATTGCCGCTAAAACTTTCTATAAAAATTTATATGGTCTTCACCCTTATGCTTCACCTGTATTGGGAAATAAAATGAGTATTGAGCAACTATCCCAAAAAAAATTATTAAATTTTTATAATGACAACTATGTTGCACAAAATGCCATGATCGCTATTGTAGGAAATACCACCAAAGCTAAAGCAATAACTATAGCTGAACAGCTTTCGGCCATGCTGGCGAAAGGAAAAACTACTCTCTCTATCAATCCACCCATCTCTCCACATTTAAAAAATCATATTATAAAAGTTCCTTATCCATCCAAACAAACGACTATTTTTTTAGGCCAAATCGGTATTGCTATAAAAGATCCTGACTATTTTCCATTAATTGTCGGTAATCAAATTTTAGGTGGCGGGATCCTAACCTCAAAACTTTTTAATGAGGTTAGAAATAAAAGAGGTTTATGTTATGGCATAAACAGTGGATTCAAGCCATTACAAGCCGCTGGCCCTTTTTTTATAATATTACAAACACGTCGAGATCAAGCGGCTAAAGCACTCACTTTAACTCAACAAACTTTAAAAAATTTTCTAGCTAAGGGACCCACTTTGCAAGAAGTACTAGGAGCAAAACAAGCTTTAATAGGCAGCTTTCCAACTTCTATTGGGAGCAATGAGGATATTTTAGCCGCCACCGAAAAAATGGGTTTTTATCAACTACCTTTAAACTATTTAGATGCTTATCAACAAAAAATTAATTCTGTTAGCTTAGAGCAAATTAGGCAGGCATTTCAAAGGATTAAACCAGAGAAAATGATTGTCGTCATGCTCGGAAAAGAATAATTACATCGAATAAAATATTTGATTGTTTGGCTGAACTCCTGGCTGAACCATAACATCCGAAACGTAAACAGCTGGGGATGGAAGCAGATAATAAAAAGCAGGGGGGGTGCTTATGTGCACTTTAGAAGGCCCGTATGAAGCCACTTCAAGAGGAACAACATTCGCTGCCTGTATAATAGAAGGCTCAGGGCTTATCACGCTTTCGGCTATATTATCTTCATAAAGAGGATCTATCAGCTTCACATAGTTAAGCCAGTCGGGAGCAATAATCCCTAATTTATCTATAATTTTCTGTTTATTTTCATATTCTAACCCCATAGCAACTTTTAGCTGATTTACCTTATCTACTTGCTTGCTAAAATCAGGCATATTTATTGTTTCTTCCATTTGTTTTAGAGAGCTGGCGGGAAGAATTTGCTTAGTGAAATTCATATGGAACCGTGAAAGTTTTTCCTCTTCATTCATTAAATTTTTTAAAGAATTATTATAACTAAGACTTATTTTAAAATATTCTGTTAATAAAGCATGCAGAGATATCTCTATTAAATTTTCATTATTATGAATACTCTGATGGACTCGTCCAATACAAGCATTCATTCTATTTAACGTTTCATCTAACCATTGTTCATTGGCTATAAGAAATTCTCTAAGCTTAGCAATAGTATCTGAATTCAAAAAACATTTTTTATCTTTTAGTCTTGTTAAATCAAATTTTTTACCAATTATCTCTTGATGATAATAGGTTAAGATTTTTAGAAATGCAGGTGCTCCATTTTGTAAAATCGATAAAGTAGAATTTTCAATAATATTAAAAAGCTTATAAAGTTGAATTTTTTTTTCATATTTCCAAGCTTCAAAATTATTTTTCCATTCTTCTAAATCCGTAATTAAATTTTTGTTATCATTTTCAGAATAGAGGCTGGAAGGTAAGTGATTTACATTTGTGGTATTATCTAATAAAAGGTTTTTTTGGTTAATTTTTTCTAAATCGACTATATCTGAATCCTCACCTGAGATTGAAGGGTTTATTGATTGAATATTTTCTTCATTTAAACTATCCATTGAAATAAGTTTTTCCGTTGCTCCTTCAGGCTCAACAAAATGTAAATTCTCGATTTCATTAACTGCAATGACAAAGTTTGTTTCTTTAAATTTAGCCCTTGGATTTTTTTTAGCTCGTAGAATCTTAGCAGAGGATTTATTTAGTAAATGAATTTTATTATTGAAAAGATTAAGTGCATTTTTGTATTTATCTGCCTCGATTACTAAAGCATATATTTCAATTAATTGGTCATCTGTACCAGTTTTAATTATTCTCAATATTTTTTCTAGTGAATAAAATTTTTCTTTTAAATAATCGTGATCAAAAGATTTTTTTCTTTAATTTTACTTTTAACTTTCTTATTTATTGGTTTAGAAAAAAATAATGAGCTACTGGCTTCTTCGGCAAAAGAAGTCGAAAGAAGAGTTAACAATTCCTTTGCCTCGCAATTAAAGTTTTTGTACTCAATCAATATTGGATTAACTTGATTGTTCAAATCTGCTATTAATGAACAGGATCGTTTAAGCAGTCCTTGCAATATAGTTAACTGGTTTTTATGATCTTTTCTACCCATTAAAGTAATTTCAACTACCAGATTCTGTGTTAGTTCTAATAATTTTGATAGACTTAAATTTGATTTATCATGTATTTCTTCAGCGTTCTTCCAATTATTTAAGCTCGATAAGAATTTATTTGTTGATGAAGTAAGTTTCCCCATAGCAGAAGAAATTTTTTGGCGAAATTGACGTACATCTTGTGTGCTTTCTTTTATACACTTTAAACTCTCAAATAAATTGTCTGACAAGCAACTTAGTGACTCAGAAAGTTCTTGAATAGATTTGTGTTCTATTTCTAAACTTTCCTTAAACCGAGCTTGATTAATTTTACTTATTTTTTTAGATTTAGATTTATTGATAAATTTATGTTTTTCAATTTTTTTATATTCTAATTCGCATATTTTTTGTTTTTGTTCTAAAGATTTTAATGAATCTATAAGCAAAGTTTTTTCCGGCATAGGAACCGAACTGGTCATTAATTTTGGTTGGAGAGAAGTCTCTAAAGTCTGTGTATCAGATAAGATACGTTTGATATCTTGAATGGTTTCTAAATTTAACTTTATTTCTTCAAGAATATTTTCTTTATGCTGATTATATTCAGTTACATTTTTAAAAGTTTTTTCAATAAATTTTTTTATTTCTGCATTTTTAGTTTTCTCCAATTTTTCTAAAACAGGCAATGTAAAATCAATAAATACATTAAATGTAAACATTTCAGTATAAAGTAATTTATTATTGAATCCTGCTAAACTGGCATTGAAATCTGTATACAGTAAAGTAAATAGATAATAAAAACTAAATTCTATCAAGTCTTCAAATTCAATATTATCTAAAATTGAAACATCGTCTTTAGAATAGGTTCCAATCTGCTCATTAATAAAGGAAGTAATCCTTTGATTTAGTGGGGTATAAAATTCATCTTGACAGATCGCATGGAATAAATAATTCAAAGCTTCTTTATTAGTTTCTATGTCATCAGGCTTTCCTATTGCATTTAATAAAAAATCATTTCCAATTTTGGCGTTAAACACTTCTAAAAATTTTGGCAAATGAGATTCATTAACAATGATTACTAACAAACGTTGCATTTTTTCCAGTTTTACATATTTGTTATCGATTAAATCTTTATTTTTTTTATTAATTGTTTGAATTTCTCCTTCTAATATTTTATAAAAAATTAAGGCATGATTAACGTCTGCTTGTTTATCCTCTATGGCTTTCCTTTCGAGATATTCATTATATTTTTTATTTATTTTCTGCAAAGATTCTTGTAAATCATTCAAACCGAATAAAAGGCAGTCCTTAGTATTGGTTTTGTAATTAACTATTTTTAAATCTAAAGTAACTGCTTTTTTCAAATGGTCAAGATTATTTTTAATTGGCTTTAATTTTAGAAATTCAAGTAATAATTCATAGAAAAAAAAACAGCGTAATGCTGCTAACTCATAATTGGAGCTTGGCAAGTAAATATTAATAGATATATTTTTCGATAGGAAAAATTTGAGATCGGTTAAATTAAAGTTTTCAGTCTGAAAATACGTGCATTCATAAAATATAGCTTTTAACATTAAAAGCGAATTTACATAAGGATCACTTGAATGTTGAATATTTTCAAAGAAATTTTTTGCATATTCTTTGAAATAGGGTTCATAGGATTCGAAAGGCAAGGCTAGCCTTACCTTAGAAAAACAATCTCCATCGATAAATTCATTACATAAATCTTCCTCTTCGGCTTTTAAATTAGTAATTAATTTTGAAGAAATATTTTTACCCGCATTTTCGAAATTTTCTTTTTGAATTGCCAGGGTATAAAATCTTCTGATAAAAATAAAAAATAAGGTAAAATCTTTAATAGAATTGCTAATAAGTTTTAATTTTTCAATTAAAATGCTTAGATTATTTTTTTGGGCTTCAAATTCTTCTATTTGCTTTTTTAATTTTGAAATTGAAGCGGGATTAACTTTAACTAACAAGTCATTTGCTAAGTTAATTTTTTTTTCTAATACTGTTAATTCATTTTCAGTTTCAAGCAACTCTTTCGATAAAGAATAGGTAGTTGGATAAATTGGTTTGCTCATGTTTTTATCTTCCAAATTGGTGATATCGACTACATCCATTAGCTTCTTATTTTCCATTAAATTATTTTTAATTTATATACAATATTTGAAATTTTAAATCAAATACAAAATATTTATTTAAAATTACGCTAAGAGCAAAAAATAAAGAGATAATTTTTTATAAACTAATCATTGTTAACTGAGAAATTAATCTAATTAGGCAGGCACTAAATTCTGCTCGTTTAGCTTACTAAATACTTTTTCTGCCGCAACTAAAGTAAGCTCTACTTCCTGCATTCCATGCACGCTTGATATAAAACCCGACTCAAAAGCAGAAGGTGAAAAATATATACCTTCCGCTAACATTCTGTGGAAAAATTCTTTAAAAAGTAATTGATCGGCTGATTTCACTTGTTGATAATTATAAATTTCGGCCTCTTTGCTAAAAAGAAAACCAAATAAGCCTCCAACATGATGTACTTGAAAATTAATATTCGCGTCTTTCGCAAGTTCTAATAATCCAGATATTAGTTTTTCATTTATTAAATTTAATTCAGAATAAAATCCTGCTTGACTGATTGTCTCTAAAGTAGCAAGGCCTGCTGCCACCGTAATTGGATTCCCAGATAAAGTACCCGCTTGATAAACATTTCCTTCGGGGGCTAAGCAATCCATAATCTCAGCCCGACCACCTAAGGCACCCACTGGTAAACCACCACCAATAATTTTACCAAGAGTGGTTAAATCGGGTTTAACCTGATAAATTTCTTGCGCACCACCTAAAGCGACTCTAAATCCTGATATTACTTCATCAAAAATAAGTACACTTCCATAATAATCACATAACTCACGCAAGCCTTCTAAAAAACCAGATAATGGTAAAATACAATTCATATTAGCTGCGATGGGCTCTACGATGACTGCAGCAATTTCTTTACCATAATGCATAAACATTTGCGTAACTTGCTCGAGATTATTAAAGTCAACACTCAAGGTTTGTTGAGCCACTATTTTGGGTACCCCTGCACTATCTGGGATACCAAAACTGGCCAATCCGGAACCCGCTTTTACCAACAATGCGTCAACATGGCCATGATAACAGCCATTAAATTTTAGAATTTTATCCCTGCCAGTAAAACCTCGAGCAAGGCGTATTGCAGTCATGGTCGCTTCGGTGCCTGAATTCATTAAACGCACTTTTGCTAAATTAGGCATTAAATTGGAAATTTTTTCTGCTAGGTCAATTTCTGCAGACGTAGGAGCACCGAAGCTCAAACCTCGTTTAGCAGCTTCCTCGACAGCTAACACTATTTTTTCTGGAGCATGTCCTAGGACTAATGCACCCCAGGACCCTACATAATCAATGTAGGATTTACCTTGAACATCAAATAAGTAAGCTCCTTTCCCATGTGAAAAGAATATCGGATCGCCACCCACGGCATTAAAGGCACGAACCGGGGAATTAACCCCTCCTGGGATAAACTGCTTAGCTTTACTAAATAACTCATGTGAAGAAATCATATATAACTTAGACCTGTCTTAAACCTTTAGTTTTTTATATACTCAGAAAAATTAAATGTTTGATAAAATATACTTTTTTGTATCTGGCGATAGTTTACTCAATTGTAAACGATAAATTAGAGCAAAAATGTCATCATTAGGCCTACATTTGTGCTTTAGAGGGAATACAATTTGAATAGCAACATAGGCCAAAAATTCAATAGTGAAGAGTATATAACAAGGACCATGCTGTTATTCAGCATTAAATAAGGCACGATCAACTTTATGCTCAAGCCAATTAATACATTTAAAAATACTCATCAAGAGCATAAATTGTTTAAGCGTAGGGCTATCGCTATCCTTATCGGTATATCTTTTCTAAGTATTTTGTTACTGGGTCGGCTAATTTATTTACAAGTTTTTCAGCATAAGCTTTATACCACCTTAGCCCGTCAAAATCAGCTAGGTCTAGTGCCGATCGAGCCTAATCGCGGCTTAATTTATGATAGAAATGGCGTCTTACTGGCAGAAAATAAACCTATTTTTAATCTTGTTATTACGCCTGATTTAGTAAAAAATATAGATGCTACTATCCAACAATTAAGCGCTTTCATAAAAATAGATGCTGAGGATTTAAAACAGTTTAACCGTCAACGACGCTTACATCACCGTTTTGAACCTGTCCCAATACGCTTAAAATTAAATGAAGAAGAAGTCGCTAAATTTGCGCTTGAAAGATATCACTTTCCGGGAGTAGCAATTCAAGCGCAAATGATACGTTATTACCCTCAGGGTACCCCTTTTGCAGCGATAGTGGGTTATATGGGGAGAATTAATGAAAAAGAACTGCAAAATGTAGATCCGGTCAATTACAGTGCAAGTAATTTCATTGGTAAAACAGGCGTAGAAAAATATTATGAAGCCCAACTTCATGGTACAGTCGGCTATCAGCAGGTAGAAACAAATGTGCATGGTCAAATTATACGTGTACTAAAACAAACCCGACCTATAGCAGGCAGAAGTATTACTTTAACTATCGATAGTAGTTTGCAAAAACTTGCGCAACAAGCTTTAGGTAGCCAAAAAGGAGCTATAGTAGCCTTAGACCCTCGGAATGGTGAAGTTCTAGCTTTTGTCAGCAATCCATCTTTTGACCCCAATCTATTTGTAAGTGGGATTCGGCAGCATGATTACGAAATATTACAAAACGAACCGGGTACCCCTCTCTTTAATCGCGCCTTACGTGGCGCTTATCACCCTGGCTCAACCATCAAACCTTTCATCAGCACGGGCGCTCTCCTTGAAAATGTGGTTACTCCCACCTTTAGCATTCATGATACAGGAGAATTTCAAATAAACGGAAAAGGAAGGATCTATCATAACTTCCGTCGTCATGCTTATGGTGATGTCAATTTACTTAAAGCATTGACTGTCTCTTCTGATATTTATTTTTATAATCTGAGCCTTCGTATGGGAATACATCGGATTTACACTAGCTTAAAACGATTTGGATTTGGAAGCCCAACAGGTATCGATCTGCCTGATGAAAGCAGTGGAATTTTGCCTAATCCTCAATGGAAAGAAAAATCCTATAACACACCCTGGTATGGCGGAGACACGTTGAATTGCGGCATTGGCCAAGGTTTTCTATTAGTGACGCCTATACAGTTAGCATTCGCAGTCAGCGCACTTGCAGAATGGGGAGAACGTTGGAAACCCCATGTGGTATTAAGCTGGCGCAAGAATGATGGAGCGGTAGAGCTTATTAAACCACAACGTTTAGAGCCCATTAATTTACCTCAAGATATTTTGAGCTTTATCCGTACCGCTATGCAACATGTTGTTAATGCACCAGGAGGAACGGCCGAACGCTTTTTTCCAGGTGTTCCCTATACCTTGGCAGGCAAAACTGGAACTGCGCAAGTATATAGTTTAAAAAACGATGAACGTTATGATACCAAGACAGTCGCTGCCAAGCTGCGTGATAATTCATTATTTATTGCTTTTGCCCCAGTTGAAAAACCTTCTATTGCTCTTGCTATTGTTATCCAGAATAGCGTTACGCCAGCCCCTCAAATTGCTCGTAAGCTTTTAGATTATTACTTAATCCCGCCTTCGCCCATACCAACGATAACTATTCCGCAAGTTCTTCCAGTAATTGCCCCTGAAAAAAAATCGAATAACTCGTTAGACGAATCTAAAAATCTATCAAATTCTCCACAAACAGATACTTCAACTCCACCCAAAGTTAAAAAAACAGAAGCCGAAGATGAGGAAGACGATGAAGATATCAACGAAATTGAAGATGATGTCCCTCCTGTTAAGTCTGATAAAAATCAAGATGCACAGTCAGATAGATCTAACAAAAATCCTTCGGATCAAGACTTTTCAAAAACAAATTCCAACAAAACTCACGATACAGAAGATTCCTTGGAAATAAATGATAATAACTCTTCTCTGGATTGACAAATAACCTCTATAAGGGCATGATTGGCGCCTATTTTACTCGACTTACATTAATTCTATTATTGTAAGTTCGTTTGTTGTTAATTCAGGAGGTTGTCCATTGGCCAATACAAAACAAGCAAAAAAACGTGTACGACAAGCAGAAAAACACCGCCAGCATAATACTAGCTATCGCTCTATGATGCGGACATATATTAAACGTGTTGTTGTTGCTATTGAGAGTGGAAAAGCGCCAGAAGCTGATGCAGCCTACCAAATCGCTCTGCCTGTAATTGATCGTATGGCAGATAAAGGTTTTATTCATAAAAACAAAGCAGCTAGACATAAAAGTCGTTTATTAGCTAGAATTCGTAAATTAACACCTACTGCTGCCTAAAGTTCTCAATTAACTATTAAAAATCTGCGTTAATGATCTTTTTAGGCTTTCTTCGTGCCTAGTCAATGCTAAGGTAGCTTTACCCAAACTTTTATATATATATTCTAATTCGGGAAAAGATTTCAACGCAGATAAATGTTTTTTTAGAGTCTCTATATCCGCTCGTTGCAAAGGCCCTGTCAATGCTTCTTTAGGCTTCAACCTTTGTACTTTTCCTAAGGCTTGAGACATGAGTCCTAATGTAAGATTTTCAGCTAATGCATCATTTAAACCAGCTTTAGAGTAACAATCCTTAGCCATAGCCGATAAGGTAATCAAATAATTAGATGCCAATATGCTGGCAGTATGATAAAGCGGCTTATCTTTTTTTTCGATTGAAAATATCTTTGCCTCTATTGCATTAAGTAATGGTAACAATCGTTCTAAGGCTTTAACATTGCCTTCAAATGCACAATGCGTTCCGCTAAAGTTTTTTATATCCAGCATCAGCTCAGAAAAACTTAAAACTGGATGTAAACTAGCTACATAACAACCTAAACTCGCAACGGAATTCAGGCATTCAGAGGATAACAACCCACTACAATGAAAAACCACGTCCCCTGGCTTTAATGCGCCTTGCGAAGTTATTTGTTGGGCTATAAATTCAATACGATCATCCGGTGTAGCAATTAAATAGATATCAGCATGTTTTAGTTGTTTAAACGTCGAACAAACTCTACCTTGCCCTAGAAAAGCAACAGCCTTTGCACTACTAACTCTACTTAAATTAACGATATCCTGAATAGAAACAAGCTTTGTACCAACAAGTAGAGCCCCTAAAGTTTTACCTAAACGTCCACAACCTATAATGCTAAGTTTTAATTTCATTGTTTATTATTTTGAGAGCTAATCAATTCACCCGCTTCTTTATTTAAATATACATTATGACTTGGGAAAGACCATTCTGCCCCATGTTGTTGAATACATGCTAATAACTCCAGAAACAAGGCTTGTTGTATCTTTAAAAAGTCTGTGCTGTTAATGATATTAGTATAAGCTATCACTACTAAATTAAGAGAAGTATTCCCTAATTCGTTAAGATTAACGGTTATAGGTCTATTTTTATCAATCGCTGTATTTTTTTTTAATAATGCTTGCATGTCTTCTAATATAGCCGGAACCTTCATTAAATCTTGGTAACGTAAACTAATTTGACAATAGAATCGTCTATATTTTCTTCTTGATGGATTTTCTACGACTAAATTTGAAAATAAAGCATTAGGAATATACACAGGACGACAATCAGGCATTCGAACTCTACAAACACGCCAACTTATTGCTTCTACAGTACCTTCCACTTTAAGTGCAGGTAAGCTAATTTGATCACCTATCACAAAAGGCCTATCTAAAAAAAGCATGAAGCTACCAAATAAGTTAGCGAGCAGATCTTTAGCGGCAAATCCTATAACGACCCCTCCCATGCCACCAAAAGCTAAGGCTCCTGCAATACTTAAACCAAAAGTTTGAAATAAGGATAAAGCAGTTAAAATAATTATCGCGAATTTTGCGATCTGGCTCATTGCATGGACTAGGGTTTTATCAATAGTTTTGTTTTTATAGGCTTGGAGAAAAGCTTCTTCAGCAAAAGAAGCAAACCGCCATAAAAACCAAGCGAGTAATCCTATAAAGGCTAAATTCCGAACTAAATGAAATTGAGCAGCGCTAATCCCTTGCCAAGTTATACATAGTGACTCTAACGCATAAAGTATGCCCATGATAGCAATCAACACCAATAACGGTCTATAAATAGACTCTAGTAATGCAACGCTTAAAATATGGGAATTACGGCCTAAACGTTGTTGGTATTTCTGATAGACAATGGGCAATAAAAAACAGAGTACAGCCGTTATTGTAAGGATAATTAATGCTTTCAGCATACAAAATTGTAGTAAGGTTTTAAATAATGTTTGCAAAAAATTTACCTTTTTTCTGACACGGTGGTCAAATTCGATAAGCAACTATAGACATAAATTTAGCTAAGCCTTGCATGCCCCATTGAATTACTAATGGTAAAGGAATAGCCCCAGCACCTTCAGCTGTTAGAGCATGCTCCAGTTCCTCTTTACGCATTTGCTCCACAATTGCACGACTTTTTTTATCCTGTAAAGGCAATTTATTCAAATGCTTATGCAAATGCCTTTCTACTTGATGTTCTGTCTCAGCCAAAAAACCTAAGCTCACCTTATCTCCCCCTAAACCGGCAGTCAAACCTATTAATAAAGAACTTATATACCAAATGGGATTCAAATAGCTAACGTGGGTATCTAATTGGTGAATACGATGCTGGCACCAATTAAGGTGATCGACCTCTTCTTTCGCAGCTTTTTTTAATTTTTCTTTAGTATCTTTGCAGCGAGCAGTAATCGCTTGACCGGTATATAGCGCTTGGGCGCAAACTTCACCCACATGGTTTATTCGCATTAAACCACCTGAAAGCTGACGTTCCTTTTTATTTAAACTGCTATCTTGCGTTGTCAAAATTTCGGCCGGACTGGGGCGAGTAGAAGCAGAAAGCGGCTGTATGGAAGATAATGCTTCATCGATATGAATAATTAACTGATCCCAGAGAGAATAATAGCGCATTTAATAACCTTTAGAGTGTATAATACTCAATAATTGCAACAAAACCAAAAAATACGTTAAGCTTAACAAGCTGTTAATTTGATCTCATACATCTATGAAAAAAATATTATACCAATTATTACTCAGTTCCTTACTCGTGATCGGTTTTTGCCCTTTAAGCTACGCCGGCTGGCCTTTTAGCTTAGCTCATCAAATAAACAAAGATAGTATCTCTCAAATGTTACAGCCTATTTTACCGGCTGTGGTGAATGTTTCTGTTCAGGGCGATATTCCACTCAATCAATTACCACCTCCTGTACCTGGACATCCTTATCCACGCCATTTTGAAAGCATGGGTTCAGGCGTCATTGTAGATGCTAAAGCAGGCTATATTTTAACTAACGCACATGTTATTCATGAAGCTAAAACCATTACAGTCACTTTAAGTGATGGTCGCGTTTTTAAAGCGACGCTAAAAGGTTCAGACCCTGCTTCTGATATTGCTTTACTTACCATTACACCTGATCATTTAACTGCTATTCCTCTGGGTAATTCGGATAACCTAAAAGTAGGTGATTTTGTAGCTGCTATAGGAAATCCTTTTGGACTTAATCAAACAGTCACTTCAGGTATTGTCAGCGCATTACAGCGTACTGGATTGGGGATAGAAGGTTTTGAGAATTTTATTCAGACCGATGCTCCTATTAATCCAGGTAATTCTGGTGGTGCTTTGATTAATTTACAAGGACAATTAATGGGAATCAACACAGCTATATTGGCACCCGGCTCCAATGCAGGAAACATAGGTATTGGTTTTGCTATTCCTGTTAATATGGCGCACGGTGTTATGAAACAATTAGCTGAATATGGTTCAGTAAAACGGGGATTAATGGGTGTGCTAGTCCAAGATTTGACACCTGCACTTACAACCGCGCTGCATATTTCCACAGAGACTAACGGAGCATTAGTCTCCCAGGTGCCTAACTACTCACCAGCCCAAACTGCAGGAATTCAAACCGGTGATATTATTCAATCGATTAACAGCATACCCATCCATAATGGCGGGCAAGTAAAAAATATCGTCGGTATGTTAAGAGTCGGAGATAAAGTTAATATTAAACTATTACGCAAAGGGAAAACCATCAATACAGTAATAACCCTAACTGATCCTAAAGATTATAAAAAAATAGCTGAACATGATAATCCGTTTCTGTATGGATTAGTATTACGTGATTTCAGTCAAACTATTACTGGCCAAGGTCATTTGATTGGAGTAGAAGTCGTTGATACAGATGAAGATAGTATGGCCTGGCATGCGGGTATCCGACCTGGAGACGTCATAATATCTGCGAATCAAGTCGATGTAACTAATGTTGCTCAGCTCCAAGAGGTCGCTAAACATAGTAAACAAGAACTTTTAGTTAACGTATTATCGCGGGGCGGCATTAGATTCGTGGTGATTAAATAAAAGGCTCTAATCAATTGGTTAGAAATCGATTATTACTGGAAAAATTTGGAATAAGTTCAATAACAAGACCTAACTCATTTTCCTTTGCTGCAAAACGAGGATCTACATCATAGCCAGCCACAGCAATTAGTTCCTTTTGATAGTAAATGAGCGGGACCTTATTGCGCTGCCATGGAGGGGTGCCCCATTCTTGAAATAATTTTTTTAAAGGATGAGAACCTTGACGATTGCTTGCATAAAATCTTTCTCCTCCTTGGCGAAAAGTCACATCGACTTGCCGTTCATTTAGTAATGAATAGTTCAATCCTGCGCCAAAAACCTGCTTTGTTGTCAATTGATCCAATGTAGGCAATGTAATTGTCTGACCCAACTTCCATGTAATCAAACCTCTTTTAAAAATTTTTTCATTTTCTACCAAATTAAGAACATACATATAATCTCTGTAACGACGTAATTGTATATCTCCCCAATTAACTTGCGGAGATGCATCCATTCTACTCTCTAATAAAAATTCAATTTGCTGTAATTGTTTCTGACTAGGTAAAGCGCAATGTAACTGCCTTAACCAATAACGTAAAACATTAGTTCGCCGTTTAGCACTTAGCTTCTTTAAGCAAGAAATAATTATCATATTCGGTGCAGATCCTTGAACCATACACCAATCCTGGTAGGCTATTTCATCAAGCAGTGAATGGGCTTCAGCTAAATTTGCAGCAGCTCTTGCGATAGTTTTGTCAGCCTGAGGCCAACGTTGCTGAATAAGTGGCAACACTTGATGACGAATATAGTTACGATTAAAGCGTAAATCCATATTACTATCATCTTCGATCCAAGTTAATTGATGCACATGAGCATACTCATAAAGCTCTGAACGAGTAAAATCTAGCAAAGGTCGTATTAGATAGGCTTTTGAAAATACCTGACAAAATGGCATGCTCATTAAGCCTTTTAGACCTGCCCCTCGTAACATTTGTAATAAAAAAGTTTCTGCTTGATCATTGCGGTGATGCGCTGTTAATAAATAATCTCCTTTGGGAATTAGTTTGGCTATGGCCCCATACCGTGCCACTCGGGCGTATGCTTCTAGGCTCTCACCAAATTTAGGACAGGCATCTATGGGAACAATATTGCAATAAATACCTAATTTTTCACAGTTATCTCGACAAATATTAGCCCATTTAATTGAATCAGCATGCCAACCATGATTGACATGGATAGCCCGTAAACGTTGTTTAGGGAACATGCGACTTAATGCATGGAGTAAAACTTGCGAATCCAACCCTCCACTATAGGCAACCCAAAACCTAGCCGATGTGGGGTATTGTTTTAATAAATACTCAAGTTTTTCGTGTGTAAACATACAGCAACCATACAAAATTTGCCTGGGAATTGTAAAGCTTAATAGAAATATCTATGAAAAAATAAAATAATGAGAATAAATTAGATTTAATTTATGCGATGGAATAAGCCCATGTCGATTTATTTAAAGTTTCCCTCCATTGATAGTAGCCTTTGAAACATAGCAGCATAAAGACCAAATAAAGCAATGCTGTTAAATACAAGTTTTTACTAATATACAAATTAATAGAAATTAAATCGATAATTATCCATAAAACCCAATGCTGTAAATATTTTTTACTCATCATCCATTGAGCAATCAAACTTAATGCTGTAATCGTGGCATCGGCATAAATAGTTGTAGAGTCAGTACTATATTTTAAAATAAAACTAATGCCTGCAAATAAAATAATAGCCGCTGCAAATAACATCAAGCAAGTAGATAAACTCACAACTTGCATAGCAATTGGCTTGTTTTCTTTACTACCATAGCGCCATTGGTACAGCCCATAAAACTGAAAAAATAAAAAAACTCCCTGTAAACTCATATCGGCATACAGCTTGATATTAAAAAAAATGATTGCATACAGAGAAACGGTCAATATCCCAAAAAGCCAATTCCATAAACTACAACGTGTTAAAAGATAAATGTTTACTATTCCTGAAGTAAAAGCTATTGCTTCGATAGATAAAAGTTTCATATTTTAATTTTAAATTGGCAGCTATATGCGCTATAAATTAAACACCAATAGCTAAAATCTTGTTGTAACGCAGTTCGAGTAATTTTTCCATAGAAAAATATTGGATTTGTGCTAATTGCTTAACAAGTTCAATTTTTAGCTGATTAGCCATTTCATCAAAATCGGTATGGGCACCACCTAAAGGCTCTTGAATCACTGCATCTATCAATTTAAGTTTATATAAACGATCAGCATTCATAGCCATCGCTTCTGCTGCTTCGGACGCTTTTTCAGCACTTTTCCATAAAATAGATGCACATCCCTCAGGGGAAATAACTGAATAAACACTATATTGCAACATCAAAATTCTGTCTGCCACACCAATAGCTAAAGCTCCTCCTGAACCACCTTCTCCAATTATTGTGGAAATAATTGGTGTCTTTAACTGGGACATCATTTGTAAATTTTGTGCGATCGCACCACTTTGGTTACGTTCTTCTGCATCTATACCAGGATAAGCACCCGGTGTATCAATAAAAGTCAGAATGGGCAGTTTAAATCTTTCAGCTAATTCCATTAACCGAATTGCTTTACGATAACCTTCTGGTTTAGGCATTCCAAAATTACGTAGAACTTTTTCATTGGTGGTACGTCCTTTTTGCTGACCCATGATAACAACCGGTTGATCCGCTAAATAAGCAATTCCACCGATAATAGAAGGATCATCTGAAAATTCTCTATCACCATGTAGTTCATCGAAATCAGAAAAAATTCTGCTAATATAATCTGAAAAATAAGGTCGGTGTGGATGACGGGCCAATTGAACTATTTGCCAAGCATTTAAGGACTGGAAAATAGATTCAGTTAATTCTATTTTCTTTTGTTCTAAACGTTTAATTTCTTCGTTGACATTAAGATCGGCATCGTTACCCAACTTACGTAGCTCTTCTATTTTTGCCCCAAGCTCTGCAATGGGTTGTTCAAAATCCAAAAACTTAAAGTGCATAGCTACTCACTTTTTGTTGCATCAGAAGCTTCTGATATGAGTTCATTTTCAAACTCATAATCGAATTCTTCTCGTAATCGTCGTTGCTCTAAATAATCTTCAATAGCTCGGCGCTTTTCAAGCGAAAATCGAACAGGTGAGACTTTTGCTTTCTTATTTAATGCATCTAAGGCCAATTCTTCAGGCCATGTATCTAATTCTTCATCTTCAATATCTAAGATATTAGGTGGCAATTCAGTATCACTACTTCCATCACCATCATCTTCTTCTAATAAAGCCTCTGTTTCTTTATACTCCATAGATCCTACCTATTAAATAATAGCAGCCTATTTTTAGCGCTTACTTTAGTGGGTATAATACCCATTTGGCAAGTATACTCTTACACTTGAATTTTTGTCTGTATTGCTGCCCAACTCGCATCCTAGCCACAGCAAATAACAAAGTCCAATTACAAGAGTATAGAACCTCCATCCTGTTATGAATAAAATTTTACCTCTAATCAAAAACATTCGTGAATGTCAACTCTGTGCCAATCACTTACCCTTAACTCCCAGACCCATACTGCAAGCACACAACCTAAGTCGTTTGCTTATCGTTGGTCAAGCGCCAGGAATTCGCGTACACAACACAGGAATTCCTTGGAACGATCCTAGTGGAGATCGTTTACGGCACTGGTTACAACTTGATAAAAAAACATTTTATGATACAAATCAAATTGCCATCATTCCCATGGGTTTCTGCTACCCAGGAACAGGACCTTCGGGCGATTTACCTCCGCGAAAAGAATGTGCAAGTACTTGGTTACCTAAACTTTTAGCTAATCTTCCAAACATTCAATTAATCTTATTAATTGGTCAGTATGCACAAAAACATTACTTAGGTAGTCGTGCTAAAGTAAATTTAACAGAAACCGTCGCTGCCTACACAGAATATCTTCCGACCTATTTTCCATTACCTCATCCCTCACCCAGGAATAATATTTGGTTAAAGCGAAATTCATGGTTTGAAAAAATCACCCTCCCAGCTCTACATGCAGCATGCACTACCGTATTAAGATCTGCTTAGAGATTATTAGCTTATACACGAATTCCTAATCGAATTCATATGCTGACGATTAAAAAATTAATCTTTTTGATCCTCCACCTTTATTTTTTTGGCTGCAACTTTATCCCTTTTAGTAATAATGATTCTAAGTACCCCCTGCTTTCCTTCTGCAGTTATCTCATCGGCGTTTGCAGTATCAGGCAAAGCAAAACGGCGATAAAAACTTCCTTTGGATCGTTCAATTCGTGTATACCCTTCATTTTCTTCGGTGCGGATAGCAGCTCTTTCGCCTTTAATTGTTAATATTCCATTTTCCATTGAAATTTCGATATCTTTCGGATCAACACCTGGAATATCTGCAAAAAGCACGAAACGAGTAGGTTCTTCTTTGATATCCACTGCAGGCGCCCAATGACTAGTTTCTATCATGGAACTATTTTCAATAAGTTGGTGACTGGGATCAAACAACTGATCCCATTCTTGCGAAAGCCGGTGTAATTGGTGTAATAAAGAAGGGGATCTATACCGTATAATATTTGACATAAACTATTTTCCTCCTTGTTTAAGCTATTAGTTTAACTCAAAAAGGCTCATTTGATCACTTTAATCATTTACTTCATCCTTTTTCCAGAAATTCGAATTCAAGGCAGAAAAACGGCTGTTTAATAGAGATACTTGCGTATTTCTGGTAAAGTAAAAACTTTCTTATTTTTACTTTAAAATAAAATTTATGTCCTATTATCAACATCATATCTTCGTATGTACTAATCTACGGGAAAATAATAAAGATTGTTGTGCTAAACGCGGCGCCCAGCCCTTATTTGATTATCTAAAAAATAAGATAAAACAACTGACTGAAAATCAGCAACAAAAAATTCGAGTAAGCTCTTCCGGGTGTCTAGGACGGTGTAGTTTAGGGCCAATCTTGGTGATTTACCCTGAAAGCGCCTGGTATCACTATGAAACACAGCATGATATTGACGAGATTATTGAACAACACTTAGTTAAACAACAAATAGCACATCGATTACTATTACCTAATGCAAAATAATTTTTTAGAACTGATACATCCTCGTTATTGGCCTACTTGGTTAGGATTAGGAATCCTATATCTCATAATCAAATTTCCTTATAAACTACAACTCCAATTTGGTAAAAATTTAGGTCGAATTTCCTATTATTTATTAAAAAAATTTCGACGTATTGCAGAAATTAACCTGAAACTTTGTTTTCCTGAATTATCCAATGAAGAACGAGAAAATTTACTTAAAAAACAATTTCAATCCTTAGGAATGGGACTCATTGAGTCTGCCATGGCGTGGTGGATGCCTGATCATAAACTAGATTCTCTAATTCATGTACAAGGCTTAGAACATTTGCAAGAAGCACTCGCCAAAAAAAAAGGTGTACTTATTTTAAGTGCCCATTTTACATCTTTGGATATCTGTGGGCGTCTTTTTTCTAATATTTTTCCGATGTATGTTGTTTACCGTGAACAAAAGAACCGAGTCATCGATAGATTATTAAAACAACATCGTAATTTTAACTGGATGCAACCTATACATCGCCATGCTATTCGCCAAATTATTAAAACTTTGAAACAAAACAAAGCTATTTGGTATGCTGCCGATCAAGACTATGGACCTACGCACAGCATTTTTCCGCCATTTTTTAACATTTCTACTGCTACCATCTCAACACCAAGTCGCTATGCCAATCGAACTGAAGCACAAGTTGTCACCCTATTTTATCATCGCCTTCCAAAAGGAAAAGGTTATCAAATAACTATCGGGCCTATTTTAGAAAGTTTTGGCCAGGAAGATGACTACCAAGATATGCTGCGTTTTAACCAATTGTTAGAACAAGCTGTTCGTGCCCACCCCGATCAATATCTTTGGATACATCGACGCTTTAAAACACGCCCCAAAAATGATCCGTATCTCTATTAAAAACAAATATGAACAATAAACTTATCGGCGGCATTTTACTTATCATTGGCACCAGTATTGGAGGAGGAATGTTAGCCCTGCCAATTGCTACTGCACAATTAGGCTTTATAAATGCACTAATTTTTTTAGTATTGTGTTGGGCTATAATGACCGCTGCTGCATTGCTTATTTTAGAAGTTAATCTTTGGCATAGTGTAAACAGCAATTTAATTAGTATGGCTAAAACGACCCTAGGTAAGTTTGGTCAAGCCGTTGCCTGGCTTAGCTATCTTTTATTGTTATATGCTTTATTAGCGGCTTATATTGCGGGTGGCAGCGATTTCTTACAACATCTACTATTAACATTTCATTTGCACCTATCCACAAAAATTTCCGCATTATTATTTGCAGGATTATTAAGTGTAATCGTTTATAAAGGATTAGGCTCGGTCGATTATGTTAACAGAGCTTTAATGTCTAGCAAATTATTAGCCTTTATTTTATTAGTGATTTGTATTTTTCCTTTTATTTCTTTTCATTACTTATTTAGCTTGGAAAATGCATTTCAGCTTAGTGTTATTTTAAGTAGTACAACGGTTATTATGACCTCATTTGGCTTTGCTGTAATTGTTCCAAGCTTACGTAGCTATTTTAATAATGATTTTTTTATGTTACGTAGAGCTATTCTTATTGGCAGCTTAATTCCATTATTCTGCTATATTTTGTGGGAATTAACTATTATGGGCGCCATACCCACACATGGAAATTTAGGTTTACTATTCATGTATCATTCGGGACATTCCACTAGCGACTTAATATCTGCCTTGAATCATTTACTGGATAATAGATTAGTGAATTTTTTAGCAAAAATATTTACATCCATATGTTTTGCTACTTCTTTTTTAGGAGTTGCTTTAAGTCTATTTGATTTTTTTAGTGATGGACTACAAATTGAAAAAAAAGGTTTAAAGAAGTTGGCTCTTTATGCACTTACTTTTTTTCCTCCGTTATTCATTGCCAATCATTATCCTCATGCTTTCATTATGGCTTTATCTTATGCAGGGGTTCTTTGTGCCATTTTATTAATACTTCTTCCCGCTATGATGGCATGGAGTGGACGGTACATTAAAAAATGTGCTTTAGGATATCAAGTTGGCGGAGGAAAGCTTTTATTACTTAGTTTAATGATAATAGCATTATTTATTATTATTTTAAGCTTCACTTACTAACAAATCCTATGAATATAAAACAATTCGGCGGTATTTTATTAATTACTGGCAATGCCATAGGTGGCGGGATGTTAGCTTTACCTCTTGCAACTGTTCAAGTAGGTTTTTTAAATTCGTCACTTTTTTTGATTGTTTGTTGGGGTATTATGCTAGCCGGAGGGTTACTCATTTTAGAAATAAATCTTTGGTTCCCTCCTAATAGTCATTTAATATCCATGGCGCGTGCAACTTTGGGAGTTCCAGGCGAGATCATTGCCTGGTTATGTTATTTATTATTGCTATATGCTTTGCTAGCAGCGTATATCGCGGGTGGTTCAGATTTTTTACAAGGTATCTTACAGAAAATAAATTTCCATTTTTCAACAATTGTTACAACCATTTTATTTGTACTGTGCTTAGGCCCTATTGTGTACAAAGGAATGCATTCTGTGGATTTAATGAATCGAATTCTAATGGGAGGAAAATTACTTATTTTTTTTCTCCTTATATTATTTTTATTGCCTTTTATATCTGCCAAACAATTAGCGCAGGGTAATATACATTACTTACCAAAAAGCCTTACTATCATTATTACATCATTCGGCTTTGCCGCCATTATTCCAAGTTTACGCAGTTATTTTCATAGTAATGTTAAACAATTACGTCAAGTCATTATTTTAGGTAGTTTAATCCCACTTATTTGTTACATTTTCTGGAATGGAGCTATCATGGGAGTTATTCCTATCAATAAACTTTTAACAATTGCCCAGTCCAGCCAATCTACTAGCCATCTGACCAACACATTGAGCCATTTACTAAACAAAAATAGCATTACTTTATTTACTTGGATTTTTACATCCATTTGTTTAGCAACTTCTTTTTTAGGTGTCGGTATTAGTTTATCTGATTTCTTACTTGATGGTTTAGCGTTGAGCCAAACCGAAAAAAATAAATTTATCGTGTATTTACTTACATTTTTACCTCCTTTAATGGTTGTTTTATTTTACCCCGCTTCATTTATGCTAGCATTGAATTATGCTGGCATATGCTGTGCTGTTTTATTGGCTTTGCTTCCCGCATTAATGGCTTGGTCTGGGCGTTACCAACAACAAATTAATGCCTCCTATCGCGTAATGGGCGGAAAAAAATTATTATGTTTGCTGATCCTGTGCTCCTCTATTATTATTGCGCATGCGATTATAGCTGATGTTTTTTAATTTATACTCTTCGCACTTGAATTTTTGTCTGCGTTGCCGTTCAACTCGCAATCCTGATGTATCTTGAATACATTCTGGTTGCTTCACTAAGCGAGCCGCTCTCAAAAAATCCATTGCTGTGAGTATATTTAAATTGTATTTTTTGAGTTCTGAATATTTCTGATAATGGGGTAAATAGGAAATCTTAAATGTCTTACCAAAAAAAATATGCGGATGCGATTCGATTTCTAAGCATAGATGCTGTGGAAAAAGCTAAATCAGGTCATCCTGGCATGCCCATGGGCATGGCTGATATTGCAACTGTCTTATGGAGAGAATTTTTAATTCATGACCCCAGTGATCCAAACTGGAGTAATCGCGACCGCTTTATTTTATCCAATGGTCATGGATCGATGCTGCATTATGCGCTACTTCATTTGACCGGTTATGATCTTTCACTAGACGAAATTAAAAGATTTCGTCAATTACATTCAAAAACACCTGGGCATCCTGAAGTTCATTTAACTCCTGGTATAGAAACAACAACCGGACCTCTCGGTCAAGGATTTGCAAATGCAGTGGGTATGGCCTTAGCCGAAAAAAATTTAGCCGCTTATTTTAATCGTCCTTCTCACACCATTACCGATCATTTTACTTATGTATTCTTGGGTGATGGCTGTTTGATGGAAGGCATTTCTCATGAAGCAGCTTCTTTGGCAGGATGTTTAGGTTTAGGTAAATTAATTGCTTTTTGGGATAACAATAACATTTCTATTGATGGTAATGTTTCAGGCTGGTTTAAAGATAATACCCCTGAACGCTTTAGGGCTTATCATTGGCATGTTATTTCTGATATTGATGGCCATGATCCTAAGCAAATTAAAATAGCTATAGAAAATGCTCGTGCTGTTACTGATAAGCCAAGCTTACTTTGTTGTAAAACAAAAATTGCATTTGGCGCCCCTAATTTAGTGGACAGTCATCAAGCACATGGAGCCGCATTAGGCGAAAAAGAAGTTGCTGCCACCAGACTGGCATTACATTGGAATTATCCACCTTTCGAAATACCAGAAGATATTTATCAAGCATGGGATGCTCGCTCTAAGGGAAAAGCTTTAGTAAAAGCTTGGGAAGAAAAATGGCATGTCTATCAAACAGCGTTTCCGGAGCTCGCCAAAGAATACCAACGCAGAATTAATCGAAAATTGCCTTCAAATTGGGAAGAAAAAACCAAAAAAATTATAGAGGATGTTTACAAAAATCCTTCAGAAAAAATAGCAACACGTAAAGCCTCGCAGAATGCGTTAAATGTCCTTGCCCCGCTTTTACCAGAACTTTTAGGTGGATCTGCAGACCTCACAGAATCTAATTCTACCCTTTGGAAAGGCTCTATTGTTTTAACTAAAAAAAACCCATCAGGTAATTATATTCACTACGGCGTGCGAGAATTCGGTATGTCCGCCATGATGAACGGTATAGCCCTCCATGGAGGATTCATTCCTTATGGAGGAACTTTTTTAGTCTTTAGTGATTATGCACGCAACGCTGTTCGTTTATCCGCGTTAATGAAACAGCATGTAATCTTTATTTATACTCACGATTCGATCGGACTAGGCGAAGACGGTCCAACACATCAACCTATTGAACATATCAATAGTTTAAGACTTATACCAAATCTTTCGGTTTGGCGGCCTTGTGACGCACTAGAAACCACAGTTGCCTGGCAACAAGCTATACAACATTTAGGGCCCACTTGTTTATTACTCACGCGACAAGCTATACCCTCGCAAACCCACAACCAAGAAACTTTACAATCTATCCATCGTGGCGCTTATATTCTTTTGGATAGTTCATCAACACCGGAAGCCATTATCATTGCAACAGGCTCTGAAGTCAGTTTAGCTATGAGTGCTGCACAATCTTTAAATCAACAAGGCAGACAAATCAGAGTGGTATCTATGCCTTCTGCTGATCGTTTTGAACAACAAGATTTAGCCTATAAAGCTAAAATTTTGCCTAATTCGATTACATTACGCCTCGCTATAGAAGCAGGAACTGAAGATTTTTGGTACCGGTATGTAGGTAATAAAGGTAAAGTGATCGGACTTAACCAGTTCGGCGAATCTGCACCGGGTACTGAAGTCTTTAAAAATTTTGGGTTTACTACTGAAAATATTATTAAAACACTAAATCAACTATTAACCGATTAAACTAGGGGGAAGCATTATGACAATACGTATCGCTATTAATGGTTATGGTCGTATAGGCCGTAATATTTTAAGAGCTTTTTTTGAAAATCCTAAGCAGCATGATGTAGAAATTATAGCAATAAATGACTTAGGTAATATCGAAATTAATGCTCACCTAACCCGCTACGATACTACTCATGGGAAATTTAAAGGAACCATAAACATCGATAAAGATTATTTAATTGTCAATAACCAGCGGATAAAAATTTTCTCAGAACGGGATCCAGAAAATCTACCTTGGAAAGAATTAGATATTGATGTTGTTCATGAATGTACTGGCCTATTCACTTCACCAGAGAAAGCTGGGAAACATATCAAAGCAGGGGCAAAAAAAGTTATTATTTCCGCTCCCGCTGGTAATGGGGCTGATGCCACTATTGTTTATGGGGTTAATCACCATACCTTAAAAAGTAGCGATACTATTATTTCTAATGCTTCTTGCACCACCAATTGTTTAGCCCCTCTAGCTAAAGCTTTACATGAAAATTTAGGGATTATGCAGGGTTTAATGACCACTATTCATGCTTACACTAACGATCAAGTGCTTATCGACACTTATCACCCCGATATGTATCGGGCACGATCCGCAACTCATTCTATGATACCTGCCAAAACAGGAGCGGCTTCGGCACTCGGTTTAGTGTTACCTGAACTCGCCGGAAAACTTGATGGTTTAGCTATACGCGTTCCTACGATAAATGTGTCTTTAGTCGATTTAAGTTTTCAAGCAAAACGCATAACGACCGCAAAAGAAGTCAATGAAATCTTAAAAAAAGCCTCTGAAAGTAGCTCGCTCAAAGGTCTGCTTAATTACAGTGAAGAACCCCTCGTTTCTATAGATTACAATCACAATCCAGCATCTTCCACTGTAGATGCAAACCAAACTCGTGTCATTGGCGATTTTGTTAAGGTTCTTGCTTGGTATGACAATGAATGGGGATTTTCTAATCGGATGCTGGATGTTACCACTGCATTAATGAATGCAGCTTAATTTATCGGTAAAAATGATATTTTAGACATAAATGTGGGCTCGAAAATTAACAGGTTATGAGAAGGACTTTGAAGTATAAACCCGAGAAATTAAGGGAAAAGCTATACTTTTATCGGAAATATAGTATAGATATAGCCAAATAATGTTATAGTATTAGGTTCAATTTCGCTCAATTAATAGAGAATTCATATGGCACGCGTAACTGTAGAAGATTGTTTAAAGAAAGTTAAAAATCATTTTGAATTAGTCATTCTAGCCTCGAAACGGGCCAGGCAAATTGCTAAAGGCGGCATGGCCATGGTTGACCCCGAAAACGACAAACCTACAGTAATAGCCTTAAGAGAAATCGCTGATGGAAAACTCAATGATGCAGGAGAAAAATCAAATGAGGAAATTGGCGGCGGCATAAGTGGATCACAATCTATGGGCTTTTAAAAAGCCGGGGGCGCTTGCATGCACATGTTTAGTGACCTCAAACAAGAACTACAAATCTATCTATCCCCTCAGCAAATAAAACAAGTTTATAACGCTTATCAATTTGCTGCTAGGGCCCATTCTGGCCAAAAACGCCATAGTGGAGATCCTTACATTAGCCATCCAATTGCAGTTGCTAAAATTCTCGCTCAAATGCGCATGGACGTTCAAACCATAAACGTTGCAATTTTACATGATGTGATTGAAGACACTCCTATTGAAAAAACTGTTTTAACTACGACATTTGGCAATGAAATAGCAGAACTTGTTGATGGGATGAGTAAACTAACCCAAATTCAATTCCAAAGTCGCGCTGAAGCTCAAGCAGAAAATTTTCGTAAAATGCTGCTAGCCATGGCAAAAGATATTCGCATCATTATCATAAAATTAGCTGATCGTTTGCATAATATGCGCACATTATCTGCAGTTCCTGCAGAAAAACGTCATCGTATTGCTAAAGAAACATTAGATATTTACGCCCCTATCGCACAGCGATTAGGTATGCATATAGTACGCATAGAATTAGAAGATCTTTGTTTTTTAAATCTATATCCATGGCGGTATCGAATATTACAAGAAACGATACAAAAAAATCGTCGCAAGCATAAAACAAGTATCCATAAAATAGAATCCGCTTTAAAAGAGTGTTTGGACAAACATCATTTACCTTTTCATACTATTTGGCATAAAAAAAAGCATCTTTATCAAATTTATAAAAAAATGCGGGAAAATCATTTAGCCTTCAATGAGATCATTGATGTCCCTATTTTTTGTATTATTGTAGATAATATTGATAGTTGCTATCGCGTATTGGGTGCTGTGCATAACCTTTATAAACCTCTACCGGATCATTTCCATGACTATATCGCACTTCCTAAAGCGAATGGTTATCAAGCATTACATACTACTTTATTTGGCCCTGCTGCCACTTCAATTCACATACAAATTCGTACGACTATGATGGATAATGGTGCTGATCACGGTATTGTAAGTTACTGGTTAGAAGAAAAAACTAAAGCTAACGAACTCCGTCCACATTTACGAGCAAGGGAATGGCTTAAACGCTTACTTGACATTCAACAAACGACTCCTAGTTCATTAGAATTTATGGAGACAGTTAAAATCGATCTTTTTCCCACGGATATATATATCTTTACTCCTAAAGGTGACATCATTGAGCTCCCTCACAAAGCAACTTTGATCGATTTTGCTTACGCAATCCATTCTGATATTGGGAACCATTGTATTGCAGCTAGAGTTGATAAGCATCTAGTACCACTTAGCACCCACCTACAAAGTGGTCAAACAGTAGAAATCATAACTGATCAGAAAACTTTTCCTGATTCACGCTGGTTAGAGTTTGTAGCAACAGGACGCGCTCGTAGTCATATCAGACAATTTTTCAAAAATAAGCAGCATAATGAAGCAGTACAATTAGGCCAGCGCCTGCTGGACAACAATTTAACTCCTTTAGGACAAGATAGTACAAATATCAACTCTAAAAATTTAAATAAGACCTTACAAAAGTTTCAATACGATTCTTTAGAAAACTTACTCGAAGCTATTGGACTCGGTTATATACACCCTACTTTAGTCGCTTATTCATTATGTATTTTGAAACCCAATTTTAAAAATCAAATTAATTCATTGCCATTATTTCTTAAAAATGCAGATAATGGTTTAATCAAGTTTGCCGAATGTTGTCGACCTATCCCAGGCGATGAAATTATAGGTTTACTCAATGCCGGGCATGGTCTTACTGTGCATTTACAACGATGTAAATATGCAACACGACTTATTAAAAAAAATCCAGAACGCGCCATTTCCATACAATGGGAAAAACAAACTAACGGTTTTTTTAAAACTGATATTTATATTGAAACTATTAATCAACACGGTGTATTAGCATTATTAACACATAATATTGCTAAAGCCGATGCTAATATTGAAAATATTAAAGTAGAAAGTCGCGATAGAAAACATAGTATTATTCATTTTACTTTATCAGTATTCAATCGCAAACATTTAGCCAAAGTCATCCGCTTTTTACGCACAATCCAATGTATAATAAAAATTAGTCGTCATCTTTCATTATAAAAAATTATCCTAAATTTTACTAACAATCAAAAATTCAAATGTGAAGACTAATAGGAAAAGCATCGATTAACCTAATATCTCCCACGTAAATTGCTGCTAAACGCCTCCCCCAATGATCCGCAACGTAATCAACTTTAAACCCTATGTTTTTTAATTGTTTCTCTGCAGCTTCTGAGCTTGGAGCTTGTTTTAAAATTGTTGGAAAATGACTCGCCTTCGCGCGTTGCTCTAAACTCAAACGAGTATTCCTCGAACTTAAAGCTAAACCATCTGTTGCACGAATTATTGAACAAGCAACGATTTCTGTTCCCAAAAAAAGTGCTTGAGCCATTTTTTTGATGAGTAGTAACTGTTGATAATCTTTTTCGCCATAATATGCATGAGTCGGTCTTACAATATTCAGATATTTTAAGACGACTGTTAACATCCCAATAAAATGCCCAGGACGAAACTTTGCTTCTAATTCTTGGCTTAGATCACTGGTATCGTGAATTTGAATTTGATAATTATCAGCATAAACGGTTTCAGAATCTAACAATAGCAAATAATCTACTTTTTGCTTGGTTAATAAAACAATATCTTCATCTAAACTACGTGGATAATGTATAAAATCCTCTATTTGATTAAATTGCTTAGCATTTACGAAAATAGCTACTATAGTCAAATCATTTTCAGCCTGAGAACGAGCACAAAGACTTAAATGTCCTGCATGCAAATGACCCATGGTATGAACAAATCCTATATTTTTATTATTATTTTTTTTCCTTATGGTTTGCCAATCTTCAAGATTAGTAACTATGTTCATAACCAGGAAATTCTTTGTGTTTAACAGAATGGCTGTAGTGATCCACTGCTTTTCGAATCAACTGATTACCATTTAGAAAGTGGTTAACAAATTTTGGTTTGAAATCTAGATTGAGCCCTAATAAATCTTGCAAAACTAAAACCTGACCGTCAGTATCAACACCAGCTCCTATACCAATTGTTGAAATTTTTAAGGAAGTTGTTATTTCTTTTGCCAGTTGTGCTGGAACACACTCGAGAACTATAGCAAAACAACCCGCTTGCTCTAAAGCAAAGGCATCTTCTTTAAGTCGCGCTGCCTGCATATGAGTTTTTCCCTGGACTTTATATCCACCCAAACTATGAACAAATTGAGGAGTTAAACCTAGATGACCCATAACTGGAATACCTGATTCGACTAAATGCCTTATCAAGGAAAGATTTCCTGCTGCACCTTCTAATTTAACAGCTTGTGCGCCTGCTTGCATAAGCTTTTGTACAGCGATGACACTACGACTTAATGATCGGCGATAACTTAAAAAAGGAAGATCGGTAATGAGAAATTTAGAAGGAGCACCTCGGTATACCGCAGCAGTATGAAGTTCCATTATAGTCATTGTTGCCATAATGGTATCTTTAAACCCATGCATAGTCATGGCAAGACTATCACCAATTAATAATGCATCTAGCGAAGAATCATTAAGGATTTTTGCGGTACTATAATCATAACAAGTTAAGATTACGATTTTTTCTTTAGTTATTTTTTTTTTAGTAAATTCTAAAACGTTCATGTGCTAGTCACCAAAAAGAGATAACAATAGCATTGAACATTAGGTACCTGTCGCATGATCAAGTCCTCATTGCTTTTTGAAAAGAATTACTGTCTCCTTTCACCAGGAATAGGAGCAAAGGCATAGTTTAAAGTGCTAATGTCCAATTATCAAGCAGTCCGCCTATATAGTTGTATTTTTGGAAATGATCCTAGAATCAAAAAAGTATTTCTTTGTATTTTTCAACTATTAAAGAAATAAAAAGAATACTAAGAGAATGTTAACATTTTGCAGTATTATGCATATGATTCGCCACTATTTGCAGTAATTGTTGGGCTATTAATTGTTTAGGTGCACACGCTAAGTGGATAGGAACATCAGAAGATAATACAGTTACTTCATTTTTATCACTATCAAAACCAATATCCACTTGACTAACATCATTAACCACCATTAAATCTATGTTTTTACTCCTACGCTTCTCTTCAGCAAATTTTAAGGTATATTCAGTTTCGGCAGCAAAACCAACCAATAAAGGTTTAGCTTCTAAGTTCATTTGACTAACAGTATTCAAAATGTCAATGGTAGGTTTTAATTGTAAAGTTAACGGTGCATTCGATTTTTTAATTTTGTGTAACGCTGGGTTTACAACTTGATAATCTGCTACAGCAGCAGTACTGATAAAAACCGTCTGTTGACTAATTTCCTGCTCCACAGCCGATAGCATTTCGCTGGCAGTTTTCACTGATATAAATTTCAATTTCCTTGGTGGTGTTAAAGCGACAGGTCCACTAATGAGTGTAACTTTAGCACCCGCTTCTATAGCAGCCTGGGCTAAAGCAAACCCCATCTTACCCGAACTACGATTCGATAAATAGCGCACGGGATCGATGCATTCTTGAGTTGGACCTGCAGTAATTAAAATTCTTTGATTGTGTAAGTAGGGTTTGATAAATACTTTTGATAAAGATTCCACTATCTCTAAAGGTTCCAGCATCCGCCCTAATCCAAACTCTCCACAGGCTTGACTCCCTTCTCCAGGCCCTATAAATAAACAATCTCTTTCTTTAAGTGTATTAACATTATCTTGCGTTGCTTGATTAAACCACATCGTTTGATTCATCGCAGGTACAATAATTAAACGTGTGTTGGACGCCAAACATAAGGTACTCAATAAATCATCAGCAAAACCGTGAGCTAATTTAGCAATCACATGTGCTGTCGCAGGAGCTATCAAAATACAATCGGGCCATCGTGCAAGGTCAATATGACTCATTGCAGCTTCAGCTTCAACATCTATAAGTTCTTCATATATTTTGTGTTGTGAAACTGTTTGCAGTGTCAAAGGTGTTACAAAAGCTTTGCCACAAGAAGTTAAAACAACTCTGATATCATGATGTTGTTCTTTGAGTTTTCTAATAAGTTCCGGAGTTTTATAAGCAGCAATACTACCTGTAATACCCAATAATATGCGTTTGTTCATTGGCTTAGAATAACAAAAAGGAGCATTAAAAGTAATGCCCCTTTTTATAACATTTTAATTTTTACTCAAAGCAAATTGGATTTTTAGAATGGACTGCGTAGTAAAACAACCCGAATGTATTCAAATACATGCGGATTGTGAATTGAACGTCAACACAGTCAAAAACTCAAGTGCGCAGAGTAAGTTTTTAAAAATATAAACCTATTTGTAAAGTAATTGTATTACCACTTTTTCCTGTTCCATTAATGGGATTAAAGCCGGATTGACCAGTGGCAACATCCGTTGCGCTATAGTCAATATCGTGACGAAATTCTAAACTTTCAATGGTATCTTTCCAAACAGATGTACTTACTGTGGCTATATAACGCTTCTTAGGAATAAGTAGCCCTAAGGCATCCTTTGATTGATCATATCCAATAATAATTGCACTTGGTTTTTCTAAGACATCAAACTTATAAGCCGCTTCGGTGTGAAAAGCTGCTGGCTTAGCACCTTGCCCATTAATGGATAATACTGACTGTGTAAATGAGCGGCTAGCGGTAACATACTCGCTAGTTAAGCTAAAAGCACCCACGCTTAAAGTTCCGCGTGCATCCAACCCTGACACAGGGTTCATTAGCTCAGTATTATTGTTTGTAGCAAATCCTTCAAAATTTCCAGGTCCACTGTTACCGTTATGCTGCATACCTAAAGAATCTGCAATACTACGAATATAACTTCCTGCTATATCAATATTCCATTTTGGCTTCGTGAAAATATATTCAGCGTTAGCACCATAATTTCGTAGACCATTATTATCTATGCTAGTTCGGCTTGGCCCTCTGAAAACAAAAGCCGATAAATTTAAATCATTTTCATCATTAAATTGTTTTGAAAAACCTAGCTCCAGAGCTCTAGCTTTGGTTCTACCTAAGGTTTTAGTAAATGGATCACTAATCATCGAAGATGAATATTGACCAAATGGTACATAAAACTGACCCATAGTTGCATACAGAGGAAATTTAGCTAAATTTCCTATCGTTAAAAACCCTCGTTCTAAAAGAACACGAGAATTATCAATTCGTCTAGGCGACATATCCGTTGGCGGGGTATTATCATAAACAAACGCAATCAAGCCTGTTACCCATTGATTGACTAAAATCTCAGTATCTAATTCGATGCCAGTCAAATCAATATCTGTAGCCGAGTTATTTTGAAAATTACCAAAATGACTGGTATGAAAAATTTGCGATTCTATTTTTCCGCTTAAATTAATAATAGGAGTATCTGAAAGTTGATGTCCATTTTGTTGCAAATAATTGTAAATTTGTTTTCGTTGTTGCAATAAATTAAGATCTTCATTCACATAGGGTTGGTTAACCACTAAATCAGATGCATTATATTCTGAGTTAATACCTATAAAGGGCGAACTAATAACTGGTGTACCTATAATAAAAAAAGGATGTAAAGCAGTAACCAAACTTTGATGTGCGGCCGTTTCAGCAGGTGTTTCAGTAGTAGTAGAAACTGCTGTCTGGTTTGATTGTCTGCGCAAGGTCGCCACTTGATTTTGCACGCGCTGTAGCTCGGATTCTAGGGCTTGAGTCCGTTGCGACAATTTTATAATTTCCTTGTCATTACTTGGCTGTGTGATTTCATTAGCTAATGCAACATTTCCTTGTAAACTTAACCAACACACCCCTGCCATAAGCGTCGTTAATTTATATTTGTTACTTAGCATGAGGGACACCTTATTATTAAAATAAGTATTAATCCCTCTATGTATCAAAAAAAAGTGATGAATGCAAGCCTAATTTATCTAGGGCAGGCCTATCTAAGGATTCGATCCCCTTAATGTCAGCTAGATGTTTTAAGAAATAACCTTCTAATTCGAATTTTTCTTCTGTCGCCATCGGTTAGCCAGAATATTTAGCCATTCTACAAATACAGAGAAAGCAATAGCAAAATACAGATAAGCTCTAGGTACATGCATCCCAAATCCATCAGCTACTAGTACTAATCCTATTAATAATAAAAAACTTAAACCGAGAATCTTTAGGTTCGGGTAGGTGTTAATAAAATGACTCAATGGTCCACTAGCCCATATCATTAATGCGATTGCGATGATAATAGCTAAGGCCATAATTATAAATTCCTGGGCCATTCCTACTGCAGTGATCACACTATCCAATGAAAAAATAATATCTAACAACATAATTTGAATGATAACCATCGAAAATCGCGAATATCGATGCAAGCTGCTTTTTTTCTCTGTCACAATTGTTACATTAAAATGAAGTTCACTTGTCCCTTTTGCAAGTAAAAATAATCCCCCTAAGATAAGAATTAAATCCCTTCCTGAGAAAACATGCCCTACCAAAGTAAAGAGCGGTTGCGTAAACTTAGTCATCCAAGCAAGCGTTGCCAATAAAAGTAAACGCGTCACACAGGCGAGTAATAAACCGAATTGACGAGCTGAACTTTGTTGAGATTGTGCAAGCCTATTTGTTACGATAGCAATGAAAACCAGATTATCAATACCCAAAATAATTTCTAAAGCTGTTAGTGTAAGTAAACTAATCCAAGCTTCCGGAGAAAAAAATAATTCAAACATAATTATCCTCTGAAAATTTGAATGCATTTAGACTGTAGAGTACATCAAATTCTCAGCATTCAATAGCTGTACTATTTTTAATAACGTTCACAAACATTTACAAATCTGTTGAATTATTAAGAAAACTTTTCCATCAATAAGAAAATCTTTAAGATAGCTAAGCTTAGCGGATCCCCCAATAAAAAAAGCCCGCTAACGCAGGCTTAATGTTTTTAACCAAATATATCGTCGGTATTAAGCAAACTTAATGCTGGCACGTAATTGACCTACGGTTGATTTATTACCTGTTGCGCCAGAATGTATTGTTCTAGCAGGTATGACTGCTGTGCCAGCAGTCCCAGGAATAGTAATAGCACCTTCGCCAACGTTGTAATCTCGGTCTTGGAATACAGCTATACCGAGATCAAACCATTTGGCAAAATTAACCATATAGTCGGCATAGATGCGGCGTTGTGGTAAGAACGTCGCTAAATGCGTTGTTTTTTGATAACCAATTGCCACACGTGATTGATGTGCCATCACTGGAAACGTCAAGCCAGCTTCCAAGCCCCATACAACTGGTTTACCTAATTTAGATTGACCAGATGGAATAGCTACTGGAAATCCTGGCGAGGTATTACCGCTTAAAAAGATTGGATTCGCTAAACTACGTGTTGTTGAAATATAGTGTCCATTTGCATCAAAAGGTCCGAAAGTTACATCTGCATTCACGTTCCACGCAGGTACTTTTGTATTTGGTAAACCTGGAACAGTTGTTCCCTCAACAATCTGATTTAGATAATAGGAAGATAAGAAATTTGAATCCGCTATATTCGCAATATAACCTGCATTTAAATTCCACTTACTATTAAACATTCTCCATCCCCATCCTAAATCCGCACCACCGTTTTGAATACGGCGCGTCGAACCAGCATCTGTGATCTTAGGATTACCCGCAAACGTATATAACGAACCATACAGACCGTTCGGAACGATAAAGCCTAATTGTGCAGCAGTTGCAGTAATCTCAGTGAATAACTGGGTTGGGTTTTCTTGGGTTACAAATCCATACGGATCATAAGCACCAAATGGAATATACTCTTTACCCACTCTAAAATAGATAGGTGAAGCTTGGAAGTTCCCTATGGTCGCATACGCAGTGTCTATCGCCGTTCGATTCAATGGATGATACACAAAGAGTGAGTTAGCAATATTATAAGGCCCTGTCGAACCGGGAAGGCCTGACAAAGAACTATAAACTACCGACATATTTGCCGTCACCCAATTATTAACTCGAGCATCTACAAATAAATTGGCATTATTCAGCAATAAATCACTTGCTCTGCCTGATGTTGGAATAGTTAATACATTAGGAGGTACTGCAGCCGGATTTACCGCTGCCAGTGGGTTAAACCCGGGATTAAACTCCCAGAAAACAGGAGGCTTATTCGCTAAATAAACATCAGTATTCATCCAACCGCTGATGTTGATGCGACAAGTCCAACCGCAAGGTTGATCAAATCCGCCAGGTTGATTTCGGTCAAGGATCGAATCAAGTTTATTAACTTGATAACGCATTACATCCATTTGATAGGATGTGTCCAACATATACGGCTGCATCGCCAATACAGGACCGCTAAGCCCAAGTGTTACGAGTGAAGCAACAATCGCTTTGAGTTTCATCCTAAACCATCTCCTTGTAGAATTAATTAACTCCATCTATCACTTTTTCTTGCTAAACCTAAGAATTACAACCGGTTAAAGGTTTTTTCCTAGATTCATTTTCTATCTATGAAAACCTATTATAGATAAAATAAGTCAAATCGAGTTTATCTTAGCAGTACTTTATAACTATCTCAATAAGATAGATATATTTTTTTGTATTTATAAAAAAGCCCGCTAACGCGGGCTTAATGTTTTTAATCAAATATATCGTCGGTATTAAGCAAATTTAATGCTGGCACGTAATTGACCAACCGTTGACTTATTACCGGTAGCTCCCCGATGTGCAAGAGTACCTATAGCTGGAGTTACAACAGGTGTTGTTGCAGCTGTTGCAGTACGAATAATAGAACCTTCGCCAATGTTGTAATCTCGGTCTTGGAATATTGCTATACCAACATCAAACCATTTGGCTAAATTAACCATATAGTCCGCATAGATACGACGTTGTGGCAAGAAAGTTGCTAAATGCGTGGTTTTTTGATAACCAATTGCCACACGTGATTGATGTGCCATCACTGGAAACGTCAAGCCAGCTTCTAAACCCCAGACGTTAGGCTTACCTAACTGTGCGGGCGGAGCAGTTAACACTGGAAATCCTGGTGCAGAATTACCGCTTAAAAAGATTGGATTCGCTAAACTACGTGTTGTTGAAATATAGTGTCCATTTGCATCAAAAGGTCCGAAAGTTACATCTGCATTCACGTTCCACGCAGGTACTTTTGTATTTGGTAAACCTGGAACAGTTGTTCCCTCAACAATCTGATTTAGATAATAGGAAGATAAGAAATTTGAATCCGCTATATTCGCAATATAACCTGCATTTAAATTCCACTTACTATTAAACATTCTCCATCCCCATCCTAAATCCGCACCACCGTTTTGAATACGGCGCGTCGAACCAGCATCTGTGATCTTAGGATTACCCGCAAACGTATATAACGAACCATACAGACCGTTCGGAACGATAAAGCCTAATTGTGCAGCAGTTGCAGTAATCTCAGTGAATAACTGGGTTGGGTTTTCTTGGGTTACAAATCCATACGGATCATAAGCACCAAATGGAATATACTCTTTACCCACTCTAAAATAGATAGGTGAAGCTTGGAAGTTCCCTATGGTCGCATACGCAGTGTCTATCGCCGTTCGATTCAATGGATGATACACAAAGAGTGAGTTAGCAATATTATAAGGCCCTGTCGAACCGGGAAGGCCTGACAAAGAACTATAAACTACCGACATATTTGCCGTCACCCAGTTATTAACTCGGGCATCTACAAATAAATTGGCATTATTCAGCAATAAATCACTTGCTCTGCCTGATGTTGGAATCGTTAATGAATTAGGTGGGACTATAGCAAGATTTATGGGTGCAGTAGGATTAAAGGCTGGATTAGGCTCCCAGAAAACCGGTGGCTTATTAGCTAAATAAGCGTCGGTATTGATCCAACCGCTGATGTTGATGCGACAAGTCCAACCGCAAGGTTGATCAAATCCGCCAGGTTGATTTCGGTCAAGGATCGAATCAAGTTTATTAACTTGATAACGCATTACATCCATTTGATAGGATGTGTCCAACATATACGGCTGCATCGCCAATACAGGACCGCTAAGCCCAAGTGTTACGAGTGAAGCAACAATCGCTTTGAGTTTCATACTCATCCATCTCCTTAATAGGTTGTTAACTCAACATTAGATTTATTTTAAAACTAGATTTTTAGCTCTATTTTTATCGATAATCGAGACATCGACTCAAGCAAAAAATTAGTTTTACAAAAATCTATTACTTCTTTAATTTCATGCCCGCAACACACCGATAAAAGTTGGAATATGCTACGTTCATAAAAATAATTCAAAAACAATTTATTTATACTTATCCCTTGTTATTTCCTACCAAGGCTGTTTAATTTCCATTCCTGCTCTATAAAAGCGATATCGGCGAAAATTAAACAACCCTGGTCTTGGCACCGCTGTAAATTTACAATTTACAGTTTCGCAAACTCTAAACGGAGACTTGCTTAGCGGTTTACCAGAACCGTTTTACAAACATTTTATTTATTTTTTTAAGTTTTCAGCGATTTGGAAGGTACAAGACTTTGTTATTAGTGCTGAAAATAGCTTTTCTTAAAGACCAGATAGCTATTGCATTTTATACCTAACACCATGACCTATGTCAATGGTTTCATTATAAAATACGCCTTACTACCTTAACTATAAAGAAAACTTACCAATTAAAGGAAAATAGATGCTAAATCCATTTAAATCAAGTTTCTGATAATTTTTTTTGTAGGTCGCCAGTTTTATAAAGCTGTTCAACGATATCGCATCCACCCATTAACTCTCCTTGATAAAAAAGCTGTGGAAAAGTTGGCCAATTAGAATATTGTGGTAATTCGCGACGTATATCACTATTTTCAAGTACATTAACATGTGCAAATTTTACACTGCAAATTTTTAGAATTTGTACTACCCGTGCCGAAAAACCGCAACAAGGCTTTTCGGGAGTTCCTTTCATATAGAGAATTAACGGGTATTTCGCAATTTGCTGCTTAATTGTTTCTAAGGTATTCACTTCAGTAATAGACATTTATTTTCCTCATTAATAATATATTTTGGTAATTTTAATCTAAAACTACGCTCAGATTTTCTATGTAAAACTATTTAACGAAAATACAATTAGCCATATTTAAATGCTTGCCTTATCATTATCTGGATTTTAAACTGGTAATAGCAATTTTAGCAAATCGATAAAAATAGGATACCCCATGAAACATGAGTTACCCCCATTACCCTATGCCTTAGATGCTTTGGCACCCGTTATTTCAAAAGAAACCTTAGAATACCATTATGGCAAACACCATAAAGCTTATGTCGACAAACTGAATGAATTAATTCCTGGCACAGAGTTCGAAGCTTTATCTCTGGAAGAAATTATCAAAAAAGCTCCTCCAGGCCCTATTTTTAATAATGCTGCTCAAGTATGGAATCATACCTTTTATTGGCATTGTATGACTCCTGAAGCATCAAAAAACAAGTTGAAAGGGCCTCTAGAAGATGCAATAAATAAATCCTTTGGTTCTGTCGATAAATTTAAAGAAAATTTTGTCAAGGCCGCCATTGGACAATTCGGCTCTGGATGGGCTTGGCTGGTAAAAGACGCGCAGGGGGTGACGATAAAAACAACGAGTAATGCACAAACTCCTATCCAGGATAACAAATCTTGCCTGTTTACTTGTGATGTCTGGGAGCATGCTTACTATATTGACTACCGCAATGCACGCCCAAAATATCTGGAAAAATTTTGGGAAGTAATGAATTGGGGTTTTGTTGCTGAAAATTTCGAAAAATAACAGTTAACTGAGAAAAAAACTATGACATCTGCCTTGATGCCTATTTATCCAAATCGACTTCCTGTTGCCTTTGAAAAAGGCTCAGGAGTGTGGCTGACAGATACTCAAGGTGAAAAATATTTAGATGCTTTAGCAGGTATTGCAGTTTGCGGTTTAGGACATGCTCATCCTGCTATCACTGAGACAATTTGCCAGCAAGCTGCAAAATTAATTCACACATCAAATACTTATCATATTCCGGAACAGGAAATATTAGCGTCAGAACTGGCACGACTATCTGGAATGGATCAAGTTTTTTTTTCTAATTCAGGTGCAGAATCAAACGAAGCGGCTATCAAAATGACGCGCCTTTATGCCCGAAAAAAAGGGATCGATCAGCCCATCATTATTGCCATGAAAAATGCTTTTCATGGCAGAACCATGGCCACCTTAAGCCTATCCGGCAGCGAGCGTTTACAAATTGGTTTTGAACCTTTATTAGAACGTTTTATCCATATCCCATTTAATGATGTTGCTGCACTAGAAAATGCTATAAAAAAACATAAAAAAAATATAGCCGCAATTATGTTAGAACCTATTCAAGGAGATGGTGGGATCAAAATAGCCACGTCCAATTTTTTAAAAGCTATTCGAGATTACTGTGATCAACACGATTGGTTGATGATACTCGATGAGATACAAACCGGCCTTTGTCGTACCGGACCTTGGTTTGCTTACCAAACTTATAATATTTTACCTGATATAGTTACTATTGCAAAAACCTTAGGCAATGGCTTTCCTATTGGAGCTTATTGTTCTCGTGGAAAAGCAAATAATATTTTTCCCATTGGAAAACATGGCTCTACGTTTGCTGGTAGCGCATTAGCTTGTGCTGTTGCAATTACAGTTATAAATATCTTGGAAAAAGAAAAATTCTCTGCGCATGTAAAAAAAATTGGAGCTTATTTGCTTTCAAAATTACAAAATAGTTTTAATAACCATCCGCATGTCGTCACTATAAAAGGGCAAGGGCTTATGCTAGGTATTGAGCTTGATGTTGAATGTCGTAATATCCCTAGAATTGGATTAAAACATCATTTACTTTTTAATGTCGTTTCTAATAATACGATTCGTCTTCTACCTGCTTTAATTTTACAAGAAGCTGAAGCGGATGAAATTTGCTTGCGTTTAATTAAAACCATAGACGAATTTTATAATTCATCTTTATGAAAAATAATGAAAAAAAATTAGAATTTGCTACTCGCTGCATACATGCTGGACAAATACCTGATCCAAGTACTGGTGCATTAATAACTCCCATTTATGCAACATCAACTTACGTTCAAAAAAGCCCAGGGATACATCAAGGCTTTGAGTATTCCAGAACTCAAAATCCTACTCGGTTTGCTTACGAGCGTTGTATTGCCGATTTAGAAAATGGTCAGGCAGGATTTGCTTTTGCTTCTGGAATGGCGGCTATTAATACGATAATTGAGCTATTAAATCCTGGCGATCATATCATAGGTATGGATGACTTATATGGTGGCACCGTACGTTTATTTAACCAAATTAAGCAGCGATCATCAGATTTAAATTTTTCATATGTGGACATGACTGATTTAACTAATTTAAGTAAGCAAATAAAACCTGAAACTAAATTATTATGGATGGAATCCCCGACTAATCCCTTATCAAAATTAGTTGATATACAACAAGTAGTAAAAATTGCTCGCCAACATAAATTAATTACTGTACTTGATAATACGTTTGCAACTCCTTGGATCCAACAACCCTTAACATTGGGCTGTGATCTTGTTGTTCATTCTGCTACAAAATATTTGAATGGACATTCCGATATGGTCGGAGGGATTGTAGTCGTCGGTGAGAATGCTGAATTAATTGAGAAAATAGCTTATTTACAAAATGCCATGGGGGCCATACAAGGTCCTTTTGATAGTTTCCTTGCCTTGCGAGGCTTGCACACTTTAGCGTTACGGATGCAAAGACATTGTGAAAACGCATTAAAAATTGCTCAGTTTTTGGAACAACACAACAAGGTTGAAAAAGTTTTTTATCCTGGCTTAGCGAGTCATCCTCAACATGAATTAGCTAAAAAACAAATGCATAACCGCTTCGGAGGAATTGTAAGCTTTGTGTTGCATGGAAATTTAGAAGAAACACGTCATTTTGTTGAACGTTGTCGTTTATTTACATTGGCAGAAAGCCTAGGTTGCGTAGAGAGTCTTGTTGATCATCCTGCCATTATGACGCATGCTGCTTTACCTAAAGAAACTCGTGAGCGTCTTGGCATTACTGATAGCCTACTGCGCTTATCAGTAGGAATAGAAGCTGCCCAAGACCTTATTGATGATCTTAAACATGGATTAACATTCTAAAAATTTTATTTCTTTATTATGGATAAAAGTAAATTTTTATTACTTTTTTTTTCTTTATTTTTGTTAGCTTGTCATTCAAGTCCAAGCTCTGATAGGTGGTTAATATCGTCAGAACCATTTACTTTTAAAATTATTCCTGGGAAAGCTAAGACCCCTTCCAGTACGATGCCCGCTGGATTCGGTCCCATCCGAGGACCTTCTATACCCTCATCAAATGTAGAACATTCTTTTAGTAAGGATTTGGGCAGATGTCGTGATAGCTTACTAAATCAACAAGTACATTTTGTATTTAATTTTTGAATGGTTCGATTATGAAAAAAGCAGTTGCTCTTATTTCTGGCGGCTTGGATTCTATGCTTGCCGTCCGTGTTATCCAAGAACAAGGGATTTATGTTGAAGGTATTAATTTTTATACGGGATTTTGCATTGAGGGTCATACAGGAGCTATTCGTAATTTACAACCTAGCAAACCTAAACGCAACAATGCGTTATGGGCTGCTGAACAATTAGGAATTAAATTACATATTATTGATATTATTCAAGACTATAAACAGATAGTCTTGAACCCAAAACATGGCTATGGCGCTCATCTCAATCCTTGTCTGGATTGTAAAATTTTTATGGTGAATAGGGCCAAGCAATGGATGGAGGAAAATCACTTTGATTTTATCATTACTGGAGAAGTCATTGGTCAGCGTCCGAAATCCCAACTTAAGAGAAATATGCCTATAGTCGCGCATGAATCTAAAGCAGACGACATTCTATTACGCCCACTTTGTGCCAAACTATTAGCACCCACTTTGGTAGAACGTGAGGGGTGGGTAGATCGTGAGAAACTTCAAGGATTTTCTGGTCGTAGTCGTAACCCTCAATTCGATTTAGCAAAAAAATTTGATTTTCAAGAATATGCACAGCCGGCTGGAGGCTGTTGTTTTTTAACTAACGGTCATTACACAAAAAAACTAAGAGATCTGTGGAAGCACCGAGGAAAAAAAGACTATGAATTTGATGATATCATCTTGCTGAAAGTAGGTCGGCACATTCGGCCCAATCCTGATTTTAAGCTCATTATTGGCCGAGATGAAGGTGAAAATCATTTCCTTGAAGCCTATCAACATCAATATACCTCGATAAAGCCCATTAGTCATCTAGGTCCTTTAAGCCTAATTGATGGTAAAATTAATGCTGAATACATCCATTATGCCGCAAAAATTGCTGCTCGCTTTACCGACGCTAAATCCAATGATAAGGTAACTTTGGAAATTTGCTCATTGAGTGGTTCTGTACAAACAATGGAGGTTAACCCTTTTACTGCAGATCAGATCCCTAAAGAGTGGTATATTTCGGGCTAATCTTATTTTCCAAGTAAAGTATTTTATTAAAAGCAAGTCTAATTCCAATAAATTAATATTAGATTACCTACAAAAACCAATGATTATGACTCACCAATTAGATGCTCGACGTTTACTTTGTCCTTTACCTGTTATTAAGGTACAAGAATACGTAAAAAAATTAAATCCTGGTGATATTTTGGAGGTTGTATGTACTGATAAAGGTAGCCTCTCTGATATTTCAGCTTGGTGTCGCATCCATGGTCATTATTTACTGTCTAGTAGTACACAATGTCGAGAAATTTTCATGTCGATACAAATAGGTACTTGTTAATGAAGACTTCTCGCTATCAACAAACACGCTTTATCGCATTGTGGGGCGGATTAAAAAATATCCTATTAGCAGGATTGAAAATAATCTTTGGTATTATTGGTCATTCTCATGGCTTACTAGCTGATGGAATTCACTCCCTATCTGATTTAATTGTTGATAGCGTTGTTATTATTGCCTCAAAATTTGGCAATAAAGCAGCGGATGAGGATCATCCTTATGGACATGGTCGTATTGAAACAGCAGCTACCGTTTTTTTAGCATTAATTTTAGCTATTGCAGCTTTTGCAATCATTGTAAACGCTTTTAATACTATCGCTGCGGTTCATGTCCATATCGTACCAACTCAAATTGTTTTATGGATTGCTCTTAGCTCAGTTGTACTCAATGAGGTACTTTATTTCTGGACCAAACACGTAGCAAATAAAATTAAATCCAGGCTATTAATGACCAATGCCTGGCATCATCGTAGTGATTCAGCTTCTTCTGTAGCCGTTGCATTAGGTGTGATTGGAGCTTGGTTTGGTTTCCCTAAATTAGATGCCGTTGCAGCTATTATTGTTGGATTAATGATTTTAAAAATGGCTTGGGATTTTGGTTGGCATAGTATTCGTGAATTAGTTGATACCGCTCTCAGCATAGAAGAAACTGAAAAAATTAAATTATTTATAAAAGAAATCCCTGGTGTAAAGGCAATTCATCAACTTCGCACCCGCTCAATTGCAGGATCCATCTTTTGTGATGTTCATGTTTTAGTTGATCCCTTTATTAGTGTTTCAGAAGGACATTACATAGGTCAAGAAGTCGATAAACGTTTGATTGCATCATTTCCAGATATTACTGATGTTACTGTTCATATTGATACAGAAGATGATGAATTAACTAATCCTTCTTATAATTTACCTAATCGAGCTACATTACAAAAAATTTTGCAGAAACATTGGCAACATTTACTGCCAGAAATAGCAATTAAAACCGCTGCTTTTCACTATTTGGATAGTAAAATCACGATTGATTTGAAATTACCGATTGAATTCAGTAATCAAAGTGACTTGGAAACTAAATTAAAAAAAATTACGGCAACAGAAAGCTTTATCACTGATATTAAAATTTTTTATTATAAATGACTCAATTATTTAAAATTGCCACTTGGAATGTTAATTCATTGCGCGTACGTTTAGAACATGTTTTAACATGGCTGACTTCCTATGAACCCCACCTACTTGCGATACAAGAAACGAAAGTTGAAAATCACCATTTTCCTGAAGAACCCTTCAAAAAAGCGGGTTACCATATCTTATATAATGGCCAAAAGACCTACAATGGTGTTGCCTTCATTAGTCGTATTCCCATGCAAAATGAAATGACTTTCTTGCCGGACTTTGATGATACACAACGACGTATTTTAGTGGCAAACATAGGATCTTTACGTATTGTCAACGTTTACGTACCTAATGGTTCAAATTTAGGATCTGAAAAATTTATCTATAAATTACAATGGTTAAAGCAATTAAAAAATTATTTACAAAGAGAATTAAGTATACATCCACATTTAATCGTACTAGGAGATTTTAATATCGCTCCAGAAGATATAGACGTTCATGATCCGCAAATTTGGCAAGACAAGGTGTTAGTTAGTCCCGAGGAACGTCACGCTTTAAATGATATATTAGCTTTAGGGTTAAAGGATAGTTTTCGGTTATTTCATAATGAGCCCGGTTATTACACATGGTGGGATTACAGAGCTGGTGCTTTTCGACGAAATCATGGTTTACGTATCGATCATATATTAAGCAGTAATGCTTTAATTCCTCAATGTATTGCCTGCGAAATTGATAAAGAAATACGATTGTGGGAAAAACCGTCGGATCACGTTCCCGTCATTGCAACTTATCAACATATTAACTAGGATTTATTTATAATGGAGCCTATAAAAGCACGTTTTGGAATCGGAGAAATTGTTCAGCATAGTTTATTTGGCTATCGCGGTGTCATTATTGACGCTGATGCTGGCTTTCAAGGGGATGATGCTTGGTATAGCAAAAACGCCCCGGGAAACCCACCTAAAAACCAACCTTGGTATCATATTTTAGTTCATGGCTCTGTTCATCATGCATATGCAGCCGAAATAAATCTAAGTAAGGACGATACGTTAGATCCAATTGAACATCCTGAATTAGATTATTTTTTTGATAACTTTGAAAATGGTGTCTACTATCGTCGTCGATATAGCAACTGAGTTAACAACAATATAATTGATTAACAAAAAACTGAATTATGAAAAATTTGACGTTTATTCGACATGCCGAAACCTATCCGCAACAAATTTTTGAAAGTGATACAGATCGAAATCTCACTCCATTTGGTCTTCGCCAAATTGAGAATATTTCAAACCAATTAATAGAAAAAAAATTTTTGCCAGATTATTTGCTTTGTAGCCCAGCTACACGTGCAATACAAACAGCTCAACTTCTCTGCGAAAAATTAAAAATAAATCCAAGACTGCTAAAGATTAGCCCTATACTATATTCAGGCGATAACAAAACTATTTTACAAGACTTTTTTTTGTTAAATTTAACTCAACAGGCTTTCATAATTGGTCATAATCCTACATTAAGTTGCTTGGCCCACAAATTATGTTTAACTACAAAATCTATCATTTTGCCTCCCGCAGGGATAATCTCAATAAATTTTGACATTGAAAAATGGGAAGATCTACTAACTAAACAGGGAACGTTACTGTTTTTCATCGAGCCTGGACATGAATAATACTCATCATGATGAAATGGCTCAATTAATCCAATCTAAAAACCCTACTACTATTGAAGTTTTTTTTCAGCAAGCTTTAAGTGCCCATGAATCAGGCAATGTAAAATATGCTAGAGATATTTATGAATATATACTAAACATACAACCCGATCATATAGAAACTATGCATGCTTTAGGTATGCTCGCTTCTGAATTAGAGCAATGGGAGACTGCGATTGCTTGGATACAACGCGCTTTATCTATTCAACCCGATTCAGCACGTTTTCACTTTCATTTAGCAAATCTCTTTAAAAACATTAATCAATTTGAATTCGCATTAACACATTATCAAACTGCTTTGCGTTTGAATCCACGCTATGCTGAAGTTCATAATAATTTAGCGAGTTTATTTTATAAACAAAATCAATTAAATGCAGCTCGGCAACATTATATTCAGGCCATTGATATAAAAACGGACTATCTGGAAGCACATTTTAATTTAGGTTTAGTATTTTTAGCTCAACAAGAAAAAAATGCTGCAATAACTCAATTTAAAAATGTAATAAACTTACATCCAAATTCTATTCAAGGACATTGGCAACTCGCCAATATTTATTGGCAAAATCAAGATCTAGAAAAAGTCCATTATCATTATCAAAAAATATTCGATTTAGATCCAAATTCAGTAGAATTATTAAATAATTTCGGTGCTCTAATGCTAAAAAAAGAGCAAATTAATGTAGCTATCGATTATTTTAAACGGGCACTCATTATTGATCCTAAGCACAAAGCCTCAAGAAACAATCTTGCAGCTATTTTACTACAAAACAATCAATTGAAAGAAGCCATATGGCATTATTCCTTGTATCTAAATTTAGATCCTTCAAATATAGAGGCGCTTTTTAACCGAGCATATAGTTTAATGTTGATCGGAAATTTACATGAAGCCATATATGATTTAAAAAAGATTTTGACTATAGATGAAACACAAATAGATACTCATTGTAATCTTGCTGCCATTTATTTAAAACTTAACAATCCAGTTACTGCTTTAACCCATTATCGAACCATTTTAAATTTAAACAACAAACATTCCATTGCTAATTACATGATCAGTGCACTCACTGGACAATCTCTACCTGAAACTGCACCTTTAGATTATATTAAAAATTTATTTGACAATTACGCCTTTCAATTTGATGAGCATTTGCAAAACATTTTACTTTATAAAACACCTGAATTATTGCGCAAACAATTGAATGCTTTTTTGGAGAAAAAAAAATATAATCTTTTAGATCTAGGTTGTGGCACCGGTCTTAGTGGTCGGTGTTTCGTTGATATTTCTAAAAAAATAACCGGTATAGATATTTCACGAAATATGCTTAATAAAGCTAAAGAAAAAGCGTGCTATGATATCTTAATAGAAAATGATATTTTGAATAGCTTAACAGAATTAAAAGAAAATTTTGATCTTATTTTGTGTATCGATACCTTAGTATATTTTGGCAATCTTAATGATTTTTTTACTAAAATTTTACATTGTTTAACTGCTAATGGCTTGTTGGCTATCTCTATTGAGCTTTCTGACCAATCTTTTTCTTCATACACTTTACAAGCTAATGGGCGATATCAACATGCTGAAATTTATGTAAGAGAATTAGCTAAAAAAAATCGGTTAACACTCTTAAATTATAAAAATGTAGTGGGGCGTCAGCAAGAAAATAAGGCTATTCAGACAGGTTTATTTATTTTTCAGAAAAAAATAACGGTAAACTAACGATCTAAACCATTAAATATTAATTCTAAAGTGCTCTATGAAATCAAAAAAATTAATCTGTTTAATTTTGTTTTCTTTATCTTTTTTTTATCCTGCAATAAAAACTTATTCTTTTCCTTTGGATTGGAAAAATTGCGAAAATACTCTTTATCTATTACAACATCCTCACCATGTATTGCCCTGTGCTGGAAAGATATTACCTAGTCACACTTCACAATTAAGTTATCTAGGCGAAGAAAAAACAAATCGATACACTCAATATAGATATGACTTCGTATCACTTATTTGGCCGAAAATTTTTCAGACGGGTATTCCGGATATTATTACGCCCAATGCTTGGAAGCACGAAATAGATATTTTCATTCCTAAAGAAAATTCTAATGTTGATATGGCTGCTCTTTATATTACAGGTGGATATATCCATTCTAAAATAACAAGAAACAACGCTCCGGATAAAATTATTAGTCAATTAATTCAACATAATATTGTCGTTGTACTCAAAGATGATCCTAATCAATATTTAACTATCAATGATAAACAATTAAAAGAAGATGAAATTATTGCTTTTACCTGGAATCGTTTTATCCATAATCCAAAATTAGCTTATTATCCTTTACATATTCCTATGGCAATTGCTGCACAGCAAGCCATGACCTTAGCACAAAATATATTACTGAAACATCATATAAGCATAAATCATTTTGTTGTTATAGGCGCTTCAAAGCGCGGGTGGGCAACATGGATGACTGCCTTGCTTGATCATCGAGTCATTGCAATGATCCCCATTGTAGTTGATGTATTAAATGTAGAAAAACAAATACCACATATTTATAAAGTTTACGCTCAGCATTGGCCCATAGCATTGAAGGATTATTATCAGCAACACATCCCTGAATATGCTGACCCCAAAAGTCCTTTTTTTACAAATTATTTGAAGTTATTACAAATAGAAGACCCTTTTACTTACTTTACTGACACAGTTTATCAAAAAAAGTTAGCTGAGATGTCTAAATATATTATTAATGCAAGTGGAGATGATTTTTTTCCACCCGATAGTTCTCAGTATTATTATCCAGCATTATCAGGAAAGAAATTATTATTTTATTTACCGAACTCCCCTCATTATATAGAATATTCACCTTCGATCTCACAATTAGCTTCTACATTATCCGCTTTTTATAAGAGAATTATTTCTCATCAAACGTTACCGATCATTACTTGGAATAGAAAAACGACTGGTGAAATAAAAATTCATTATTCTGAAAAACCTGAAAAAATAATAGTATGGTCTGCAAATAATCCCCTTACCCGAGATTTTCGTTACTCCTGTGCAATTAATTATCAACCAACGGATATAATAGTAAACGAACAAGAGAGCAAATTAATAATTCCAAACGTTACACAAGGTTGGCGCGCATCGTATGTCGAATTAGATTTTCCTGATGGTTTACGAGCAAGCACACCTATTTTTATATCGCCAGATGCTTATCCTAAAACAAACCAAATTATGCCACCACAAGGAATGTGCCTATTGATAACGCCTGAGTATGAAAATATCACTGAATAAATGTTAGGTTCTGTTCCTAAGAATATAAACCTGAAATATAATTGGCTACTGCGATAATTTCAGCGTCATTCATTTTCTTACTAATTATTGGCATCATCTGAAATTTATCATTATTCCGCTTGCCATCACGAAAGGCTTTTAATTGAGTGGCAATATACCGTGCATGTTGTCCACTTAAGCGAGGAAATCCAGCCGATGGATTTCCCAAACCTGCAGGTCCATGACAGGCTAAACAAGCCGGCACTCCTTTATTTGCATCTCCGCCACGATAAATTCTTTGCCCTAAAGAAAGTAAACGGGGTTGTGCGCTATCAATAGTTTCTAACAAAGTTGCATAATAATTTGCTATTTTTATTTTTTCTTTTTTCGATAATGCTACAATTAACGCGTTCATTATTGAGTTATCACGCCCACATTTCGCATTCGGTTGAAAATCCTGCATTTGCTTGATTAAATAATTAGCGTTCTGCCCCGCCAATTTCGGCCAATTTTTATTAACCGTGGAATTTCCTTGGATACCATGACATAACTCACATCCGGCGATAATATCATTGAATTTTTGTTCAATAATTTTGGCATCACTCGGCGAAAACCCAAATAAAAAAAAGAATATAAAGAGAAAAGTAAAATTTTTGTAATCTAACATATGAAAATTTTTTTCTAACACCATTGAAGGAAATAATTAATATTGCTAAACGCAATTTTTTAGTTTATAGTTTTCTCAGGCTTTGACAAATTATAAAAATAACATAAAGGCCAGGGAATTTTTCTTTTTTAATTAAGCGGAAGATAAGCTTGAGTTCCCACGTATTTCCACTTACCATCTTCTTAAAAAGCGCTGCTCAATTAGACCAATTGCCTAAAGATCAAGGCGCAGAGGTTGCATTTATTGGTCGTTCCAATTCTGGAAAATCTACAGCAATTAACTCAATTACTGGAAAAAAAGGTTTGGCCAAAACCAGTAAAACTCCAGGGCGCACTCAATTATTGAATTTTTTTCAAATCAACGAACATCTCCGTTTGGTCGATCTTCCAGGCTATGGTTTTGCCAACGTCCCAAAAGATATACAAGCTAATTGGGAGAAAACCATAGCCAGTTATCTAAAAATGAGAAAATCTTTAAAAGGTCTTGTTATCACTATGGATATTCGTCATCCACTTAGGGATCGGGACCAAACTATGTTAGCGTGGGCTTCTCATCATCAAATACCAATATATATTCTTCTGACTAAAGCCGATAAGCTAACACGTAATCAAGCCGCAAATGCCTTAAAACTAACTACCCAACAATTGGCTATTCTTGATAGCCTCTATGAAATACAAACCTTCTCTGCGACAAAATCTATAGGTATTGAAAGCGCACGTCGTAGGATATTAACTTGGCTAAATCCAAAATAAATTAGAATTTTTCTTAATAATTATCCCAAAAGCTTCCCTTTTTCTTACATCAATTTTTTGACCTATACATCACAATGTGATAAATAAAATGATTACTAAAAAAAATTCGGATTTCATGTCATCACAACCATCTGAAATAAGTTTTCGTGCCATCCTATTAGCCATTTTGCTTGCTGTCATTTTAGCTGCTGCAAATGCTTATTTAGGCCTAAAAGTCGGCTTGACTATTTCTGCATCTATTCCGGCAGCTATTCTTTCTATGGGTATCCTGCGTTTTTTTAAAAATTCTTCGATACTTGAAAGCAACATTGTCCAAACAGGTGCATCGGCTGGAGAAGCATTGACCGCAGGGACCGCATTCATTCTCCCTGCCTTAATAATTCTTCACTATTGGCAGCATTTTGATTATTGGCAAACTGTAATAATTTCCCTGACGGGTGGAATTTTAGGGGTCTTATTTTCTATTCCTTTACGCCGAGTTTTATTAGCGGATCCTACATTGCGTTTTCCAGAAGGTACCGCGATAGGTCAAATTTTAAAAATTAGCCAAGATGCTAAAGGAAATTTTAAAGAATTAATCCAAGGTGGACTTTTAGGTGCTTTTGTAGCGCTTTTTCAATCAGGTTTCCAAATCATAGCGGATAATTTTCCAATATGGTTTAGAGCAGATAATAAATTTATTTTTGGATTTACGTTTGGTTTTGAACCTGCATTATTAGCAGCTGGATATATAGTTGGTATTGGTGTAGCGCTGAGTACATTACTCGGTGTGGCAATCGGATGGATCATTGGAATTCCTATTTTTAGTTACTTACACCCTCTAGCAATAGCTACTAGTCAATCTGCTAGCAGCTTAGCCAATAGCATTTGGCAATCCAGTATACGTCCAATTGGTGTAGGCACGATGTTAGTAGGTGGCTTATGGACGATGGTTCTGCTCGTTAAACCTATTATTAGAGGCGTACATTCATCTTTTGTCTCATTAAGAACCATTAAAGAAAGCGGGTATACTTCCTTACCTAAGCATGAACGTGATATACCTATTCACTATACTTTAGCTTTATTAGGTATTTTAATATTACCACTAGGATATATTTTATTTAGCTTTATAAACCACCCTGCATTGGGACTAACCAGTAGTATCCAAATAATAACTCTACTTATCGGTATTGTTTTTATTTTAATCACTGGCTTCTTTTTTTCCTCACTATGTGGCTATTTTGCAGGGCTTATAGGAAGTAGCCAAAGTCCCATTTCAGGTGTTTCTCTTTCTGTGCTATTGTTCGCGTCTCTTACATTGCTCGCTATTTTTAGTTGGGCTCCTGGCTTTACTCACGATACTAAGCATTTACTTGAAGGGGAAGGTTTAGCAATCATTATAGGAACATTAGTAAGTAGTAGTTGCGCCATTACCAACGATACCATTCAAGATCTGAAAGCCGGCCAAATTGTAGGGGCAACTCCTTGGAAACAACAGGTTATATTAATTTTAGGTGTCGTAGTTTCTGCTTTAATTTTAGCACCCACATTAGAACTATTATTTAATGCTTACGGAATTGGGGGAATTTCCCCTCCAGGACGGCATATGGATCCTGCCCAAATGTTATCTGCCCCTCAAGCTACTCTTATGGCAAGTTTAGTTGCCGGTGCATTTAAACATAACTTACCCTGGAAATTAATTAGCATTGGTTTCGTCGTAGCTATTTTTTGTATTTTCATTGACCGAATATTGCAAAAACGCGGGATGCGCTTACCTGTATTGGCGGTCGGTATAGGTATTTATCTTCCTTTGGATACCTCATCTGGATTAATTTTGGGTGGACTTGCTTCCTATTTCGTAGAAAGAACCTTGATTAAACAACATCCCATTCAGACCGAAAAATCAGCGGATAATACCGCCAGGCAACGCGGGCTCACTTTGGCTTGTGGTTTAGTCGCTGGAGCTTGCTTAATGGGCGTGGTGTTAGCAATTCCTTTTACTTTAGCACAATCTACCGATGTATTACGTCTTATGCCCGAACATCTCACTTTGCTAGCTAGCCTATTTGGCGTGTTATCAACACTCGGTATTTTAGGATGGATCTATCGTTCAGTCTGTAAAGGTTAAATGTTTAATTTAGCTATTGACAAAATAAAAAAATATAACTAGGCTCCCGTTAAATTTCAGGGGGTAAATATATGCCTCCCCTAGTTTGACTTATTCACTATGTGTTTTTTTTAGCTATAAGACAGCCAAAATTCCAACGCGAAGAGTATAAGCTAGTGGGGTCAAATATCTACCTCCCCCAAACTTAGTGGGGGTGGTCCATGTCAACTTTCTACAATCGATTTTCTTTTAGAAATTCCTTCAAAATCCTTCCAAATGGTTGGGATTTAATTGCCTTTATTTTTGTGTTAGGGATGCTTGCTGCATTTGTTTGGGCAGGCAAACAAATGTCAGCTCCTTATCAAGTCGGTCAAACCTTAGCACTATCCTTAGATCCTCATCAACTACCTAAATATGCCTTGTTTACCGTTTTACGTTTGTTTACGGCCATGGCATTTTCTTTATTATTCACCTTTACTGTGGGAACTCTAGCCGCTAAAAGTAAACGCGCCGCTAGCATTATCATCCCTTGCATTGATATCTTACAGTCTGTCCCTGTTATTGGTCTGTTATCTATTACCATAGTAGGGTTTATCGCTTTATTTCATGGAAGTAGACTTGGTCCTGAAGCTGCGGCTATTTTTGCAGTTTTTACTGCTCAAGTTTGGAATATCACACTCAGCTTCTATCAAAGCCTACGCTCGGTACCTACTGAATTGAAAGAAGCTGCTGATATGTTTCATTTATCTGCCTGGCAACGTTTTTGGCGTCTTGACGTTCCTTTTAGTATGCCCGGGTTATTATGGAATATGATGATGTCTATGTCAGGCAGCTGGATTTTCCTAATTGCATCGGAAAGTATTTCTGTCAATAATCAAACTATCGTATTACCTGGTGTTGGTTCTTATCTAGGACTTGCTATCAGTCAAGCCAGCATTTCAGGTGTGATTTACACTATTTTGACTATGCTCATTGTCATTTTACTTTATGACCAACTCCTTTTCAGACCTTTATTAAATTGGTCAAAAAAATTTACATTTGAGCAAGTTAGTCAAGAATATGTATCTCGTTCATGGATTAATATACTCTTACAACAAACCTATATATTAAAATACTTAGGTCGTTTTTTTGGGAAATTAGGTGATGCCATCGTCAATATTTCTTTTTCAAAGGATATAAAAAAGAAAGCTATATTCAAAAAAACTAGTCCTAATAAATCGATCGAAATTATTTGGTATAGCTGTATTACACTTATGGTGTCTATATCACTTTGGCTATTATTACACTTTATTTTAAAGCATCTTTCATTACATGAAATAATTCATGTACTATTTTTAGGTTGTGTAACAGCATTAAGAATCATTACCATTATTTTAATAGCTAGTATCATTTGGATCCCTATTGGAGTTTTCATAGGATTAAATCGTCGTATTGCGGAATGGGTACAACCTATTGCACAATTTTTAGCAGCATTTCCAGCAAACGTCTTATTCCCTGTTGCGGTTATTTTAATCTTAAGATACCACTTAAATATCGAGATATGGTCCACACCATTATTGTTGCTAGGCACACAATGGTACATTTTATTTAATATTATCGCTGGCACAGCCGCTCTACCAGAAGATTTAAAAGAAGCAATCAGCAACTTTGGTGTTAAAGGTTGGCAATGGTGGCATCGTTTAGTTTTACCTGGAATTTTTCCTCATTGGATAACAGGTACCATTACAGCGATTGGCGGAGGTTGGAATATGACTATCTTAACCGAAGTAATCAGTTGGGGTTCTACTACACTCACCGCAACTGGACTAGGCGCTTATATTGCAAAATCGACTGATGCGGGTGATTTTCCAAGAGTGGCGCTCGGAATGGCAATGATGAGTGTGTTTGTTTTAGTTATGAATCATTTAGTTTGGCGTCCATTATACAATTTAGCTCAGTCACGTTATCGATTGGACTAGGAGGGAATAACATGAATAAGAAACCCATTTTTACTGTAAAAGATATCAGTAAATCCTTTAAAAAAGCTGAACAACAAGAATTATTAGTACTAGATAAAGTTAATTTCCAACTTTATGAAGATGAGATTGTTGCACTACTAGGTAAATCAGGCTCAGGAAAATCTACACTATTACGCATCATTTCTGGTCTCTCTGAGCCGAGCAGTGGTACAGTAACTTATCGAGAAAAAGTTGTAAATGGACCTGTACAAGGCATGGCGATGGTTTTCCAAAACTTTGCTCTCTTACCCTGGTTAACCGTTTTAGAAAATGTTGAATTAGGTCTCGAAGCCTTGCGAGTCCCTCGTGATGAACGCAGAACTCGAGCTTTAAAAGCTATCGATATTATCGGCCTCGATGGATTCGAATCTGCTTATCCAAAAGAATTATCCGGTGGAATGCGCCAACGTGTAGGTTTTGCACGTGCGCTTGTCATTAATCCAGATGTTTTATTAATGGATGAACCCTTTTCAGCCTTGGATGTGCTCACGGCTGATAATCTTAAAAGCGATCTGCTTGATTTATGGGAAGCAAAACAAACAGGGACTCGGGGAATTTTATTTGTAACACACAATATTGAAGAAGCTGTTTTGCTCGCAAATCGTGTCATCGTATTTGATAGCGATCCTGGCAGCATACGAGCAGAATTGATCATTGATTTACCTTATCCACGAAATGAGCAAAACCCTGAATTTCGAAAATATGTCGATCAAATATATTCCTTAATTACCCGTCAAATGGACGAACGTAAAAAATTGTTACTTAAAGAACAGTTACCTCGCATCACCGATATAGGTTATCGTCTTCCTGATGCTGATATTTCTGAATTAACAGGTTTACTTGAAACTTTAGATCAATCTGAATACCAAGGACATATTAGTTTACCTGAGCTTACTGAATCACTTCATTTAGATGTCGATGATTTATTCCCATTAACCGAAGTATTAGATATTTTAGGTTTTGCTCATGTCAATAATGGAGAATTAATCCTAACCGAAGCTGGAAAATTATTTGCAAATGCTGATATCTTAGAGCGGAAAAAAATCTTTGCTGCTCATTTATTACGTTATGTGCCCTTAGCAAAGCATATACGGCAAGTTCTAGAAGAAAGACGCACAACCGGTCAACGTGCGTCTCGAGAACGTTTCTTGAATGAATTAGAAGATTATTTGAGCGAAAAAGAAGCTGAACGTGTTCTGCGTACTGTGATTGATTGGGGTCGTTACGCAGAGCTCTTTGCTTATGCGAACAATACAGGGATGCTAAGCTTAGAGAATCCGAATTAAGTCAATAAAATATAACATTAAGCAAAATTTAAATGATAATTTAATTTAATTTATTAAGCAATTTGTATAACTCAGTGATGAGCTTGAGTTCAGGGCAAACGATAAATCGAGGACCGGAATTTACATGAGTAAATGAAGGCAGTAAATTAGCGTTTAACGATGAAATCAAGTCTATTATGCAGGTTACGCAAGTGGTCTACTCTAATTTTCTCTATGGTTAAAACTGATGCATACTAAAAAATTTTCCGAGTCTGCTCGAAAAGTAATTGAAACAGAAGGAAAAACCATTTTGAGTTTATTAAACCAAATTGACTCGAATTTTGAACAAGCGTGTGAATTCCTTTTAAATTGCCAAGGCCATATCGTTGTCATTGGGATAGGTAAATCAGGCCATATTGGTAATAAAATCGCAGCTACTTTAGCCAGTACAGGAAGTCCCGCCTTTTTTATTCATGCAGCTGAGGCGAATCATGGTGATCTTGGCATGATTAATTCCAAAGATGTGGTCCTTGCTATTTCACATTCAGGAGAAACAGACGAGCTCATTACTATTCTTCCTACACTCAAACTGCTCAATATTCCTTTTATACTTATAACTGGGAATGTTCAATCTACTTTAGCACAACAAGCAACCGTCACTGTGCATATCCCTATAGAGCAAGAAGCCTGCCCTTTAGGCTTAGCTCCAACCTCGAGCAGTACAGCAGCGTTAGTTTTGGGTGATGCCATCGCAATATCACTGCTTGATATGCGTGGTTTTAGTAGTGATGATTTTGCTAAGGTTCATCCAAAAGGGCAACTGGGTCGGCGTTTATTATTAAAAGTAGCTGATATAATGCACACCGGAGCAGCTATTCCAAACGTAAAATCTGGAACTCCTTTAGTTCAGACTCTATTTGAAGTTTCACAGAAAAGACTGGGAATGGCCATAGTTACTGACAAAAATCAACGTCTCTTAGGTATTTTTACTGATGGCGATCTTAGGCGAGCAATAGATCAAGGATTAAATCTTCAGAGTACTCCGGTCGATCAAGTAATGACCTCTAATTGTAAAACAATAAGTAAAGATAGGTTAGCGGCCGAAGCTTTGCGAATAATGGAAGCTAGCAAGATAACTACTTTAATTATTGTAAATGAAGATAAAAAACCTCTCGGCGTTGTGCATATTCATGATATTCTGAGCCAGAGAATTACTTAAAATATTTCTTAGCACAGAACAAAAAAAATTAATGAGCCCGTCATGACCAGACCGAACGTTAGGTAAGGGGTGGTATCAGGAAAAATTAAGCTTTTTGCTGGATTGCCGTGATCAGATGCTCGTAATGATTAAAAACACATAAATTAAACCATTTAAACTAGCCATATAATAGTATGTTTTCTAAAACGCTATTGATTAATCTTATTCTTATTTTTTTAATTTTATTAGGCACATGGTATACATGGTTACAGCTAACTAGACCTGTTAACTCGGCTATTACTGGAAACCAACCTGACGCCTACGCAACAAAAGTTATAGTCTACCATATTGATAAATCAGGGAACCTTTATGATCAATTAAACACCCCTTTATCAATCCATTATCCCTTAGACGGAATTATTTCTCTCACCACACCTATTTTCACTTTATTTTTAAAAAATAAAGAGTCATGGCAACTTTCATCTCTTTATGGCAAACTGAAAGAAAGTAAAGATCTTCTACAGCTTTGGGATAATGTCAAACTTGAACAAAAACAAGGACCCGCTAATAAAACTGTCTCAACCCTAACGACATCCACTTTAGATATTCATCTAAAAGAAAAAACGGCTGACACGTCCGCCCCAGTCGTAATAACGCAGATAAATCAAGAGATACACGCTGTAGGATTACACGCTAATTTTAATAGGAAAACGATTCGACTGTTATCTCAAGTAAAGGGGCAACTCAAACCTGCAAAAAGTAAATGAGGTTTAAGATGTTGGTTCAAGATCATTTGAAAAAAAAGCCATCTAAAATAAATAAAAGCTATTTATTATTTCTAGCCATATCCATAATTAGTACTCTTTCTATCCCTGTATATGCTAATCCAGAAGATCTAGCACAAACTATCTATTTTGAATCTGATACCTTGTCATATAATAATGAAACAAAATTAGGCATCTATCAGGGACATATTAAGCTGACTCAAGGGAACGGAGTTCTCACAGCAGACTATGCCACCAGTTATTCTGACCAGAATGGTCAAGTCACCAAAGTAATCGCGATTGGAAATCCAGCACGCTATCGGGCACTTATATTTCCTAATCAACCCAAGTTAATTGCTACTGGAAATACGATCTATTATTATCCACAGAAAGATTGGTTAGAAGCTGTGGGTAATGCTGAGATTGTGCAAGGACAAAATCATCTCAAAGGCCCCCAAATTAACTATGATTTTAAAAAGAAAACCGTTGGTTCCCCTATCTCAAAAGAAGGGCATACTCAAATACTAATAGCACCATTGCAACCTGTTCGCTCATGAGTAAATTACAAGCTATCAATTTGGCTAAACGCTACCATTCTCGCGTTGTTGTCAAAAATGTTTCTTTAGAACTAGAAACCGGAGAAGTAGTAGGTTTGTTAGGCCCTAATGGCGCTGGAAAAACCACAAGCTTTTATTTGATTGTGGGTCTAATTGAAAGTGCACAAGGTAAAATTTTATTAGATAATCATAATATTACTCGTTTGCCGATGCATGCTCGTGCTAAGGCAGGCATCGGTTACTTACCTCAGGAACCTTCAATATTTCGTAAATTATCTGTCGCTGATAATATTCTCGCTATACTCCAATTACGTAAAGATCTTTCAAAAGAACAACGTAAACAACATCTCGAAAATCTTCTTCATGAGTTCCATATAACTCATATCCGCGATACATTAGGAATTAGCTTATCGGGTGGGGAACGGCGTCGTGTTGAAATTGCCCGTGCTTTGGCCATGGAGCCAAAATTCATGTTATTAGATGAACCTTTTGCTGGAATCGATCCCATTTCTGTTGTTGATATTAAACGCATGATTATTCATCTTAGTCGGCGTGGCATCGGAGTTTTGATTACCGATCATAATGTTCGAGAAACTCTTACGATTTGTAAACGTGCTTATATAGTGAGTGAAGGAGAAACTATCTATGTGGGGACTCCAAAAGAAGTATTAAATAATCAACGTGTTAGGGAAGTCTATTTGGGTCATGAATTTGATCTATAGTCATAGATCTGTGTAAAATAGATAAAAATTGTTTAAATTTTACTCAAATTGTCCTATGAAAAAAATTAAATTTCCGCCTTTCTTTAAAAATTCCCTTAGGGTTAAAAAATACTCTAGGGAATAGATCGTGCTCTACTTTACTGTTCAACCTAAGGTATAATCACTAAATTATTTTAGAATATCAAAGACAATACATTATAAAGATAGAGGGTCTAATGCAAATTACTATTACAGATGATGGTATTAAAGTTACGGACGCTTTAAAACAATATATACTAGATAAGTTTAAACGACTGGAACGTATAACTCATAAAACTACTGCCATACATATCACATTAAGTCTTGAAAATTTAGATCAAGTCGCTAAAGCGCTAGTTCATACACATGGTACTGAATTTTATGCTAGTGCTGAAAATGAAAATCTATATTCTGCAATTGACAATTTAATTGACAGAATAGAGCAGCAAATTAATAAACATAAACAAAAAATTAAAGAAAAAAGACATGATAGATCAGAAAAATATGGTCCAGAGGAATCCGAAGAGCTTTAAATAAACTTATCGAGGCCCCTGTGCAACTCAATCCTTTAACCGCAATTTCTCCTATTGATGGTCGTTATTCAGATAAAACCGATAGTTTGCGTCCCTTATGTAGCGAATATGCTTTATTTTATTTTAGAGTATTAATTGAGATACGCTGGCTAGAAGCCCTGGCTAACCATTCTGGTATCAAGGAAATTCCTGCATTTTCTCAAACAACTCAGCAACAATTGAATCATATTATTGAAAATTTTAATTTGGAAGATGCTGAAAGAATTAAAACATTAGAGAAAACAACGCGACACGATATTAAAGCCGTTGAGTATTTTTTAAAAGAAAAACTAGCTAAAAATCCAGAGTTCGAATCAATCCGTGAATTTATACATTTTGGCTGTACGTCTGATGATATTAATAATTTAGCTTATGCTTTAATGCTCAAGGACGTACGGACTCAACATTTACTCCCTGCAATTCAGCAATTAATAATTTATTTAAAAAAATATTCACATCAATACTCCACACATCCTATGCTGGGTCGTACGCACGGCCAACCCGCTGTACCTACGACAATGGGTAAAGAATTTGCGAATTTTACTCAACGCTTATTAGCTCAGGAAAAAATATTCGCTGCAGTAAAAATTTACGGTAAATTTAATGGCGCTATTGGCAATTACAATGCTCATCGGATTGCTTATCCTGAGATTGATTGGCCTGAGCTTAGTAAAAAATTTGTAACCAGTCTAAATTTAGATTGGAATGCTTATACTACACAGATTGAACCTCATGACTATATTGCAGAATATTGTGATAGTTTAAAACGGATTAATAATATATTAATAAATTTGACAGCCGATTTTTGGGGTTATATTTCTTTGGGTTATTTCAAACAAAAAGTCAAAATAGGTGAAATTGGCTCATCGACCATGCCGCATAAAATTAATCCCATCGATTTTGAAAATGCTGAAGGAAATCTCAGTTTAGCTAATAACTTATATCAACATTTTTCAAGAACCTTACCTATCTCCCGTTGGCAGCGTGATTTAAGAGACTCAACATTATTACGTAATCTTGGAACGGCGTTTGCATATAATTTAGTTGCTTACAATAGTTTACAGTGTGGTTTAGAAAAAATTTCCATCGATGATACTAAATTGCTTGAAGATCTTAATCAACATTGGGAAATTTTGGCTGAAGCCATACAAACTATTTTAAGACGATATGCTACTGAAATGCCCTACGAAAAATTAAAAATCTTGACGCAAGGTAAAAAACTTAATCAAGAAACCCTTCATCAATTTATTAACGAACTAAAAATTCCTGACGATATCAAAGAAAAATTACTTGAATTATCGCCTACTAGTTATTTAGGTTATGCGACTGAGCTGGCACAATCAATCTGAAATTTTAATGCGTTTATATTATTAATTAAATAAGATTTTAGAAAAATTGTATTTGGAAACCCTTATGCAAATGGATTTAACAAACAAACTATTTAACTTTTTTTTTAAATGGCTAAATAAGGAAGTAGAACCATCTCAAACTGTCCCCTTAAGTGATTTTAGCAAACTTCGTTATGAACTACGTCCTTGCGATGTTTTATTAATAGAAGGTCGCAACCGTATTAGTCAAATAATTAAAGTCATTACCCACAGCTCCTGGTCACATGCTGCACTGTATATTGGTCGTTTATACGACATTGAAGATAAAGATATGCAAAAAAGAATATCGAGTTTTACTCTGGTGATCCAAACGAACAATTAGTATTTGAAAGTTTGTTAGGAAAAGGGGCTTTAATCTCGCCATTAAAAAAATATGAAAAAGAGCATACTCGCATTTGTCGTCCAAGAAATATTTCTTATCAAGAAGGACAAAAAATCATTAACTACGCTATAAAAAAATTAGGTATAGAGTATGATTTTAGATTAATTTTTGATTTAGGGCGTTTTTTAATGCCTTGGCCACTTTTACCCGGTAGATGGCACTCTACATTATTTAATTACAAGCCAGGGATGAGAACCAAAGAAAGCTGTTCTTCCTTATTAGCTGAGGCTTTTCAATCCGTCAATTTTCCAATATTACCTATTTTAAAAACTGAAAAAAATAGCACTAAACTTTACAAAAGCAATCCAAGACTGTATTCACCCCGCGATTTTGATTATTCTCCCTATTTTGATATTATAAAATATCCTATTTATTTAACTACACTGCCAAATAATCAAAGATTAAACGAAAAATTAAATAAAGAATAATTACTTTTTAGTTTTAAGATTTGTTTTTTTTGCCGTTAATTTTATTTTTTCATTAATGTAGTCTACAAAAATTTTATCTCCGGGTAAGAATTTTTCTTCGAGCATATCTTTGGCAATCGGATTCTCCAATTCTTGTTGAATAGTACGTTTTAGAGGACGTGCACCATAAACAGGATCGTAACCCATTTTAGCAATATGATTAATCGCAGCTTCGCTAACTTCTAGTTGTAAATCACGATCACCGAGACGTTCACGTAGGCTTTCCAATTGAATTAAAGTAATTTTATGAATCTGTTTTTCAGACAACGCATGAAATACAACTACCTCATCAACACGATTAATAAATTCCGGTCGAAAATGTTGCGCAATAATATCCATAAGCGTACTTTTTAAAGCTGCATAATCTTTTTTCGACGTCAACTCTTGGATAATTTGCGAACCTAAATTTGATGTCATCACTATAACAGTGTTACGAAAGTCCACTGTGCGTCCTTGCCCATCTGTTAATCGACCATCATCTAATACCTGCAATAGGATATTAAATACATCTGCGTGTGCTTTTTCAATTTCGTCTAAAAGGACTACAGAATAAGGTTTCCGACGAACTGCTTCGGTAAGATAACCCCCTTCTTCATAACCGACATATCCTGGAGGAGCACCAATTAGACGTGCCACAGAATGTTTCTCCATAAATTCTGACATATCTAAACGCACCATAGCGTCGTCAGAATCAAATAAAAAGCTTGCTAATGCTTTGCACACTTCTGTTTTACCAACACCGGTCGGCCCTGAAAAAATAAATGACCCAATCGGGCGCTTAGGATCTGACAATCCCGCACGTGAACGTCGAATAGCATTCGCCACAACAGCAATCGCTTCATCTTGACCAATCACACGTCGATGTAACGCATCTTCCATATGTAATAATTTTTCTCGCTCACCTTCTAGCATCTTAGCAACTGGAATGCCGGTCCATTGTGAAACAATTTCTGCAATTTCCTTTTCACTCACTTTATTGCGCACTAAATGAGGCTCTTTTTTTGCCATCTTCTGAGCTGCGACCAATTTTTTTTCTAAGGCGGGGATATGACCGTATTGTAATTCAGACATTTGATTTAGATCGCCAGAACGACGCGCTTTTTCTAACTCAAATTGTGCCTTTTCAAGCTCACTTTTAATTTTTTGCTCCCCCTGCAAAGTTGCCTTTTCAGCCTTCCAAACCTCATTGAGATCAGCATATTTTTTTGAAAGCTCAGTAATCTCTTTTTCTAAATTTTCCAATCTAATCTTGGAAGCCTCATCGGTTTCTTTTTTTAAGGCTTCTCGTTCAATTTTTAACTGAATTAATCGTCTATCTAAACGATCCAATTTTTCTGGCTTAGAATCAATCTCGATTCTAATCCGACTAGCCGCCTCATCAATAAGATCAATTGCTTTATCAGGCAAGTTTCTATCAGAGATGTAGCGATGAGATAAAGTGGCTGCAGCAACAATAGCTGAATCCATAATTTCAACACCATGGTGAATCTCATACCGTTGTTTTAAGCCGCGCAAAATGGCTATAGTATCTTCAACGCTAGGTTCATCTACTAAAATTTTTTGAAAACGGCGTTCTAACGCAGCATCTTTTTCAATATAATTCCGATATTCATTTAAAGTAGTTGCACCAATACAATGCAATTGACCTCTCGCTAAAGCAGGTTTTAGCATATTTCCTGCATCCATAGCTCCTTCTGCTTTTCCCGCACCCACCATGGTATGCAACTCATCAATAAATAAAATAATTTGTCCTTCTTGTTTTGCCAGTTCATTTAAAACGGCTTTTAATCGTTCTTCGAATTCTCCTCGATATTTAGCTCCAGCAATCAGTGAGCCCATATCTAAAGCAAGTAAACGTTTGTTTCTTAATCCTTCTGGGACTTCATGATTAATAATTCGTTGCGCAAGTCCTTCCACTACAGCAGTTTTACCAACACCAGGCTCACCAATAAGGACTGGATTATTTTTTGTTCGTCTTTGCAGCACTTGAATAGTTCGACGTATCACATCATCACGTCCAATGACTGGATCGAGTTTTCCTTGGGATGCCTGCGCTGTTAGATCAATAGTGTATTTTTCCAAAGCGCCGCGACGACCTTCTGCTTCAGAATCATTCACTGCCTCTCCGCCTCTTACATCTTTTATTGCTTGTTCAAGCAAAGCTTTGCTAGCGCCCGCTTTTCTTAATAATTCACCCAAAATATTTTTATCATCTATAGCTGCAAGTACAAATAATTCGCTTGCTAAATATTCATCATTTCGTTGCTGTGCAAGCTTATCGCATACATTCAGTAAGCGAACGAGCTCTTTAGAAGGATAAATCTCTCCTGGAGTTGCAGTCTGAACTTTAGGTAGACGCGCAATTGCCTCATCCAAGTTTTTAGTTAATTGATTTAAATTAACATTAGCTTTACTCAATAAAGGTTTAACCGTACCATTCTCTTGTTGCAACAAAGCAGACATCAAATGGATGGGTTCAATAAAAGCATTATCCTGCCCGATAGCGAGAGATTGAGATTCCGCTAAGGCGTTTTGAAACTGACTGGTTAATTTATTAAGACTCATATTCCCCTCTAATTACCACTTATTAAGATTTATATCTTATAAATAGTTTAGTCTAATTAGAAAAAATCAAGTCAATTTAGCTAAAAAAATGCATAGCAATCAATATTTTAGACAATTTAAGTATAAATTTAACTCGGTAAAAATTACCTAGCTATTGTGTAGTAATTGGGCGTAAGAAGTAAGATTTTTGAATTTTCAGCCGAAATATGTCCTGGCTAGTCAAAAAGAGTTAAACTATGCGCATTTATACTCTTATTTCAAAAATTTAAATGGGGAGTTCTATGACAGAAGAACTATTAGATGATCCAGCATGGCAACGCAAAACCATAGAAAAATTACTTTTTGATACCTTAAAAGAACAACGTCGCAAAAGACGCTGGAATATTTTTTTCAAATTCTTGTTTTTTATAATTCTTTTAGGTCTTCTGTTAGCTTTATGGCCAACAACAAGTAATCTACCCACTGCTTCAAAAACAAAAGCTCATATCGGACTTGTTGATATTAGAGGTGTCATTGATGATAATTCAACTGCAAGCTCTGATAACGTAATTGAAGGATTGCAAAATGCTTTTGAGGATAGAAATACTCGTACAGTGATTTTGCGTATTAATAGTCCTGGAGGCAGTCCAGTTCAAGCGGCGCAAATCTACAATGAAATCCGCTATTTACGCCATCAATACCCTAAGACTAAATTGTATTCTGTATGTGATGATCTTTGTGCATCTGCAGCTTATTATATAGCCTCAGCTAGTGACGACATCTATGCTAATCCTGCCAGCTTAGTCGGTTCAATTGGTGTTTTAATGGATGGATTTGGTTTCGTTGATACCATGAAGAAAGTCGGTGTTCAACGTCGCCTATTAACAGCTGGAGACCATAAAGGCTTTTTAGATCCCTTTTCACCTGAAAAAATAGATGAAAAGCTCATTGCCGAACGCATGCTTGCAAATGTTCATCAACAATTCATTCGTGCCGTTAAACAGGGGCGCGGAAATCGCCTAAAAGATAATCCCGAGTTATTTTCTGGTTTAGCATGGACAGGAGAACAAGCATTATCTTTAGGACTTATAGACGGTTTTGGAGATTTAAATAGCTTATCTCAAGACTTAATTAAAAATAAAAATATTGTCGATTACACCGTCAAACCTGGCCTATTACAACAACTTTCTGATCGAATGGGTGCTGCGTTCGCACAACAAATAAGTACAAACTTGGGTATTTTACCTCATGGATTTCGTTAAAAAATAAAAATATTTATAAACAACTTGTATAAACTCTTATTTATGCTTTATTTTTAATTTTAAAAATAAAGCATAAGATGGAATTTATCATGGAAAATACTGAATGTGGATTTAGCTTATTCGAACTGCTTATCGTTTTATTTATAGTCGGTATTTTAGCTACAATCTCTTATCCTATTTACATTCACGCTCTGAAGAAAACTCACCGTACTGAAGCGAAAATTGCTTTAATAAATCTTGCCCAACAGATGGAAATTTATTATCTTGGAAATAATAATAGTTACAAAGACGCGAACTTTAACAAGTTACATCTAAACGATGTTACTGAAAAAAACTTTTATCAATTGGTCCTTAAAAGCACTACCAGCAGTTATCAATTATCCGCCAAAGCTAAATTTTCCGATTCTGAATGTTATCTATTTATGCTTAATCAATTAGGAGAAAAAACTAATGCCGGCATCGGTTCGAAGCAGTGCTGGTAATGAAAATTAAGTTTTTAAGGTTTTATATTACCTTGTATATCCGCTATATTGAAAAATATTTTCTACTGCTATACTTCCATCTGATTTTCAAGGAGATTTAATATGCTAAGGAAACTATTAGCAGAATTTTTAGGTACTTTTTGGCTAGTATTAGGCGGATGCGGTAGTGCTGTATTAGCCGCTAAATTTCCTCTAGTAGGTATAGGTTTTTTGGGTGTAGCTTTTGCTTTTGGTTTGAGCTTGCTAACCATGTGTTGCGTATTTGCTCCAATCTCTGGTTGTCATTTAAACCCTGCCGTTTCCATAGGTCTTTGGGCTGCGGGTAGATTTAGCCTTAAAGAAGTCCCTAGTTATATTATTGCTCAGGTAATAGGAGGCATACTAGCCGCAACTGTTTTATATCTGATTGCAAGTGGACATCAGGGGTTTGATCTACAAAATGGCTTTGCCAGCAATGGTTATGGGCTTCATTCACCAGGTCATTACTCATTATTGGCTTGTTTCATATGCGAAATAACCATGAGTTTTTTATTTTTAATCGTTATCACAGGTGTGACTAACCCGCAATTACCTAGTCATTTTGCTCCCCTAGCCATTGGCTTAGCCTTGACCTTAATCCATCTAATTAGCATTCCAGTTACAAATACTTCTGTTAATCCTGCCAGAAGCACAGGCCCAGCATTATTTGTAGGAGGGTGGGCTATCCATCAGCTTTGGTTATTTTGGCTGGCTCCTTTAATCGGTGGAATAATGGGGGGAAGCTTATTTAGATATCTATGGGGAAATGAAAAATAAGCTCCTGATCGATAAAACAAAAAATTCTTTATATAATTTCTAATATAAAATTGTTGTTTCAGTAGTGATTTCTAATGGCGTGCGTAATTCACGTGGTAGAGCGAAAGCAACGTTTTCATCTATACCTATTAATTCGGAAACCAAACATTCTTGCCAATTAGGAAATGTTTTTAGATATTTTATAACTTCTTGGACTAAAAATTCAGGTGCAGACGCCCCTGCAGTAATACCAATAGATTCTTTTCCAATTATCCAGGTTGATTGGATATCTTTAGCCGTATCAATTAAATACGCAGGTTTACCTAAACGTTCGGCCAATTCTTTCAATCTATTAGAGTTGGAACTATTAATAGACCCTAAAACCAATACCATATCACATTTTTTTGCTAATTCTTTAACCGCAAGTTGACGATTTTGCGTTGCATAGCAAATATCTTCTTTTTTAGGTGTGGCAATTTCAGGAAAACGCTGCTTTAAAGCCTGTATAATAGTTTTAGTATCATCCAGTGATAAAGTCGTTTGTGTAACGTAGCTTAAGGAGCAAGGATTTTTAACTTTTAACGTAGCAACATCTTGAGTATTTTCTACTAAATAAATCCCTCCGGCTGGATTATCATAATGTCCTAAGCTTCCCTCTACCTCTGGATGATCCGCATGGCCAATCAAGATGCACTCTTGACCTAAACGATTATAACGTGCCACCTCCATATGCACCTTAGTTACTAAAGGACAAGTTGCATCAAAAACTTTTAAATTACGTCGTTTGGCGGATTCACGAACGGCTTGAGAAACACCATGGGCACTAAAAATAGCAGTGGCACCTTGTGGTATTTCATCGATATGTTCAACAAAAATTACACCTTTTTGTTCTAAATCGGCAACCACAATTCGATTATGAACTACTTCATGGCGGACATAGATGGGCACACCAAATAGCTCTAATGCTCTTTTAACAATTTCTATGGCACGATCAACGCCGGCACAAAAACCTCGGGGATTAGCTAAAACAATTTTCATAGCACAGCTCTTAAATTAAGGACTTAGTTTAGGGATGTGAAAAAAAATTGCAAGCTTTATGTAGGAAAACACTGCGCAACTAAAGGATACTAATCTTTCTAATAAATTTAGCGTTGACGAATGTTCCTAAAGCTTTTATTACTTATATTATTATCAAGTCTTTTCGTAACAAAAGTATTTAAGGTATTGTAAAATTGTGACTTATTAACATTTAATGGCTTATTTTTAATCACTTCAGACCATCGCTTATCAATTATTTCATTAGATAAAGGAGGTGTGGGAGTATTTTTAAATAGATTGAGTTGATTATTCAATAAATCCTTAAACTCGTTAACCGAGCTACAGAGCCGTGCCGCAACGATTAAAGCCTTGGCTCTTTCATTATGCTTAGCCGAAAAACGAATAAATATACTTCTATTAAGATAGTTTTTTATTAAAAATTTTATAAAATTATTAATAAAAAAATCTAATTTTTGACTTTCATCAATTGCATTTTTCCCTTTAATGATGGATTGAGTAATTTCATAACTTATCTTAGGTTGATTTAATTTATATGCTAGTTGTAAAGGAGACTGCCGATTCTCATTCCAGCTGATGATCGCACCTTTCTCTAACAAATACATAACAAGATCAATATGTCCTCCTCTTACTGCATAATGTAAGGGAGTATCACCCTCTTCATCTTGAGCATCAATATTTAATTTTTGTTTATCTAGCCAATACTTAAATAAATTGACATCTCCTATATTTGCTAAAGTAAATAAGCAATTATTTTCCCAATTGAGATTAGATTTAAGCATTTTTTTCTCTCCTTATAACTACTTATTATTAATTATACTAATTGTTTTTTTATTTTTTTCAACACTGCAAAAAGTAATTCTTTAGATATAGGTTTATAAAAAAAATCATATGCTCCAAGCTTGATTGCTTCACATCTTTCTTCTTTGTTTGCTTCACCAGAAAATAATACTAATGGAATATTTAATTTTCTCTTTTGCATTTTTTCTAATAATTGCAAACCATGGAGATTGGGCATAATTCTATCACTTAAAACTACAAAAAATTTGTCTGGATCTTGTTGTAAATAATTCCAAGCAAGTTGGCCATCTTTACAAGCTATGTAGGTATATTGAGCTTCATCTAAGTATTGAGTTAATACTTTCAAGCATAGTTCATCATCATCCACTAGTAATATCTGTTTCGGATTCGGATTTATTATCATTTGATTTTGCATTATTTAATTTTAATAAAATCTTAATATAGTTTCGCCCTGAAATTGTCAAATCTTTTAAAATTATATGTAAATATCTAGGACCAAATAATAACAAAGCAATCAGAAAAATAATAAGGAACGATATTAGATTTAATCCATAAAATCCCATAAACACTCCGTGTTTAAAGTAAAATTAATTTAATTTTCGTAAATTAATCATCGCGCCTAAAAATAACCCCAAACCTCCTAAGCCTAAAATCCATAAATTCCTAGATGTTAAATGTGTTATATCCTTAACACTTAAATCTAACAAAACCCAAACTATACAGGCAGTAGCTATACCTAAACCTATAAACCAGAAGGATTTTTTACGTGTTTGTTTTTTTTCTTTTTCTACTGCGCAATAAAGACATTTTGGTTTCTTTTTTAAATGACGTAACTCAAGCATTACCTGATATATTAAATCTGGAATTTCAGGAACCTTTTCTGCCCAATAGGGGGCATATTCTCGAATTTTTCGTATAAAGGCCCGTGGTCCGACTTGTTTGCGTAACCAATGTTCTAAAAAAGGTTTGGCTGTGTTCCATAAATCCAAATCTGGATACAATTGCCGCCCTAAACCTTCAACATTAAACAAGGTTTTTTGCAATAGTACCAATTGCGGCTGCACCTCCATATTAAATCTTCTAGCAGTCTGAAATAATCTTAAAAGTAATTGTCCAAAAGAAATTTCTTTTAAAGGTCTTTCAAAAATTGGTTCGCATACTGTGCGTATTGCTGCCTCAAATTCATTTATCCTAGTATTTTCTGCAACCCAACCCGATTCAACATGCAATTGGGCCACACGACGGTAGTCTCTATTGAAAAATGCTAACAAATTTTCGGCGAGATAACGTTGGTCATCTGGACTTAAACTTCCCATAATTCCAAAATCAACACCCAAATACTGAGGATTTTCTTTATTTTTAGGTGAAACAAAAATATTACCTGGGTGCATATCAGCATGAAAAAAACAATCACGAAACACTTGCGTAAAAAAAATTTCAACTCCTCGTTCCGCTAATTTCTTTAAATTAATTCCTTGTTTTTTTAAAGTAGAAATATCAGAAATTGAAATACCATAAATACGTTCCATGACTAGGACTTTATGAGAGGTGTACGGCCAAAATACCTCTGGAATGTAAAGCAAATCAGAATCAAAAAAGTTACGTCGTAATTGTGAGGCATTAGCACCTTCACGTAATAAATCTAATTCGTCTTTTAAACAAGCTTCGAATTCTGCTACAATTTCACGAGGTCTAAGTTGTTTGGCAGATCGCCAATAACGTAAAGCCAAATTCGCTAAAGCATACAATAAATCAATATCTCGATTTATTTTTTTATAAATTCCCGGCCTTAACACTTTAACCACAACTTCTTGGCCCGTAGTCAACAACTTAGCGGTATGAACCTGCGCAATAGAGGCCGACGCTAAAGGATTAATATCAAATTGAGAAAATGCTTCTGGAATGGATTTTCTAATACAAGCTTCAACAATAGATTTTGCTTCTTCTCCTGGAAAAGGAGGCACACGATCTTGTAGCTTTGCTAATTCGTCAGCAATATCAATTGGAATAAAATCACGACGTGTTGATAAAGTTTGACCAAACTTAACAAATATTGGACCCAAGTCTTCTAGTGCAAGACGAATTCTTTCTCCTCTAGACATCTTTTTATTAAGTCTTCGATAAGGATTTAAATATCCAAAAAAACGTAAAGGCCTGAATAGATCTAGAGAAAACATTAATTCATCTAGATTATAACGAAAAAGAATAAAACTGATCTGCATTAAACGCATTAGATGAGAAATAGCTTTCATCCATTCAATCCTTTTTGCAAGGAATTTATCCGAGCTTCTAATCGAGCACAATCGTCGCGCAGATCATCAACATCGGAAAAAAAAAACTGTAATTCTTCGTCTGGGACCAACCAATTCATTTCTGTTTGGACATAATTTGTTACATTTTGCCCAAGATTTTCTATATTTTGTCTAGCCCAAAGACTTATTGTTTTAAGTGCTTGTATCAAGGGGTATGCTATAACATCACCTATTTTTTTTGATAATTGTTCTTCGTAATCTATCTCAAGAGTTGAAAAAAAATCTCTAAATTGTTTTCCAAACTCCATGTCACCCATAACCTGTAGAGGAATATCTGTAAATGCTTTATCTTTCTTTATAAATGCCATGCGTAAAAAATCAAAAGTTGAACCGCGTAATATTAAATCAGCAGGTCCGTTATAATCTTTACTTAAATAAATTGAATCGGATTTAAAAAGCCAATAATAGATAAGTGAGCCCCATTCTATCTTTACTACCTTCCCAGATAATTGACGCAAATGTTTTTTAGATTCTGGGTCGAGGTTTAGATAACGATTAAGTATCGCTTCTTGAACAGATAATATTATATTGGAGCTAATCAAAATTTCCACGCTCTATGTAACGCGACTATTCCACCGCTAAGATTATAGTATTCACATTCATCAAATCCAGTGTCTAAGATGAGTGTCTGAAGTGTTTTTTGATCGGGATGTCGGCGTATGGATTCAACTAAATAACGATAACTTGCTTCATCATTAGCAATCCATTCCCCTAATTTAGGTAAGAAATCGAAGGAATAACGATTATATAAGTTCTGTAAAAACCCTAATATAGGTTTAGAAAACTCTAAAACAAGTAAACGACCACCTGGTTTCAAAACCTGATACATAGATTTTAGTGCAGTTTGCTTATTCGTTACATTCCGTAATCCAAAAGCTATACTCAGACAATCAAAACTGGCCTCCGCAAAAGGTAAATACTCTGCATTGGCTTGGATGGAGCTTATTTCCGAAAATCCTGAATCCAGTAGCCGATCTCGTCCTATATTTAGCATAGCAGCATTAATATCTAACAAAATTGCATTACCCTGCGGTCCTATTTGTTTAGCAAATGCTTTTACCAAATCACCAGTACCTCCTGCCACATCAAGTACACTATCTCCTTTACGAAGTTGAGATAATTCCACCGTAAATTTTTTCCATAGACGATGCAACCCAAAAGACATCAGATCATTCATAAGATCATATTTGCCTGCTACTGACTGAAAAACTTCAGCCACTCGGTTATTTTTTTCACTCACGGGAATACTTTGATAACCAAAATCTGTAGTCAAGGTTTCATTCATTTTAATGCTCGATGGAGAATCTGGCATAAGGATTATCATTATTCTAGTTGTTCTATCTTAACTACCTAGCTGATTTTGAGCAAGAAAATGACTCATTTTAATAACTCATAAATTCAATAATTTTCAAATGTGTATGATTTAAATTAATCAAATGATTAAATAAAAAGCTAAATGTAGCTAAGCTTTTAATTTCTTCAATCCAATATTTTAACTGAATCAAAGTAGTAGAAAATAATGTGTGAATTATAGAAACTAATGCTTAAGTTGTGATCCTGTAAAAGTAGAAGTGGATGTATACCTACACAACACTCTTAAAGCGTGCGGACTTTTAACATCGGTCCATAACTCCAAGGCTTGTAAGGGGGTTAACACATTAGCTGGATCACTTAAACCCCGAATTGCATGTAAGATTTCCATCAAGCTAATAAAATCATAACTTAAGGCACTATATAAAGAAGCGGAACCTGCTTTTGACAAGCTTGCTACCTGAATATAGGCTGATTGACCTAGCTCAATAAAATACTTTATTTTTACATGTCTCTTTTCAGCCTGTTCAGGAAAAAATCCGGCAAACAATAAACATTTATCTCCTACCTCGCGTAAACACTCTCGTTGCCTAGAGCATCTTTCAGTCATGCTAGCTAGAAATTCTTTCGCTAAAACTGAATTGGCGATATCAGGTCGATGATTATAGTACCCTAATAAAAAAACCAAGTAACTTTCCAATTCATTGTTCAATCTGAGATTGCTGCTAGATTTTGCATCCTTAACCAAAGACTGCCATTGAGCTGTAGTAGTTGGTTGCAATAAAAGCACACCCATGATAAAACCTCTCAATATTAATTGCCTTTCTATGAGTGTAGAACACGCTAGCCGAAATGCCTTACTTTGCGTTATCATGCACTCTTTTTGAACATTCCTAATACCTAATTTCTTAAACTATCATGATCCAAAATATACGTAATATCGCCATAATTGCCCATGTTGACCATGGGAAAACCACACTTGTTGATAAATTATTACAACAATCCGGCACTCTCTCGAGCAGGGCTGCTCCAGTGGAGCGTATTATGGATAGTAATGACCTGGAACGTGAGCGTGGCATCACTATCCTCGCGAAAAATACTTCCATCGAGTGGCATGGTTATCGTATTAATATTGTCGACACCCCTGGACATGCTGACTTTGGCGGAGAAGTGGAGCGTATCTTGGCTATGGTAGATTCTGTCTTACTGTTAGTAGACGCTGTAGATGGCCCTATGCCACAAACACGTTTTGTTACGCAAAAAGCCTTTGCTAAAGGTCTAAAGCCTATTGTCGTCGTTAATAAAATTGATAGGCCCAGCGCCCGTCCTGATTGGGTTATTAATCAAGTTTTTGATTTATTCGATCGTTTAGGCGCAACCGAAGAACAATTAGATTTCCCTATTATCTATGCTTCTGCTTTACAAGGTTATGCAACATTAGACATTAAAAAACCAAGCTCTGATCTGACTCCTTTATTTGAAACTATCATTAATAAAGTTGCCCCCCCCGCAGTCGACCCTCAAGGCCCCTTTCAAATGCAAATTACCACCTTGGATTATTCCAGTTATGTAGGCACTATTGGTATTGGTCGGGTTCAGAGAGGATGCGCTAAATCTAATATGCCAGTTGTATTAATTGACAGAGAAGGAAAAACTCGGCCTGCTCGTATATTACAAATTTTAGGTTATCGCGGCTTAGAACGTATAGAAATTGATCAAGCAGAAGCGGGTGATATCATAGCCGTAACAGGTATTGATAAGCTAAATATCTCTGACACGTTGTGTGATCCTAACTTAGTGGAAGCTTTACCCGCTTTGATAGTTGATGAGCCTACGATGAGCATGACCTTCCAGGTTAATAACTCGCCTTTTGCAGGTAAAGATGGAAAATTTGTTACCAGTCGCCAAATTAGAGAGCGTCTCGACAGGGAACTACTACATAATGTTGCGCTTAAAGTTGCAGATACAGAAGATCCCAATCGATTCCGCGTCTCTGGAAGAGGAGAATTGCATTTATCGATATTAATCGAAACTATGCGTCGTGAAGGGTATGAATTGGGTGTATCTCGTCCTGAAGTTATTCTAAAGGAAATTGATGGTGAGCTGAAAGAACCCTACGAAAACTTAACCGTAGATCTGGAAGAACAACATCAAGGTAACATCATGGAAAAATTAGGTAGTCGACGTGGCGATCTAATAGATATGGTATCTGATGGTAAAGGACGCGTCCGGCTAGATTATAAAATCCCCACGCGCGCTTTAATTGGTTTTCGTACAGAATTTTTAACTGCGACTTCTGGCTTGGGATTGATGCACCATGTATTCGATCATTACGGTCCTGTGAAAAAAGGGACAATAGCTAATCGAGCAAATGGTGTCATGATCTCCAATCAAGTCGGTAAAGCAACTGGATTTTCCCTATTTAATTTACAAGAGCGTGGAAAACTATTAATAGGCCCGCAAACTGATGTCTATGAAGGGATGATCGTAGGTATTCATTCGCGCGATAACGACTTAGTTGTTAATGTCGTAAAAGGGAAGCAGCTCACGAATGTTCGAGCTTCAGGTTCAGATGAAAACATCATTTTGACTCCCCCCATAACATTTTCCTTAGAACAAGCGTTAGAATTTATCGCAGATGATGAATTATTAGAAGTCACACCGCATTATTTACGCTTACGTAAAAAGTTTTTGAAAGAACATGAACGTAAACGTTCCGGACGGGATGTTTAAATAAGCTTTTTTGATCCTGTTTAAGTTCATGTTGCTTACTCTAAAAATTTATGAAAACCTGTTGTATACTCATAGTATTTATGAAAACTTATTCTAAACTCAAGCTTTGGAAATTAGCATGGCAGCAGAAAATCTAGAAGAAATTGTATCTTTATGTAAACGCCGAGGATTCATCTTCCCTAGTGCTGAAATTTATGGAGGCCTACAAGGCGTCTATGATTATGGCCCATTAGGTGTAGAATTAAAAAATAATTTAAAAGCCGCCTGGTGGAAATCTAATGTTTACGAGCGTGATGATATCTATGGATTAGATTCTGCCATTTTGACACATCGAAAAATTTTTTATTATTCCGGTCACGAAAGCACCTTTGCTGATTTACTTGTCGATTGTAAACAATGTAAAAAACGTTGGCGTTTGGATCATCTTATAGATGGTAAATGTGAAGCATGTGGCTCTACCAATCTTACTGAGCCAAGAGCCTTCAATATGATGTTTAAAACCACCATGGGACCAGTAGAAGACCCTGATGCTTTTGCCTATCTACGTCCCGAAACCGCACAAGGAATATTTACTAATTTTAAAAATGTTATGGACTCTATGTCTCCTAAACTTCCTTTTGGCATAGCACAAATTGGGAAAGCTTTTAGAAACGAAATAACGCCACGTAATTTTATTTTTAGAGTCAGAGAATTTGAACAACTCGAAATTGAATTTTTTGTTAAACCGGGTGAAGATGAAAAATGGCATGAATATTGGGTTGAATCTCGTTTAGCATGGTGGAAGAATCAAGGGTTAAATACCGAAAGATTAAAATTATTAACGCAAAGCTCATCCGAACTGGCTCACTATGCAAAAGCAACCGTCGATATACTCTATAAATTCCCTCATGGCTTTGAAGAACTAGAAGGAATTGCTAATCGTACTGATTATGATTTAGGTTCACATACGCAAGATCAAAATAAATTAAATATCACTGCTAAAGTATCTGTTAATAAGGAAAGCATTGCTAAATTAACCGTTCAAGACCCTCCTGGTTCGCATTTTATTCCCTATGTGATAGAACCTTCAGCAGGTTTGGATAGAGGTGTACTTGCCATACTCACTGAAGCGTACGAAGAAGAAACTCTAAAAGATGATAAAAAACGTTTAGTGTTGAAAATAAAACCACATTTAGCACCCGTCAAAGTAGCTATCATCCCTTTAAAGCGCAACGATAGTTTGCTGGTAGAAAAAGCAAAAAATTTGAAGAATGCAATATTAGCTTTAGGAATAGGCAGAATTGCCTTTGAGGATACCGGAAATATTGGAAAAAGTTATCGGCGTCATGATGAAATTGGCACACCACTTTGTATTACTGTTGATTTTGATACCATAGCTAAAAGTGAAAATACTGAAAATCATGATACCGTCACCCTACGTGATCGCGATACTATGCAACAAAAACGTATCAACCTATCTCGTTTAGATGAATATATAAAAAATTACTTTTCATAAAAATTTTATTATTGTCTTTTTCCAAAAATTGCGGTACCTAATCGAACCAATGTCGCACCTTCAGCAATAGCGGCCTCAAAATCCTGAGATGTGCCCATCGATAAAGTATCTAATCTTAAGCCTAATTTATTTAGTTTCTCTAAGCTTAAACGTAACGCTTTAAAGTTCTTACGTTGGCAAGCGAAATCTTTTTCGGGTTTGGGGATTGCCATTAACCCCCTTAAATTTAGATGGGAAAGCTTATCAATTGAAGTTGCGAAGGGGACAATATGTTCTAAATATATCCCAGCTTTGCTTGTCTCTTTCTTCAGATTAACTTGGATACAAACATTAATGGGCGTTAAATTTGCTTCTTTTCGATATTCATTCAATTTTACAGCTAATTTGAAATCCCCAAGACTGTGTACCCAAGAAAAATTATTGGCAATAAATTTTGTTTTATTCGTTTGGATTCTTCCTACAAAATGCCATTCTAGCCCTAAATTCTGAAGATTTTGAATTTTTTCATCCGCTTCCTGAACATAGTTTTCACCAAAGATAAACTGTCCAGCATCAATTGCTGACCTTATAGCCTCTACATTTTGAGCTTTGCTAATAGCAATTAATTCGACTGAACCAGGTTTTCTTCCAGCGCGACATTCTGTATTTCTTATCTTTTCTATACAGTGCAAAATTCTGCTAAAAATGCAATTTTTCATATTTTCTGAGAGAATTTAGAGACAATTTACTTACTTCTGATAATTTAAAAGCGTATAATAATCTTATTATTAAACAATAAGCGGGGTCGTTGTGTCTGCATCACCATCCAATTTTTTAGTTAATTATCGACAACACATTCAGCAACGGGCAGTTCATGATATTCCCCCTCTTCCTCTTGATGCAACACAGGTTACTGCATGTATAGAATTAATTAAAAATCCCGCCTTTTCTCATGAAGCCTCTTTTTTAGTCAAATTATTAGCTGAACATGTAGCGCCCGGAGTCGATCCAGCAGCTTATGTTAAAGCTGGTTTTCTTGCAGCTTTAGCAAAAAACGAAGTAAATTCCCCATTTATATCGCCTAAATTCGCCGTTGAGCTTCTTGGTAGTATGTTGGGTGGTTATAATGTTCCTATTCTTATCGAATTACTTGACGGGCAACAGGACATAGCTGCAGTAGCAGCAACACAACTTTCACACACTCTATTAATGTTTGATGCTTACCATGATGTCATAGCCAAAGCCAAAAAAGGGAATCTTTATGCTCATCAAGTTGTAGAAGCTTGGGCAAATGCAGAGTGGTTTCTGTCTAAGACTAAACTTCCTGATAAGCTCACCTTGTCAGTTTTTAAAGTATCTGGAGAAATTAATACCGATGACCTTTCTCCTGCGACTGAAGCCTGGAGTCGTCCTGACATCCCTTTGCATAGCTTAGTTATGTTGCATAATCGTATGTCAGATGCATTACAAGTTATTAAGCAGCTTAAAGCTAAAGGTCATCCTATCGCGTTTGCTGGCGATGTTGTGGGTACTGGTTCATCGCGAAAATCAGCTATTAATTCGTTGTTATGGCATATCGGCAAAGAGATACCCTTTGTTCCTAATAAGAACCGTGGTGGAGTTATTTTAGGTGGCAAAATTGCTCCAATATTTCGAACAACTGCTGAAGACTCTGGTGCTTTTCCTATCGAAGTTGATGTAAGTCAACTTCATATGGGTGATATTATTCAAATTTATCCCTATGAGGGACGAATTGAGAATGAACAAGGACAAGAAATTGCTCATTTTACACCGAACTTCACACTCATGGATGCCGCACGTGCTGGTGGTAGAATTCCCCTAATTATTGGTAGATCATTGACCGATAATGTAAGAGCCGCATTGTCTTATCCATTCTCCAAAGAATTTAACCGCCCAGAAATTATCCCCGAAAATGGAAAAGGATTTACCTTAGCTCAAAAAATGGTAGGCAAAGCCTGTGGAGTCCCCGGTATTAGCCCTGGGACATACTGTGAACCAAAAATGACAACCGTTGGCTCACAAGACACAACGGGGCCTATGACCAGAGATGAGCTAAAAGAGCTTGCATGTCTTGGGTTTTCAGCAGATCTTGTCATGCAAAGTTTTTGCCACACTGCAGCCTATCCAAAACCCGTTGATATAGAAACACAACACAGCTTGCCAGATTTTTTCTCTTCGCGTGGTGGGGTTGTATTAAGACCCGGCGATGGAATTATCCATTCTTGGCTTAACCGAATGCTGTTACCTGATACAGTGGGTACCGGTGGCGATTCCCACACGCGATTTCCTATAGGTATTAGTTTCCCTGGCGGTTCGGGTGTTGTTGCTTTTGCAGCAGCTATGGGTGTGATGCCATTAACCATGCCAGAATCAGTATTAGTTAGGTTTACTGGCAAAATACAACCCACCATCACATTACGTGATCTAGTCAACGCGATACCCTATGTCGCCTTGCAACGGGGTTTACTCACGCTCGATAGCAAAAATAAAAAAAATGTCTTTTCAGGTCGCGTATTAGAAATTGAAGGTTTACCGAATCTTAAAATTGAGCAAGCTTTTGAATTTGCTGATGCATCTGCTGAACGTTCAGCAAATGGTTGCACTATTCGCTTAGATAAACAACCTATTATAGAATATTTAAATTCTAATATTTCCCTACTAAATTGGATGAGAAGAAATGGTTACCAAGATATTGGGAGTTTACAGCGCCGAATTAAATCAATGGAAACTTGGTTAGCAGACCCTGTTTTACTAGAGCCTGATGCAGATGCAGACTATGCAGAAATCATTGAAATTGATCTTAATCAGATCAAAGAACCTTTATTAGCCTGTCCCAATGATCCAGATGATATCAAACCTTTATCTGCTGTAGCACAAACTAAGATTGACGAAGTATTCATAGGTTCATGCATGACGAATATTGGTCATTATCGTGCAGCGGGTAGTTTATTAAAGAACTTTAACAACCGATTACCTACTGTATTATGGATAGCACCTCCAACCAAGATGGATGCACATCAGTTAATGCAAGAAGGTTATTACGCAATCTATGGCATTGTAGGCGCACGGACCGAAATGCCCGGCTGTTCTTTGTGTATGGGAAATCAAGCAAGAGTACGTGATGGTGCAAGCGTAGTTTCCACCTCAACTCGAAATTTTCCTAATCGTATGGGAAAAGACGCTAATGTCTATTTAGCTTCAGCTGAATTATCTGCTATAACCGCCATTTTAGGTTATATACCTAATTTAGATGAATATAGAGAAAAAATGAAATTTATTGACGCTATGAGTGAAAACTTATATCGATATTTGAATTTTGATCAAATGCTCGATTATCAAAACGTGTCTGAACAAATTGATCAATTAATCGGTATTTAAGCTTTAACAACAAATAATCTTAAAACTTTAATGGATTTAAATTGAACACAATTTCTTTAATTTTTATAGGTGCAGGACTTGGTGGAGTTTTACGCTACGGAGTTTCCACGGGCATTTATAATTTATTTAACAAAAATTTTCCCTATGGCACTTTAGTGGTTAATGTAAGTGGATCTTTTTTAATGGGTTTTTTATTTGTTATTATTTTAGAAAGATTTCAAAGTATTGCTCCTCAACTTAGAGCATTATTGTTAATTGGTTTTCTAGGTGGGTATACCACTTTTTCTTCTTTCTCAATCGAAACCATCAATTTAATGGAAAATGCTAATTGGTTTCCTGCAATTGTAAATATTTTGCTTAGTACTATTTTATGTCTCATGGCAGCGTGGACGGGTGTAATTTTGGGAAGAAATCTATGAAAACACTAGATATAGTCGTCGTTAGAATTTATATAACTGAAGCTTCACATCTACTTAATAAAATAATTGATTTTTTAAAAAATGATAAAATTTCTGGAGTAAGTGTATATCGTGCCATTGAAGGGATAGGAAAATCAGGAAACTTGACTAGCTCTTTGCTCGATCTTTCATTGAATCTCCCCATTTGCATCGAATTTTTCGATGCTGATAAAGCTAAAGTAGAAAAAACACTTGAGCATTTAAATCAAATCATTAACCCTGGACATATTATTTTTTGGGAGGCAAAAGTGATTGTTAAAGATTAAATTCAGCTCGCTAAAGGCTTAGACGTTTAAAAATTTTTTCTGGTATAATCCGGATAATTAACATTATAAGCCGCCAAATTCCGGGAATGTATACGTTCTCTTTCCCCTTATCTAACGCCTGGATAATTTTTTTTGCTGTTTTTGTTGGGTTGGCCGCTAAATAGATTGGGTACTTTCCTCCAAAAACCATTTTCGTATCAATTAAACCTAACTTGATTGTTAATATTTGTATTTTAAAAGGATACAAATAATTACGTAACCCTTGTAAATAAGTAGTCAATCCTGCTTTGCTAGCACCATAAACATAATTGGGTTTCCGTCCTCTATCTCCTGCAACAGAACTTAATCCAATAATAAAGCCTTTTTTTTGAATAGCTAAATACTTAACATAATGTTCAAGAAAAGAAATAGGACCCGTAAAATTTGCTGCAATCACTTTTCGATAATCTAATTTATCAATTAAACCTATCGCCATTATGAGACCATCAATAGCACCCATTTTATCAATAAGCATTTCAAAAAAAGCCGAATGCGCATCAATTTGGGTAATATCAAAAAAAGCATAATCAACATCAACGTTGAATCGGATCCTAAGATCGCTTGCTATACGTTCTAACTCTGAGATATCCCGACTTGCGAGAAAAAGTTTGCAACGTCTCGAAGCCAAAATTTCGCTACAAGCCCTTGCTATAGAAGAAGTAGCCCCTAAAATCAATATGGATTGCATAGAAAATATTTACATCTAATCAACATAATGTAATTTTAGATTATACTCATTGCATATCAAGATGCGAACAAGCATTTTGATGAAATTTTTTATTAATAGCGAATAAACTAACCAAATGACATCATGTATTTGCTTTTTTTAAAAATTCGGATATTACCGTAGATTGATATTTTTCCTTGTGAATTAAAATATAGAACTCTCGACTTAACGTTAAAAATGGAGTTTTTAGTTCTACTAAGGTATTATTTTTTAAAGAATCTTCTACAACAAATCTAGATAAGCAGCTTATCCCCAAACCTGCTTGCGTAGCTTGCTTAAGCGCATCTGTATCATCCAATTCTAAAAAAGGACGAATTTTTCCGCCAATTTTCTCTTCTAATTTTTCGCGTATACTCGAACTCTGCTTTCGTAGTAACCAGCGTGCATTAGCGATATCTGATAATGTCAATTTCTTTTTTTTACTTAAAGGATATTTTGGAGCAGCAATTATCACTAACTCATCTTTTTTCCAAGGATAGGTATGAACTTTATCAGAAAAACAATTAGCCTCAATTAAAGCTACATCAATATTAAATGTGAGTAATCTAGATAATATTACCTTAGTAGTAGCTATTTTAAGGTTGATCTGAATATTTTTGTGCGTATAAGCAAGTTCAGAGATAACTTTTGGTAATAGATAATTACCGATAGTCTTACTAGCACCTATGATTAACTGACCGGATAAATTATCTTTTTTATTTTCCATCATCATATCTTTTAGTTCTGATATTTGAGATATGACACTACCCGCTTTGGGTAACAACACCCTACCACGTTCATTCAAAAATAATTGTTTTCCATGTCGATCAAATACAGAGCCTTCTAATTGCTCCTCTAATGTGGCAAGTGCCATGCTACACGCTGATTGCGAAAGATACATTCTTTTTGCAGCGTGACTAACGTTTCCGGTCTTAGCAATTGCAACAAAAACTTCGAGTTGTTTTAGAGTAATACGCATAGCAATTTTAAATTATCATTACTTAAATCCAATGCATTTTAAATTAATCTTACATAATAATAATTATGTAAATGTAAAACCATAATACCGGATAAGTAACACTATGACTATTATCATTATGAAAAAATATCTACTTCAAAGAATGTAAATGAATCTGTAATATATTGATTTTTTTATTATTCCTTATTAGAAAAAATTTTCTAACTGCACCATAAAATGCTAAAGACAAAAAAATATAATCTACATAATCTAAAATATAAATATAATGTAATTTTTTTATTTATAAAATGAATTTGTGCAACCTCTGATATAAATTAATAAAATTTTTATAAATTAAAAACAAACATTGTATATAGAATTGGTTACTACAGAAATGTTTAAGCACACCAAATAATATTCTTATAAAGCTATGCTATACTTGGCGAAATGTAATAGGGAGATATTTATGTTTAACTTGCTTAAGTTGTGGGTTGCCAGCATATGCTTACTCATCTGTAATATAGCCCTTGCTGATATCTCCATACCGATGTTCCTTACTTCTCAACAGGGAATAGGACAGCCGATTGGAGTGATAATAGCCACGCAAAAGCCCTATGGTGTTTTATTGACACCCAATTTACATAATCTTCCTCCTGGTTTGCATGGTTTTCATATCCACCAAAATCCTTCTTGTTTGGATAATGGAATGGCTGCAGGTGATCACTTTGATCCTTCTCATTCTAGCCAACATTTAGGCCCTTATGGAAAAGGACATTTAGGAGATCTGCCTGTTTTAGAAGTTGCTAATAATGGCAACGCCACATTACCTATTTTAGCCCCTAGATTGCGCTTAAATGAACTTAAAAATCACTCTTTAATAATACATGCAGGGAGCGATAATTATTCTGATGTTCCTGCTAAGTTAGGCGGAGGTGGTGCGCGTATAGCCTGTGGTATTATAAAGTAGAAATAATGTCCATTTTAGATTTCAACGATATTTTCTTGACCAATGCATAAATCCTTAAGCATTGATAGAATTTATTTTTCGTAATTAATAATCTTTTTTACGAATGGTAAGCAGAATAATTAATAGTAATCATTCTATGAGCTCAGATCTTTATTTTTTATCAGCAAGACAATTAGCCCAGCTAATTAAAAAGAAAAAAGTTTCGTGCGTTGAGGTTATTCAAGCTTATTTAGACCGCATCGAACAGGTTAATCCCAAACTTAATGCCCTAGTTAAACTAACTGAACCAGAAATTGCATTAAAAAAAGCATTCATAGCCGATAAAAAATTAGCTAAGAATCAAACTCTTGGACCTTTGCACGGTTTACCTATTACTATTAAAGATTGCTGTAAAGTTCAAGACTTTATTATTAGCAAAGGAAGTAATGGTTACAACTTTCTTCCTAAAGAAGATGCAACTGTTGTTGCTAGATTAAAAGCAGCGGGTGGAATTATTTTAGGTATAAGCAATGTTCCTGAATTTAATATCGCCTATGAAACAGATAATGATCGCTTTGGCAAAACTTTAAATCCTTATGATTTAAATCGTACCCCAGGTGGAAGTAGCGGTGGAGAAGCGGCTATTATCGCAGCAGGCGGCTCAGTAATTGGTTTGGGCACAGACGGAGCAGGAAGCATTCGCCAACCCGCTCATAATACAGGAATTGTGGGTTTAAAACCCACTCGTGGTTTAATCCCTAACTCAGGTAATGTTCCCTCAGATGGTAGAGGTTTATCACGTCCATTAACTACTTATGGTCCTATGGCACGGTTTGTCGATGATATAGTATTATCTCTACCTCTTTTGACGGGCCCCGATGGTGCCGATCCAGATGCTATCCCCATTTCAACCAGCAAACCTCTTATCCAATGCAAAAATTTACGAATTGCATTTTACTCAGACAATGGCATTGTTACACCTGATAAAGCAACCTTACAAACTATTAATCAAGTAGCACAGATTTTACAAGATGAAGTACAACAAATTGAACCTCTGCGTCCTCCTCACTTAAAAGAGCTTTATATTCTTATTACTGAGACATTTATTTTAGGTGGCGATAAAGGTCTAGGATTAAAAAATTTACTGCGCCATTTGGGCATTAAAAAACCTTCCTATCTGGTGAAGGAATTTTTAGCTATTTCGCGCCAATGTGAATTTTCCATTACTGAATTACATCAGCGATTACGTCGCATTGATCAATTGCGCATCGCCCTAGAAAAATTTTTTATTCCATATGATGCAATTATATGTCCTGTAGCAGCGACACCTGCCAAATTATTAGGACATTCATTTATCGAAGGTCATGACTTTAGTTATCTTAATATTTATAATTTAACTGGGTGGCCAGTTTTAACAATCCGGTGCGGCACTTCCCTGGAAGGTTTACCTATAGGAATACAGATTGTTGCTAAGCCATGGCATGACGAAGTAGCCCTGATGATTGGGCAAAAATTAGAAGGCTTGCTAGGCGGATGGCAAAAACCTGTTTTATTTCCTTAAAACCCTCTCATCCAGAGCTTAGTCCTTGAACCTGCTATACTTTGAAAACATACTTAAGGGGGAGCTAAATGATTTGGGTGATTAGCTTAAATAGTAGTTTAGGTCATATTTATTCTTATGAGCCCAAAAATCATAAGTTAATTTTATTGAAAAGTTTTGAAAACCCTAATGCTAAATTAAAAGAAAGTGATTTAGTTTCAGATAGACCTGGTCATTATCAAACTATGCATTCTGCTAAAGGTGCTTATGAAGCAGCAAGCAGCCCTCATGAGGTAGAGCTTGACCATTTTACTAAAATCTTGGCTGATTTTTTAAAAAAAGGGCTAGATAATCATCAATATAAACAACTTATTTTATGTTCTGCACCTCACGTCGGAGGTATTTTACTTACCAACCTTGATAAACAAGTAGAAAAAACCTTACTAGTTAATATTAAGAAAAACTTTGTTGAAGAAAATGAATCTGTTCTTAGCAATTATTTAAAAGAAAACTGGTGGAATATTATTCGATCAAACAAAAATAATTAATTTACTATTCGGAGTACTTTTGAAAAAAATATTATTTAGTTTAATAGTTTCTTTTTTATTATGCGTAAGTAACAATGTGCTTGCTATTCAAACTTTACCCAAATTATTTTTATTTGTCGGAAGTGATGCAAATCTAAGAAGCTATGAAAAAATATTGCTAAATCCCTGTATTACAGGAATCCAAGCAATTTACACATGGAAAGAATTAGAGCCCAAAAAAGGTATTTATAATTTTTCAAGAATTGAACGAGATCTAGGATTTCTAAATTCAATTCATAAAAAACTTTTTATTCAGCTACAAGATAGATCCTTCCAACCCAATATATTTAACGTACCAGATTATATTCGAAAAGAAAAAATATATCATAATGGAGTCGCTATGCAATACGATTTTCCAGGAGAGGGAATCCCTATAACCGAAGGATGGGTAGCGCGAGTCTGGGATCCCGCTGTGCGAGAACGATTCCAGTTACTCATACAAAAACTAGCCACTCAATTTGATGGCAAGATTTATGGGATCAATTTACCTGAAACCGCCACAGATTTTAATAGTAAAAATCCTCCTAAAGATTTTACTCAAGATAGATATTTCAATGCAGAGCTTGAAAATATAAACGCATTACGCAGTGCATTTACCAAAAGTATCGTTCTGCAATATGTAAATTTTTTCCCTGGGGAATGGAATAATGATCACAAATATATGAGCAGATTATTCTCGTATGCAATACAACACCGTGTTGGTTTAGGTGGTCCTGACATTGTCCCTTACAGAAAAGCTCAAATGAAAAATAGTTATCCTTTTTTTCATCAGAAAAAAAACAAACTAAACAATATTGGCATGGCTGTACAAGAAGGTGAGTACACTTATAAAAAAACTGATAACACTTATTACAACTTTTCAGATTTTTATTTGTTTGCCAAAGATTACTTGGGAGCAACTATTATATTTTGGAACACTAAAGAACCATTTTTTTCAAAAGAACTTTTACCGAAAATAAACGATCAATACTTTGACTGTGGAAAGTAATTACAATAAATCCTGTTTTTTCTGAGGACGTTTCCAATTTTCAAAAGTACGGATTTCTGCTCGGCTTAAGGTTAATTTACCAGCAGGGACGTCTTTATTTAAGGTAGATCCAGCACCTATCGTTGCACCTTTTTTTATTCGTATGGGCGCAATTAACGCGGTATTAGAACCAACAAACACATCATCTTCTATTTGTGTTTGATGTTTAACCGCTCCATCGTAATTACAAGTAATGGTACCCGCGCCAATATTGACATTTTTACCTATATTTGCATCGCCGATGTAACTTAAATGATTAATTTTTGTTTCTTGTTCTATCTGGCTATTTTTAACTTCAACGAAATTTCCTATATGAACATTATTTTTGAGAACCGCTCCTGGGCGAATACGTGCAAATGGACCAATAATACAATTATCGCCAATAACTGCACCTTCAATTAAGCAATAAGGCTTAATTTCAACATTTTTCCCAATTTTGACATCTTTTAAAATTGTATGCGATCCTATTGAACTATTAGCGCCTATAGTATTTTCCCCTTCTACAATAACATCTACATCGATAACCACGTCTTTTTCAACGGTTAATTGCCCGCGTAAATCAAATCGGTCTGGATCGTGTAAGGTAACTCCCGCTAACATCAGTTTTTTAGCGGCTTGCTGCTGAAAATAACGTTCAAGCTTAGCAAGTTGCACACGATCATTGACTCCTTGCATTTCACCATCAACATCTGAAGATACCGTTACGATTTCTATCTTTTCATCCACAGCCATTGTAATAATATCCGTTAAATAATATTCACTTTGGGCATTCATTTTTTTAATTTTAGGCAACCAACGCTTTAGTAATTTTAGCGGCACATAAAAAATACCACTGTTAACTTCCTGTATTTTTCTTTGCTCTAGGCTAGCATCTTTTTCTTCAACAATTTGAACAACTTTTCCTTCTTGATCCCGTAAAATCCGTCCTAAACCAAAAGGTTGTTGCGTAATTAATGTAACTAAACCAATTTGATGAGTTTCAGTTGCATGAATTAATTTTTGTAAAGTAGCTAAACTTACTAAAGGTGTATCCCCTAGCAAAATTAATACACGACTCTCATCTTGTTTCATTTCTGGAATAGCTTGAGCAACTGCATGCCCTGTACCTAATAATTCTGTTTGCTTTACCCAATTAACTGCTAAATGACTTAAATATTTGGGAACTTGACCTCCACCATTTCCATAAACTACATAAACTGCATGAGGTTGCAAATCTTTAACTGTTTCAACTATATATTGTAACAAAGGTTTACCGGCCAACTTATGCAATACTTTAGGTAAAGTAGAATACATACGTTTTCCATGACCCGCGGCTAAAATGATGACATCAAGTAATTTCATATTTCAAAACTAGCCTTATTCAAAACTTCATTTTTGGTAAGATATTACTCAATCTTTTTTTAGGAATTTCTTAGAAAATTAAATTCTACCGGTAAGTTTTTTCTTTAATTTAGATATGACCTGTAATTGAGCAACTGCCTGAGCTAATTCTGCTGTTGCTTTTGCGTAATCGATATCAGCTTGTTTATCACTCAATACTCTTTCTGCGTGTTCCTTGGCTTCTAAAGCGGCCAATTCATCTAAATCAGTAGCTCGTATGGCCGTATCGGCTAATATACTAACGTGTTGTGGTTGAACCTCTAAAATACCGCCAGAAATGTAAAGTATTTCATCTTCCCCATCTGGTTTTACAATGCGCACTGGCCCTGGCTTTAATGCCGTTAATAGTTGGGTATGGCCCGGATAAATCCCAAGCTCACCTAATGAACCCGTGACTACTATATGCATAGCCTCACCAGAAAAAATCGAAACTTCTGCGCTAACAATCTCAATTTGCATGGTTTTAGTCATGATATTTTTCTACCCTATAAAGCTTTTGCTTTCGCCTCTACTTCATCTATACTTCCAACCATATAAAATGCTTGTTCAGGCAAATCATCAAATTCACCATTTAAAATAGCTTTAAAACCACGGATTGTCTCTTTAAGACTGACGTATTTTCCTGGAGACCCAGTAAATATTTCGGCAACAAAGAAAGGCTGAGATAAAAACCGTTGTACTTTTCTTGCGCGCATTACAATCAATTTATCTTGTTCTGACAATTCATCCATACCTAAAATAGCAATAATATCTTTCAATTCTTTATAGCGCTGTAAAGTTTTTTGTACAGCTCTGGCAACATCATAATGTTCTTGGCCAACAATCAAAGGATCAAGTTGGCGACTATTAGAATCTAACGGATCAATGGCCGGATAAATACCCAACTCCGCAATTTGACGGGATAATACGACTGTTGCATCGAGATGTGCAAAAGTAGTTGCCGGTGAAGGATCAGTAAGATCATCTGCTGGAACATACACAGCTTGGATAGAAGTAATAGAGCCTGTTTTGGTTGAGGTAATACGTTCTTGTAAAGCACCCATTTCTGCAGCCAATGTAGGCTGATAACCCACAGCAGAAGGCATACGCCCTAATAATGCCGACACTTCGACGCCTGCTAGTGTGTAACGATAGATATTGTCGATAAATAACAATACGTCTCGACCTTCATCCCGAAAATATTCAGCTACTGTTAAACCCGTTAAAGCAACTCGTAAACGGTTACCGGGTGGTTCATTCATTTGTCCATAGACTAATGATACTTTATCTAAAACATTAGATTCTTTCATTTCATGATAAAAATCATTACCTTCTCGTGTCCGCTCCCCAACACCTGCAAATACTGAGTATCCACTATGTTCAATAGCGATATTACGTATTAATTCCATCATATTAACGGTCTTACCAACTCCAGCACCGCCAAACAAGCCTACTTTTCCACCTTTAGCAAAAGGACATAGTAAATCAATAACTTTAATTCCTGTTTCTAATAATTGTTCATTAGCAGCTTGTTCTGCAAAGCTAGGTGGTTTACGGTGAATAGGTAAACGAATTTTCTCATTAATAGGACCTGCTTCATCGATAGGTCTACCTAACACATCCATAATTCTACCTAAAGTCTGCTTCCCTACAGGTACACTAATAGGCGCTTCGGTATTAGTTACTTTTATTCCTCGCTGCAAACCATCACTAGTACCCATCGCAATGGTCCTTACAATACCATCACCTAACTGTTGCTGGACCTCTAGCACCAAATCATGACCATGAACCATTAAAGCATCATAAACCTTCGGAACCTGTTCTCTTGGGAATTCAACATCGATAACAGCACCGATAATTTCGACTATATGTCCGATGGGATTAATTGGCTTCATAACGTTTCTCTTCATTATTTATTCATATAAGGTTAAATTTAAACAGCTTCAGCACCGGCAACTATTTCTGCTAATTCTTTGGTAATTGCTGCCTGGCGGGCTTTATTATAGGCTAATTGCAAATCACTTATTAATTCTCCTGCATTATCCGTCGCACTTTTCATTGCTACCATCCTAGCCGCTTGTTCACACGCAGTATTTTCTACAACACTTTGATACACTTGTGATTCAATATATCGTGTTAGTACTAACTCTAACAAAGGCTTTGCATCAGGTTCATAAAGATAGTCCCAGCGATAATTAAGCTCTGACTTTTCAGAAGGTAACACAGGCAATAAGGATAAAGTCTGTGCCTTTTGTGTCATCGTATTAATAAATTCATTATAGAAAATAGTTACACTATCCAACTTACCTTGCTTGTAGGCATCTAATAAAACTTTTATAACCCCAATTAAATCTTGTAATTGCGGTGCATCTCCCAAATGATTGGCATGTGCAACCACATGGCCACCGACGCGCTTAAAAAAAGCTTCTCCTTTTCCGCCTATAATAGCCAAATCTATATCTATTCCTTTAGATTGGCATACTCGAAATTCCTGCAAAACTAACTTTAGTAAATTAGTATTCAGTCCGCCGCACAAGCCTTTATCAGTGGTGATAACAAGAAAACCCGCTCGTTTTATTTCTCTTATTTGTAAATAAGGGTGTTGATATTCTGCGTGACTACTTGCAACATGATAGATTAGATCGAGCATTTTATGCGCATAAGGTCGCGAAAGCGTCATTCGTTCCTGAGCTTTTCGCATTTTACTAGCCGCAACCATTTCCATTGCTCGCGTTATTTTCTGAGTACCTTTGATACTAGCAATTTTACCACGTATCTCTTGCGCAAAACTCATCGACTATCACCAAGTTTGTGTCATTTTAAAGGCTGTAATTGCTGTATCTAACTCATTAGCTATCACTTCGTTATAATCACCTTTTTGGTTAATTTTTTCCAAACATGCTTCCTGTTCTGAATGCATATATGCTAATAATTCTTCAGCAAATGCAACAATCTTTGTCAGTTCGATATCATCTAAATAACCTTTATCGGTAGCAAACAATAGTACCGCCATTTCTGCAACACTTAAGGGAGCATATTGTTTTTGCTTTAAAATTTCAGTAACTCGTTGGCCTCTCTCAAGCTGCTTACGTGTTGCCTCATCTAAATCTGACATAAACTGGGAAAAGGCAGCAAGTTCGCGATATTGAGCCAAACTTAATCGAACACCACCGCCCAATTTCTTTATAATTTTTGTTTGAGCAGCAGAACCCACTCGTGAAACAGATAAACCCGCATTAATTGCTGGGCGTATACCTGCATTAAACAAATCCGTTTCTAAAAAGATTTGACCATCAGTAATTGAGATAACGTTTGTTGGAACAAAAGCGGATACATCCCCAGCTTGAGTTTCGATAATAGGTAATGCCGTTAACGAGCCTGTTTTTCCTTTAACACGTCCATTAGTAGCTTTTTCAACAAACTCCTTATTAACTCTTGCAGCACGTTCGAGTAAACGTGAATGCAAATAAAATATATCTCCTGGATAAGCTTCTCGACCTGGTGGACGTCGCAGCAACAAAGATATTTGCCGATATGCCCAAGCCTGTTTTGTTAAATCATCATAGATAATAAGCGCATCTTCACCTTGATCGCGAAAATACTCACCCATCGCGCAACCTGCATAAGGGGCAATAAACTGCAGCGCCGCAGAATCAGCAGCACTTGCTGATACTATAATGGTATGTTTTAAAGCATCTTGTTCTTCTAACTTCCTCACTACTGCTGCAATCGACGAAGCTTTTTGACCGATTGCTACATAAATACATTTTACGCCTGTATCTTTTTGGTTAATAATCGCATCGATGGCTAGCGCCGTTTTCCCTGTTTGTCTATCCCCTATTATTAATTCGCGCTGACCACGCCCAATAGGCACCATACTATCAATGGCTAATATACCTGTTTGTAATGGTTGTGATACGCCCTGACGCCAAATTACGCCTGGGGCAACCTGCTCAATAGGTGCATTTTTTTCAGCCTCAATTGGGCCACGACCATCTATGGGATGCCCTAAAGCATTAACAACCCGCCCTAATAAAGCCTCACCCACTGGAACTTCAAGAATACGTCCAGTACATTTAACTTTTTGACCTTCACTTAATCCTTCGTAGTCACCTAAAACAACAGCACCCACTGAATCACGTTCAAGATTTAAGGCTAATCCATAACATTGAGGTGAAAACTCTATCATTTCTCCCAACATAACGTCATTTAAACCATAGATACGCACAATTCCATCACGCAAACTGACGATACTTCCTTGTGTACGCGTTTCTGCAGAAACATCAAATTTCTGGATACGTTCTTTGATTAATTCATTTATTTCAGATGTAGTTAATTGTTGCATAGCTTATACTGCCTCTTGATTCACTAATGTCGCACGTAAACGTTCTAATTTGCCACGTACAGAATCATCGATGACTAAATCTCCGACGCGAACGACCAATCCACCTAATAAATTTTTATCAGTATGGCAGTCTAGTTTTATATGACTTTGAAAACGCTCCGATAATACTTTTTCTAAAGTTTGCTCTTCTATTTTAGTTAAAGGCACAGTGGAAATCACATAAGCCGTAACTTGCTTGGCTAGTTCAGCCTTATAACGCTCAAATAAATCTTTAACTTCTGGAAGTACTAATAATCGTTGGTTAGTAGCCATTAATTTTAGAAAATTTTTTCCAAAAGGAAATATTACAGCTTTGCAAAATTCTAATAAGCATTCATACGCCACTCTTTTATCGACACATGGATTTTTTAATAAATTTTGCATCGACTTCTCGTTAATAATTTTGGTAGTCTGCTTTAATAAAGTCGACCAAGCATCCATATTTTTTTTATCTGATGCACAAGCAAATGCCGCTCGTGCATAAGGTCTAGCAATGGATGTGAAATCAGACATCAAATTTCTTCCAAAGATTGTTTAACAAGCGCATGTTGAGCTACGCTATCAAGTGATTGTGCCAAAATTTTCTCAGTAGTCGTAATAACCAAATTAGCTACTTCCGCACGAAGTTTTTGTTGTGCTGTTTGCCATTCTTGCTGAATGTCAGCTCGGGCTATAGCTAATAAACGCTCGTTTTCTATTCGTATTTGCTGTTTAGATTCTTCGGACATTTGAGTAGCGCGCTTATTAGCCTGTTCAATAATCTCAGCCGCTTGTTGCTTTGCTTCCTTTAAATGCTCATCTGCTTTTAACTGTGCTAATTCTAGAGCTTGTTGACCTCGCTCTGCAGCAGCTAAACCATCAGCAATTCGTTGTTCTCGTTCTTTCATTACTTTCAGTATGGGCGGCCATACAAATTTCATGGTAAACCACACGAAAACAGAAAATGTAATTAACTGGCCTAATAAGGTAATATTAATTTCCACGACGATTTCTCAAATTTATTATACTCTTCGCACTTGAATTTTTGTCTGTGTTGCCGCTCGACTCGCAATCCTCATGTATCCTGAATACACTTCGGTTGCTTCACTACGCGGGCTACTATCAAAAATCCCATTGCTGTGAGCATATCATTTAACCCGTTACTGGTTTAGAAACTAGCTTTAAAACTTCGCTTAAAAAAGGATTTTTAGCAAAAATTAAATAAAGCCCCATTACAATTGAAATAGCAGCAAATGCATCGACTAATCCAGCCATTAAAAACATTCGCAACATCAGCATAGGTGTTAACTCAGGTTGGCGAGCTACCCCTTCTAAAAATTTTCCGCCTAAAATACCAAAACCAATCGCGGTGCCTAATGCAGCTAACCCTACTAATAAAGCCGCTGCAATGGCCGTTAAACCTTGTACATTAGCAACTACTTGCGCAACATCTACCATTTTTATATCCTCTCTTTTATTAATAAATAATTAATGTGTTTGTTCTTGACCATGAGTCTCATGTGCCATACTTAAATAAACTATAGTGAGCATCATAAAGATAAATGCTTGAATGGCAATAATTAAAATATGAAATACCGCCCAAACCCCACCAAAAGTCCACTGTAACCACCATGGTAATAATGCCACTAAAATAAAAATTAACTCTCCAGCAAATAAATTTCCGAATAGCCGTAACGACAAGGATATAGGTCGTACGAATTCTTCTAATAAACGAAAAATAATATTGATGGGGAAGAGATAAGGGCCAAATGGGGCAACCAGCATTTCTTTACTGAATCCCTTCACACCTTTAATTTTCAAGTTATAGTAAATGATTAAAATAAAGACCGCAATTGACATGCCAAATGTTGTATTAGGATCGGCTGTCGGCACGGATCGAAAATGACTTACACCAAATATTGATAACACTGTCGGCAATAGATCAACCGGCAGTAAATCCATAAAATTCATTAAGAATACCCAAACAAAAATTGTCAGCGCTAAAGGTGCAATCAATTGACTAACACCTTGAAAAGACTCTTTCACAGTTTTATCTACAAACTCAACGAGAATCTCAACAAAATTTTGTATTTTACCCGGAACGCCACTACTAACTGTCGCAGCCACCCAGCGAAATAAAATTAAAAATCCTACGCCCAACACAGCAGACAGAAAAAAGGTATCGAGATTTAAATTCCAAAAACTCCCTTCACCTGAGAAACTTAAGGTTTTCAGGTTAAAGATGAGATGCTCAAGGTGATGCTGAACATAATATGCTGAGGTTTGTTCACCATTCATAATAAACCTTTCATGCTTTTAATAATTAGCAATAGCCAAAATAATAGCTGGGAGACCAAATAAGCTAGCAACAAGATCGGAATATTTACTGATAATAACTTAATCACCACTATGAAAAAAATCCCACTGAAAAATAATTTTATTAATTCTGCCCGATAAAAAATATTGAGCAAGCCTTTTCCTGACGCCTGTGCTAAACGACGCATTATTTTCATCACAAAATAACAGTTAGGAAGTAGCCATAAGGCAATACCCAGCACAAGAGATCTAATAACCCGCTCGTCCTGACAAACATTCCGTATAAAGACTATTGCCCCCAGGACAGCAAATGTCATGAGACTCGCCTGACACATTCTTTGAATTACCTTACCAGGCAACTGGACAAGCCTACTAAAAGTCATTCTAAGCCCCACTTATAAAGTGGCGGACAGTATAATAAGCACAACTCTTTTATGCAATGCATATTAAAGAATGTGTTGCTTTTTTATCAATTCGACTTGAACTCTACTCATACAAATTAAATATATCCAGCTAGTTAATAGGGAACACTAAAATTTATAGCAAATTAATGCGAAAAAATGCTATTTAGCCCTTTTTTTTCAACTTACCTCCTTTCTGGCCTTTATAGAATAAAATTGAAAATCACTGCAGAAATCCAGATCCTTAACTTTACTAGAAATTACTCACATTGTTCTATATAGTATTAGGCTTTACAAAATATATGATTCATTTAGCTTTACACGTCAAAAAAATGTACGGAGCAATTTATTATGGCCACTCACGAGCTTGAAGGAACTATTCAGCGATTAACGGTACCAGGAAAAGGAATTTTAGCGGCAGATGAAAGTCAAACTACTATTGCCAAGCGATTTGCTGCCTTACATTTAGAGTCAACTGTAGAAAATCGCCGTAATTATCGTGAATTACTTTTTACTACCCCTGGTATTGAAGCATTTATTAATGGCGTTATCCTTCATGAAGAAACTTTAGCGCAAAAAACTAAAGATGGACTTCTATTTCCCGATTACTTAGATAATGAAGGTATCGTCCCTGGCATAAAGGTTGATAAAGGCCTCATTCCTCTAAATGCTGAAGAAAAAATGACCCAAGGTCTAGATGGTCTATCAGAACGTCTCCTAACTTATAAAAATCTTGGTGCTTGTTTTGCAAAATGGAGAGCTGTTTTTTCCATAACTGACCTACTTCCTTCTTCTCTAGCCATAACCGCTAATTCACAAGCCTTAGCTCGCTATGCTTCTATTTGTCAAAACAATGGAATTGTGCCTATTGTAGAACCTGAACTACTAATAGATGGCACTCATAGCTTAGTCCGCTGTGCTGAAGCTACAGACGCTGTTCTTTATACTGTATTTGAAGAATTACATAAGCATCATGTTTTACTCGAATGTATGATTCTTAAACCCAGTATGGTTATTGCTGGGAATCAATATATGCCGCAACCTAGTATTGCTGAAGTTGCCGCAGCAACTTTAAAAATATTACGTCAAACAGTTCCTGCGGCAGTACCTAGCATTAATTTTCTTTCTGGAGGCCAAACACCAGAAACTGCTACCGCTCATTTAAATACTATGAATAAACTACAACCTTCACGTCATCCGTGGCGTCTAAGTTTTTCCTACGGTCGCGCATTACAAGAACCTGCGTTAAAAGTATGGAACGGTAAAGCACATAATATAAAAGCTGCTCAACGGGCCTTTTATAAACGTGCGAGACTTAATGCAGCTGCTTGCAAAGGACAATATCAATCAAGCATGGAAACAGAAGAAAAAGAAGCGGAAACAAACTTTGTTTAAGCTCTTGTAATCTTAAAATTTACGCTTACGCATAGGTGCCAAAATTTATAAGTATAATTCTTTTTAACTTTCTTTTTGGTTTTGGAATATATGCCTATGCAGATTTTTTTGATAATTCTACAACAGCTCTTGAAAATCGTATTGCTCCGATTGGAAAAGTCAAAGTAGCTGTTTCAGAAATAGACCATTCATCTTTGACTGATATTAATAAAGATATCCATTTAGGCAAAGCAATATTTGAAAGCAAATGTAGCTTATGCCATAAAAATGGCATAGCAGGTGCTCCACGCTTAGGCAATCAGTTAGATTGGAGGTTACGGATAAGAAAAAATTTTTCACTTTTAGTTAAGCATGCCACAACGGGCTACCGAGCTATGCCCCCAAAAGGGGCATGCTTAGAATGTTCAACTTCGGATTTAGAAGCGGCTATTCACTATATGTTAGAGCAACTACATTCTAATTGAATTATACCTTATTATATTTAAAAAAATTTTGCTCTTTCAAGCACAGTGGATAATACTCTTCGCAATTAAATTTTTGGTATTGTTGCCGCTCAATTCACAATCTCATGTACATTAATACACTTCAATTGTTTTATTCTCACCGCGCCATACCAAAAATTTAATTACTGTGAGTATATTCCATATACAACGCAGATATAATTTTGATATTTTTTGTTTCCCTTTTTTAATCAACTCTTATATCTGAACTCGTCTATTAAATAGTGATTTTATTACGATTTTGATCCACTATTCTTTTACTTATCCCTTTGATTTTTACCAAATCATCAATAGATTTAAAAGGTCCGTGCTCATTGCGATAAGCAAGAATGGCTTTTGCACGTTTTAACCCGATACCTTTCAATTCTGCCACTAAAGTTTCTCCATCAGCTGTATTAATATTAACAAGAGCAGAGATGGGATTAGGTATATTTTTTGCGGGGGAAGAAGTTAAAACTGTATTATTATGTGAAATAAAAGGGCTACTAGTTGCTAAAACCGGAGCCGCTATAATTGATGTTAACAAAGTCACAAATAGAGAAGAATAAATATCCATAAACTAAACTCCTTTTTAAAATTTTTCTATCGGAATATATATTTTATGGGCAAAAAATAAATGAATCAATGAATCAAATGGTAATATTTTCATGCAAAATAGAAAGATAATCTTTCACACCATTTGCGACACTGCGAAAAACTCCTTGATAACCCGCACTTCGCAATTTTGAAAGATCAGCTTGAGTAAAATTCTGATAGCAATCTCGTAAATGTTCTGGAAATGGAATATAGCGAATCTCTCCGCGTCCATAAAAATCAATAACTGCTTGGGCTAACGCATTGAAACTCTCGCAATTTCCTGTTCCTGTGTTATAAATTCCACTTTTTTTGGACTCTAAAAACCATAGATTAACAGCAACAGCATCATCAACATAGATAAAATCTCGCAGTTGCTCACCATCAGCATAACCACCCGTTCCTTCGAATAAATTAATAATTCCTGTATTTTTGAGTTGGTTATCCGCATGCAACACCACACTAGCCATAGAGCCTTTATGATTTTCTTTAGGTCCATAAACATTAAAATAGCGTAAACCTACTACCTGACTCTTTATTTTATTAAAAATACTTCTTACATACTGATCAAATAAATATTTAGAATAAGCATAAACATTTACTGGCTTTTCATATACTACTTCTTCTTTAAAAACGGTTCCTAAACCATAAATAGCAGCGCTAGAAGCGTAAATGAAAGGAACCTTCCAGGCCAAACAATAATGCAGTAGACTTTTTGAATATTCATAATTAATATTCATCATATATTGCCCATTCCATTCAGTTGTAACGGAACAAGCACCTTGATGAAAAACCGCTTTTAACTTAGAAAAAATTTTATTTTGTTTAATTTTCTCTAAAAATTCATTTTGATCTAAATAATCAGCAATTGAGCAATCCACTATATTTCTGAACTTAGCTCCGTCTGTTAGATCATCAACAACGATAATCGGCAGGCCAGGATAAGCTTTGTTAAGTTGTTTGATTATGTTGCTACCAATAAAACCTGCCCCTCCTGTAACAACTATCATAAAGATTCCTTTTCTTGTTCTTGAATTTTGGAAATTATAGCGCTTGTAGAACATCCATTAACAAAATCTAGAAATCTAATCTGGCCACCATATTCATGTATTGCTTTCGCTTCTGAAAGATCATCCACTTGGTAATCAGACGCCTTCACCCAAACATCTGGAAGTAGCAACTTGATTAGACGTTCTGGGGTTGTTTCACTAAATGACACTACCCAATCTACAACATTCAATCCTGCTAATACTGCCATTCGATTAGCTAATTTATTTATAGGCCTTCCTGAACCTTTTAATTTCGATACTGAATCGTCGTCATTAACGGCAACGATTAACCGATCACCTAATCGTTTCGCTTGTTCTAAGTAGGCGACATGACCTGCATGTAAAATATCGAAACAACCTCCTGTCATCACAATTTGCTCTTTATGTGTTTTCGCATCTGCAACTGCAATTTGGAGTTCATCTTCTGTCAAAACACCGCGGTGAAATGAGAATTGCTGAATTTGTATCGCTCGTCTTAGTTCTGATGGACTGACTGTAGCAGCTCCTAGTTTTCCAACGACAATGCTCGCCGCAATATTGGCAAGCTGTGCTGACTGAACTAAATCTGCTTGAGCTACATATGTTAACGCTAAACAAGCGATTGCTGTATCACCCGCACCCGTAACATCATAAACTTGTTTTGCATAAGCCGGAAAATAAACTTCCGGCTGATCTTGTTGAATTAATGTCATTCCTTGTTCGCCTCTTGTCACAAGCACAGCTTGAAAATTATGCGTTTTTAAAAGCTGCGTCCCTTTGTGCAACAAAGCTTGTTCGTTATCACATCTTCCTACTACCGCTTCAAATTCCCTTCGATTAGGTGTCAGCGCAGTAGCGCCTTGGTAAATATTAAAATCACTACTCTTAGGATCAATAAATATAGGTTTACCTGCTTTTCGCGCCAATTGAATGAAATTTTGAACTTCAACCAAACATCCTTTGCCATAATCAGAGAATATCACTACATCACAATGTCCGATTTTTTGCTCAAATAATTGTTTTAATTTGGTATGTTCAAATTGATAAGGCGCTTCTTCAAAATCGAGTCGTATTAATTGCTGATGCAAACTAAGTATACGAAGCTTAGTTACAGTAGGTGATTGTGGTATTTTGTGTAAATAACAATTGACTCCTGCATGAGTTAATTTTTTCTCAAGCATCTCTCCCGCTTCATCATCTCCACATACACTAAGTAAATCGACCTGCGCACCTAGTGCAACGATATTTAAAGCGACATTACCCGCACCACCTGGACGTTCATCAAGATTTTTTATATGTACTATCGGTACAGGTGCTTCGGGAGAAATTCTGGATGTATCGCCAGACCAATAACGATCCAGCATCACATCACCTACAATTAAAACCCGGATAGATTGAAATGAAGGTACTTGTATTTTCATTAGGCCTCTTGTCAAATCTTCTTCTTACATTCTTAATTTTTAAATAATCAGCCACTATAGATATGCTATACGACGACTTGAGTTTCTCAGGTATTTGTTTAAGTTTTAAACAAATACCTATTTTCAAGCAGATCTCTTAAAAAAGCATATAGAGACCCGCTTAGTTTATGCGATAATACTAGCTAGAGTCCATTTTTACACGTTTTTTTCCTTTATAAAGGTACCATCCTATGAGTGATGCAAGTAATGCTCGAGAAAAAGCCCTTAAAATGGCTATAAGCCAAATTAAGAAACAACACGGAGAAGGTGCTGTAATGCGTCTAGGTGATTCTAGTCGAGTTCCTGTAGACGTAGTTTCTACGGGTTCTTTAGGTTTAGATATCGCCTTAGGGATAGGTGGATTACCGCGCGGACGTATCATCGAAATCTACGGGCCTGAATCTTCTGGTAAAACGACACTCACCTTACAAACGATTGCCGAGTGTCAAAAAATAGGGGGGGTCGCGGCATTTGTTGATGCAGAACACGCACTGGACCCTATATATGCCACTAAATTAGGTGTAAAAACAGCCGATCTCCTAGTATCTCAACCTGATACCGGGGAGCAAGCATTAGAGATTGTTGATATGCTAGTCCGTTCTAATGCGGTCGATATTATTGTCGTTGACTCTGTCGCCGCACTGACTCCTCGCGCCGAAATTGAGGGGGAAATGGGTGATTCGCATATGGGTTTACAAGCGCGTTTAATGTCACAAGCTTTACGTAAACTCGCAGGAAATATTAAGCGCTCAAATACGCTAGTTATCTTCATTAATCAAATTCGCATGAAAATTGGAGTTATGTTTGGCAATCCTGAAACAACAACCGGCGGCAATGCGCTAAAGTTTTATGCGTCGGTACGTCTTGATATACGTCGTACTGGTTCCATCAAAAAAGGCGATGAAATCATAGGTAATGAAACTCGAGTCAAAGTGGTAAAAAACAAAGTTGCTCCTCCATTTCGGCAAGCTGAGTTTGAAATTCTTTATAATCAAGGAATTTGTCATATGGGAGAAATTGTTGACCTAGGTGTAACCCATGGCTTAATCGATAAAGCAGGGGCCTGGTATAGCTATCAGGGCGAACGTATTGGTCAAGGAAAAGATAATGTAAAACAATTTTTGAAAGATCGTACTGAAATTTGTCAAAAAATAGAGGCGGAAATTCGAAAAAATTTACTTAACAAGCCATCTGAAAATAGTCAACCTGAACCAAAACTGGAGACCGAAATTATTGAATAAATTTCAGCGTGCTATCTATGACCTACAAGGTTAATGTTTTAGAAATTGACAAAAACATCCACCAAATTGCTTTGAGCCATTTAGCGAGACGAGAACATACTCGCTTTATGCTTCGAGAAAAATTGATGCGAAAAGGATTTTCGCATCAATCGGTAGAAGCTGTTTTAGATATTTTAATTCAACAAGGATTTTTAAACGAAGAACGTTTTTGCGAAGCTTTTATCCAAAAACGTATAAGACAAGGCTACGGACCAATGCGAATCAGTGCCGAATGCCATGAATATGGTATAAATAATGATATTATTTTTTCTCAACTTCCCCAAGACGAAGAATTTTGGTTAGCTGCTATTCAGAAAATACTGAAAAAAAAGTTCCAACCTAGTCCTCTACCAAAAGAGCAGTTACGACAAATACGTTACCTTCAATATCGTGGCTTTAAACTTGATCAGATAAAAGCATCACAAAAAATTTATCTTCATCAGACAAAATAAACTTAGCTTGTTTTTAACAAAAAATAGGTAAACATTACTCTTAGGAATACATGATGACTGTCTTACCAAAATTTAATGAGATTAATCCAGACAATATAATCAAAGAATTAGACGCATTACTTACCAATAATCGATCCGAGTTAGCAAAATTATTAGCTGAAGTCATGTCTCTTGATTGGAGCTTTATTCAGAAATTAGATGATTTAGATGACCGACTCCAACATTTTTGGTCTCCGATCAATCACCTCTATGCTGTCAAACAGACCCCAGAACTACGATATGTTTACAATGAATGCCTCCCCAAACTAAGTGCATATACTTCCGAGTTAAGTCAAAATCAGGTTCTCTATCAATCCATTAAAAATTTAGCTAATAGTGATTATCAATACAATTATGCGCAAGAAAAGTGTCTACATAATGAATTACGAGATTTTCATTTAGGTGGTGTCGATCTACCCAAAATTCAACAAAAAAGATATCAAGATATTCAAACACAGTTATCTCAATTATCGAATCAATTTGAAGAAAATTTACTAGATGCTACAACTGAGTGGTCAAAATGTATTAGTAATAAATCCGAGCTAAAAGGCGTTCCTGCTCATGTTATTTTAAACGCTGAAAAAGCTGCACAAGAAAAAAATTTAATTGGTTATTTAATTACACTAGATTACCCCTCCTATTTTCCCATAATAACCTATGCTGATAATCGCGACCTGCGCGAAATTATCTATAAAGCTCACATTACACGAGCTTCAGAACTCAGTAATCTAGTCCTTGATAATAGCAACGTTATGTTCAATATACTTAACCTACGCCATGAACTGAGCCAAATACTAGGTTTCAAAAATTATGTCCAAAAAAGTTTAGCGTCTAATAAAATGGCAAAAAATCCAGAAGAAGTGCTTAAATTTTTGGAGGGGCTACTCGCGTATACACAACCTAAAGCAAAACAGGAATGGGAAGAACTTTCTGGTTTTGCTCAATCCCAAGATCAAATTGATACACTACAACCCTGGGACATTTTGTATTATCGCGAAAAATTACAAGAAAAAAAATTTGGTATTTGTGATGAGACCTTACGCTGTTATTTTCCTGTAGACAAAGTGCTTTCGGGTCTTTTCAAGTTAATAGAACGTTTATTTGGGATGCAAATCAAAGAAATAAAAGGCATTGAGGTTTGGGATCCTCAGGTGCGATTTTTTTCAATTACTGATAGTCAACAACAATTACGAGGACAATTTTACTTAGATCTTTATGCTAGACCTGAAAAACGTGAAGGTGCTTGGATGGATGATTATCAATCCCGACGTTATTTAAGTAATGGTGATATTCAAACTCCTATTGCTTTTTTAACCTGTAACTTCTCTCCTCCCATTGATTTCATGCAAACTCCTTTGTTAACACATGAAGAAGTTTTAACTTTATTTCATGAGTTTGGTCATGGTTTACAACATATGTTGACTGTAATTGATTATTCCGCTATTTCAGGTATTAATGGTGTTGCTTGGGATGCCGTAGAATTACCCAGTCAATTTTTAGAATATTTTGTTTGGGAAAAATCGGTTCTAGATCAAATCAGTAGCCATTATAAGACGGGTCAGACTTTACCCGATACATTAATTACTAAAATGCGTAATGCTAAAAATTTTCAGGCAGGCCTACAACTATTAAGACAATTAGAATTATCCTTATTTGATTTTCGTTTGCATATAGAATTTGATCCAACAAAGGGTTATGAACAAATTCAAAACTTACTCGATTCAATACGTAAACAAATTGATATAATTCCCATAGCTCCATTCAATCGATTTCAGCATGGATTTTCGCATATCTTTGCAGGCGGTTATGCTGCCGGATATTACAGTTATCTTTGGGCAGAAGTTTTAGCCTGTGATGCGTTTGCTAAGTTCCAAGAAGATGGGATCTTTAATGAAAAAACTGGAAAAGCGTTTTTACATAGTATTTTAGAGCAGGGTGGCGCAATCGATGCCATCGAATTGTTTAAAAAATTTCGGGGCCGTGAACCAAAAATACAAGCTTTTTTAAAAAGCTTAGACTTAAATTATTAACAACATTAAGAAAGTGTCTTCACTTGTTTAGGCTGATACACGCAGAAAAAAGGTAATTTTTTGATCAGCCTCATGCAATGAGGCACCTATTTAGTTACCAATATTTAAACGCCTTGATAAACTTGAACTAAATCTATTGTGAGGATCCCAATGTTGTTTAACTACCAACCATTCCGGGTATCGTTTATACATTTCTCGAAAAGTCTTTGACTTTAAACGTGCATCTTTTGCTAAATAGATCCTCCCTCCAGCAGAAATAACTATTAAATCCAAAATATCTAAACAACCAAATAATTTTTCGCTGCGAATAGGAATATCGAGTGCTAAGGTAAATCCTGGTAATGGAAATGACAATGGTGCTAAATTTTCTAGCCCAAAACGTTTCAACACAACTAGATAAATAGGATGCTTATGTTTATGCAAAGTCTCTAAAATATCTTTAATAGCAGAATAAGCAAATTTTTCTGGTATTGCACACTGATATTGAATAAAACCTTTTTTACCGTACAACCGCGGCCAATTTCTTATACGATCCAGCGGAAAAAAATAATCATGGTAAGGGAGCAAAAAAGCTTGATCATTCTTGGCTAAATGGCAGTAATACCCTTTGTTAAATAGTTTGACCCATAGGGGTTGTAAAATAGAATACGGTAGAAAGTAGGGACAGTATAACGAAGAATATTTTGGCGTTGAAAAAACTTGAGTTTGTAGGTCAATAGGAAATTCCAACAAATCTGCATGTTTAGCCTTCATAATAGCACCATGGAAAAATGATGTATTTAAAGAATCTAACCAAGCTACACTATATTCATACTCATCATTTTGACTTAAGCTCTCCAATATTTGCTTTAAGTTATTTGTAACTTGATGTTGCACCTTCATGTAAGCTGTTTCAATTCGCTTTAACTGTAAAGTTACTACTCCAATAATACCTGTTAAACCCATACCACCTATTGTGGCCCAAAATAATTCTGGGATAATTTTAGGGGAACAATTTATTTTTGCTCCAGTAGCGGTAATAAGTTGTAAACTAAGTACATGTTGCCCTAAGGAACCAGCATAGCAATGATTTTTTCCATGTATATCCGTAGCAATGCATCCACCTAAGGAAACTTCTGCTGTTCCAGGCATTACAGGTAAAAACCACCCTTGCTTAACAATAAGGGCCAAAATCTTCGCTAAACTAATACCTGATTCAACTGACAATATACCCTTACGCACATCAAACTCGAGAAAACGATCAAGACGGTTTGTTAAAACGATCTCTCCCTGTGCGTTTAAAGCAGCATCACCATAACTACCTCCTGAACCGCGTGCTATAGAAATTAATTGACCAGGTTTGAGTTCTGCATAACTTTCAGGACGCGCCACAGACTCTGGAGGCTCTATAGGATAGCCATTAAAGCTAGATTGACATTTTCTACACCAACTCATAATACTATCCAGCTATAGGTATTAAATGTTCCAAATTAAATCTCGACAACTCTTCATTTAAATATTTTCTTATATCAGTTGCATTATCCATTCCCAAAATTCGTATTAATGTATCTCTGGCTTGATGAAAACTGATTTGCCGAATCACGGATTTTATACGAGGAATAGAAAAAGAGTTCATGCTCAATGCATCAAACCCCATCGCTAAAAGTAAAGGTATAGCTAAAGGATCACTGGCCATTTCTCCACAAATGCTAATCGGTTTTTTTGCTTGATGAGCGGCCTCTACAATTTGAACTAATGCTTTTAGAACAGCTGGCTGAAAGGGATCATATAAGTTGGCTACGCGTGGATTATTACGGTCTACGGCTAACATATATTGTGTGAGGTCGTTGCTTCCTACTGATAAAAACTCAACTCGTTCAGCTAATGCGCGAGCTTGATAAATTGCAGAAGGTACCTCAATCATTATCCCAATTGGAGGCATACATGCATGCTTGTCTTCACTCACTACTTTTTCATAAGCTTGATCGATCAAACGTAAAGCATGATCAGCCTCAGCAACGCAGCTAACCATAGGTAACATAATACGTAAATTATTAAATTCCAAATTAGCTCTTAACATTGCACGTATTTGTATTAAAAATATTTCTGGATGATCCAGGGTTACACGAATTCCACGCCAGCCTAAAAATGGGTTATCTTCTTTGATAGGAAAATAAGGTAATGCCTTATCTCCCCCAATATCTAACGTACGCATTACGACAGGTCGCGGCGAAAATGCTGCCAATAATTGTCGATATAAGCCATATTGTTCATCTTCTGCAGGAAAACAATCTCGAATTAGAAAAGGTACTTCGGTACGATAGAGCCCTATACCTTCCGCACCTGCCGTTAAAGAAAGGCTCGCATCCGCCATCAACCCAGTATTTACCCAAAGGGCAATGCTATAGCCATCTAAAGTTTGCGCAGGCAATTCTCGCAATGCTTCTAGACTATTCGTAAATTCACTTTGTTGCTGTATCAGTGTAGTAAAATTCTGTTTAACCCTTCCAGAGGGGGCAACTATAATACGGCCTTGAGAACCATCTACGATTAAAGTTTGCGCTTCGAGCTGGTTTACTGGTAGATTTTCCACTCCAGTGACAGCAGGAATCCCTAAAGAGCGTGCCAAAATAGATAAGTGAGAATGACTAGAACCTTTTACAGAAACTATCCCTGCTAATCGCCCCTCAGGTACCTCCGCTAAAGCAGAAGGACTGACTTCCTCACCAATTAAAATAGTATTTTCTGGATATAAAGGGGGAGTAAATTGGTTGTTTTGTAAATGCATTAAGATTCGGCGACCTAAATCTCTTAAATCCGCCGCTCTTTCTCTCAAATAATCGTCATCAACTTTCTCAAATTGTTGCACGTGCGTGCTAATAACCGATTGCAATGCTGCCTGAGCCCATTGATGAGAAGTTTTAATGGCTGTTATAACTTCTTTCTCCAAATTGGCTTTATTTAAAATCGCTAAATATACATCGAATAATGCTTGCTCTTCTTCTGGCAACACAGACATCATATGTTTTTTTAAACGATGAATATCATCACGTGCTGCTTTAAAAGCTTTCTTCAATTGAGTTATTTCTATTAATAAATCATCTGCTCTTTTATAGGGAACTGCTTCTAAATCAGCAAAAGGATAAGCGACAACAACTTGCCCGATGGCGATACCTGGTGCGCTAGCAATTCCTTGAAAACTGATATCTTGTTGTAATTGTTTTTTATTTTCCTTAAATAAAGAAAATATTTCTCCTGTCGCTTCTGCATGCGCTAATACGCCACCTAATTGAGCAGCCATGGTGACCAAAAAAGCTTCTTCTGCTTCATCAAAACAACGCTGCTCTTCTTGTTGAACTACCAATACACCCAATAATGCGCGATTATGAATAATAGGTACGCCCAGAAAAGCTTTGTAACGTTCTTCACCTATATCAGCGATATATAAAAAATCCGGATGTTCGGGTGCATTTTCTATATTAATTAATTCACCATTACTTCCAACTAAACCAACTAAACCTTGATCGAAGCCAAAACGTACTTTTCCAACACACTTAGGATTTAGACCATCAGTTGCAAGTAAAACATAATTTTTTTCGCTATCCAGAAGAAAAACAGTGCAGGATTGAGTATTCAAAGCTTCACGGATCCGTCTTACTAATGTTCGTAAAGCTTCTTTAAAACTTTGCGCTGCACTGATTTCTTGAACAATACGACGAAGTATCTTCAACATAGCAAACACCTAACTTATTAATATTTGGGCATAATTAAATTATGGTTTAAAATATTACATCTGCCAATCTAAACCCTAACATGCTCAAATAAGTTTATATTTGATTATTCGACTTTTTCTATCAACGTTAAGTTGCTGCATAATTTACTAACCCGTCTTTGTTGCATAATTTCAGAGGGAAGTAATGTTGCTAATTCTTCTAACGCACGCCGATAAACATGTCTTTTAAATGTGATAACTTGCCTGATAGGATACCAATATGGGGCCCAACGCCAACGATCAAACTCAGGCGAACGAGTAACATCAAAACGAATTTTTTCCGGCTTTCCCCTTAAACAAAGCAAAAACCATTTTTGCTTTTGTCCAATGCATAATGGTTGCATATGCGAACGTCGTAAATGATGGGGCAACCAATAATATAACCAATTTTTTGTTCCACCTAGCAACTCAACATCTGTATCTTCTAATCCTAATTCTTCATAAAGCTCTCTAAATAGAGCCTGCTCAGGTGTTTCATTAACTTGAAGACCGCCTTGAGGGAATTGCCAAGCATGTTGACCAATGCGTCTAGCCCAAAGGACTTGCCCAGCAGAATTAGCAACAATAATACCAACTCCTATACGAAAACCTTCCTCGTCAATCACACAATACTCTCCACATAAATTAGGCTTACATTGTTTCATAAAAGTACTAGGGGGTAAACCATCTTAGAACTTCCATGTTTAATTTATTTTTTAACGCGTCTGGGATAACTAATCTCTGAAAAAATCGAAACATTATAAGGACTCCATGCATATCAAAATGAAGAAAAATATCTCAATATACCTTTATTTTGTGATGGAAATTTTCAAGAAAAGAAACACGATGTCTCTGAATAGCACGGACCTGCTTGGCTAGTGCCAGTCATATAACAAGATAGTTGGCCAAAATTGAAATGTTTCTCAGCTTCGAATAGATGCAGGATATGATCATTCTGAAGACTAATTCTCATGGCAGAATAGAAATAATGATGCTAAAAATCCTAAAACTGATTTTTATTAATTAACGGATTGACTCATACCCATTAATTAATCCACCTTTAGAAAAAACAATTTGCCATAATTGAAGATCACGTGCTCTAAATGCACCGGCACATGCTAATAAGTAATATTTCCACATTCGATAAAAAGAAGCATAATCATAATCTTTTTTTAAAAAAATCCAGGATTTATTAAAATTTTCGAACCAAGCCATTAGTGTTCTATCATAATAAGCCCCAAAATTATGCCAATCTTCCATAATAAAAAGACCTTCGCTTGCTTTTCCAATTTGACGAATAGAAGGTAAAATTCCATTCGGAAATATATATTTATGTATCCATGGATTGGGATAGTATTTTGATGTATTACTTCCTATCGTATGTAATAAAAATAGTCCGGAATTTTTTAGACAACGATGTGCGATTTTCATATAGGCTTTATGATTTTTTGGCCCTACATGCTCAAACATACCTATTGAACAAATACGATCAAATACTCCATTAATATCTCTATAATCTTTAAAGAGAATTTCTACAGGCCAGCCTTGACAAATCTTTTTAGCATAATGATATTGTTCCTTAGATACTGTCAATCCCAGCACTGAAACTCCATAATTTTCTGCTGCATACCGAGCAAAACTTCCCCAACCACATCCGATATCTAGTATCTTCATACCTGATTTTAGTTTTAATTTTTCACAAACTAATGCTAATTTGGCTTGCTGTGCTTCATCCAAAATCTTACTTTTTTTCCAATAAGCACAACTATATGTCAGATCTTTATCTAACATTGCTTGATATAATGAATTTCCTTTATCATAATGGTGTTCACCTACTTCAAATGCACGAGATTTTGCTTGTAAATTAAAGCAACTCATCATAAGCATACGAAGCTTTTCTTTAACAAAATAATACAAAAAATATTTATTTCTTTTTATATTTTCAGGTAATTTTGTATGTAATAAATAAAAAAAGAATTCATCAAGACTATCACAATCCCACCATCCTTCCATATACGATTCACCTAAAGCTAAAACAGGATTTTTTAACAATCTTAAATAAAGCTTTTCATTATGGACCTGAATGTCTCTAGGATTTTTTCCATTAATCTCAATGTGTGCTTGATTTAACAACTGCTGGATTAATTTTTTAGCATAAGATAATTTCATTTAAAATATCCTTATAAAAATAATCAAATCTGAATCTTATACCCCTTACAACCAATAACAAGTTACGTTATAGTAATCTGTGGGTTAATTAATAGTGATTTTGATCTTCAAATTATGCCGAATTCTTCTTTAATTAAAAATCTTCTATCTAGCTGTGCCTATAACCATCCAACTCTGCAACTTGGACTTATTGAAACGCACGTTTCCTGGGTCATATTAACTGGAAAATATGCTTATAAAATAAAAAAACCTGTTGATTTTGGATTTTTGGATTTTTCAACTTTGAAAAAACGCAAATATTTCTGCGAAGAAGAATTGCGTTTAGGGCAATTATTTGCACCTGAAATTTATCTTGCTGTAGTGCCCATTACAGGAACCATTGAACAACCTAAAGTTAATGGTAACACAGGACCTATTTTAGAGTACGCCATCAAGATGTGCGAGTTTTCTCAAGATAATTTACTTAGCAACCTGCTTAAACAAGGAAAATTAAATGCATCGCTTATTGGCCAATTAGGGCAGTTAATCGCAGAATTCCACAAAAAAACACCGATTGCGTCTAAAAATTCTCGATTCGGCCTTCCTCATGAGGTTCATGCTCCTACTCAGCAAAATTTTGAACAAATAATTCCTTTACTTAGTAACTCTAACGATATAGCTCAAATAGAGAAATTAGAGAGATGGGCTAACGAACAATTTACTATGCATCAAAAACTATTCGAAAAACGTAAAGAACAAGGGTTTATTCGTGACTGTCATGGAGATTTACATTTAGCAAATATTATTCTCTATCATGAAAAACTTGTTCTTTTTGATCGATTAGAATTCAATGAAGACTTGCGATGGACCGATGTCATTGCTGATCTTGCTTTTTTAGCGATGGATCTAGCGGAGAAAAAGCAACCCAAGCTAGCTAATCAATTAATTAACACTTATCTACAGTTTACTGGGGATTACGAAGGACTTAATTTATTAGCTTATTATCTTTCTTATCGCGCAGTAGTTCGCGCTAAAATAGCTTTATTTCGCTTAAATCAGAAAGATTTAAATGATAAAGAACAATTAGATATTCGTAATGATTATTACAACTTCATTAATTTAGCAGAATTTTATACTCGCCCTAAAAAACCAAATTTAATCATTATGCATGGGCTTGCTGGATCGGGAAAATCAACTATAGCAAAAAAAATTGCCATTGAATGTGGCGCCATTCAAATAAGCTCCGATATCATACGTAAACAATTATTTAGCATACCTTTATTTGAAAATTCCAACTCCACACCTTACGGCGGAATTTATACTCCTCAATCAACAGAGAAAACTTATAATAAACTTCTGAATTTAGCAAAAATTTCTATTAATGCAGGGCTCACTGTAATAATTGACGCTACATTTCTTCTTCATAGTCAACGATTAATGTTCTATAATTTAGCTATGTTTTTAAAAGTACCATTCTACATACTTGATTGCCGAACCAATGATCTTAAAATAATTCAACGAATTAAAAAGCGCAACGTTCGAAATAATAATAAAATTTCTGAAGCCAACTCAACTATTTTAGAACATCAAAAAAAATTAGTAGAGCCTTTATTAAATTCTGAACAACAATATACCTTGATTATCGATGATAAATTATGCGCCTTTAAAAATGCTTTAGACAATATTTGTTCTCAAAATAATTAATTTTTTAACATTATAAAAGGCAATTAGATTAGAATAGTAACTTAATAAAGAGGAATATATTACATGTTTGATACAAAATTTATTGATGATACCGTAAAACGACTTACCGAAAGTCTGCCACCTGGATTAAATAAATTTAGAAAAGATTTGGAAAAAAATTTTCGGGTTGTCTTGCAAAGTATGCTTGCAAAGCTTGATTTAGTAACAAGAGAAGAATTTGATATACAAAAAAAAGTTTTAACAAAAACACGAGCTAAAATAAATATTCTAGAAAAGCAAATCGCACATTTAGAAAATCATTTAGGTAAAGAAAAAAACAAAAAAAATGTAAAAAAGAAGAATTTATAGTATAGATTTTGACCGATCAATTAAAATAATAAATACAGAAGGAGCTGATTATGTCGATAGCTATTGTACAAACTCGTGCAAATGCTGGTATTGAAGCGCTTCCTGTTACTGTTGAAACTCATATATCAAATGGTTTACCTAGCTTATCTATTGTTGGGCTTCCTGAAACGACAGTAAAAGGAACTCGGGATCGGGTACGTAGCGCTATAATTAATGCACAATTTCAATTTCCTGCTCGGCGAATAACTATCAATCTCGCTCCGGCTGATCTATCCAAACAAGGCGGCAGATTTGATTTACCCATTGCCTTAAGTATTCTAGCTGCTTCTAATCAGATACCTAGCAGTATGCTTGAGCAGTATGAATTTACCGGAGAGTTAGGACTATCCGGCGAGCTTCGACCCGTATCCGGCATTTTACCTTTTTCTTTAGCAGCACAAAAAGCTAACCATATTATTGTATTGCCTTTCGAAAATGCTCAAGAAGCCAGCTTCAATAGAAAAACCTACATTTTACCCGTTAAAAATATTTTACAAATTTGTTCACATTTACATGGACGAGAACTCATAGCACATTATCATGCAGAATTTCCTAAGCTTAAACATCGTGAATTACCTGATCTATCTGAAGTGTATGGCCAGGCGCATGCAAAAAGAGCTTTAGAAATTTGCGCTGCAGGAAAACATAATTTATTAATGATCGGTCCTCCGGGTATTGGAAAAACGATGCTTGCTTCTCGTTTGATAAACTTGTTACCTTTACTCAATGATGATGACGCACTTGAGCTTGCTGCTATACATTCTATCCGAGGCCAATCCCTGGAATTAAACACTTGGAGATTTCCGCCCTTTCGTAGACCACATCACACTGCTTCAAGCATTGCACTAGTTGGAGGAGGTAATCCCCCTCAACCAGGAGAGATATCATTAGCCCATCATGGCGTTTTATTTTTGGATGAATTACCCGAATTTGATCGCCGAGTATTAGAAGCGTTGCGCGAACCTTTAGAATCAGGGAATATAACTATCTCACGCGCAGCTAAACAAACTGAATTTCCAGCTAATTTCCAGTTAGTTGCTGCTATGAACCCTTGTCCGTGTGGCCATTTTGGTAGTCAGATAAACCAATGTATATGTATGCCTCAACAAATTCAACGGTATCGCAAAAAATTATCTGCACCTTTTTTAGATCGTATAGATGTTTGCATTGAGCTAAATCCGTTACCAAAAACTTATCTTTTTCAACAAAGCAATGAGGAAAATAGTAAGACAGTTCGAGATCGAGTTAAGAAAGCTCAAACTTTACAACTGAAAAAATTTGGAAAACTTAATCATCATTTATCCGGTAAAAACTTAGAAATTTTATGCGCGTTATCAAATAAAAATCTAAAAATTTTACAAAATTCCTTAGAAAAATTTCAACTTTCAACACGAGCTTATCATCGAATTTTGCGTATAGCACGTACAATCGCAGATTTAGCAGAAAGTGAAAAAATCGAAACTTCACATTTAATGGAAGCTTTAAGTTATAGACTTATTAAAAATAATTAAATAAAATTAGGATTTTAAAGCTGATCAAATTACCTATTGTTTTTATTATAATTTTTAGTAACCATTCTGGAAAATTAGCAAAAAAAGCTATAGAATAAAGTTTTTAAAATGGATTTAATTCAAAATGGATATCTTCTCTATCTGTACAGCTGCTGCTTGGGATATAGAATTTAAACAACATGAACAAGAAACTGCAATTTCTGATCTTGAGTCTGGAAAAATTATTTTTTGCCCGCAACTTTCATTTAATATAGATCCATCCGAGCGGATGTTATTTATTCCTTATTTAATAAACAAAAAAACCAAAAATATTAGTTTTAATTTAAAAAAAAATCATTTAAAAGGTATTAAAGCAGATCAAAAACACCAAGTGTGTTTAAAATCAATGTTAGCACGTTTTTCAGAACAAGCTAACTGCTTCATGGGCTCATTATTTTCACAATATACGAATTCACTTACCATAGGCCGCACAAGTTACCGTCCAGTACAAATAAGAAATCGTAAAACATCTGCACGAAAAGATGATCGTCGATTACATGTTGACGCCTTTGCTGCAAATCCTAATCAAGGACATCGGATTGTTCGTTTATTTTGTAATATCAATCCTTATGGTGAACATCGGGTTTGGCGTATAGGGGAAAGCTTTGAAGAAGTAGCTCAGCGCTTTTTACCCAAAATTAATAAACCTATCCCTGGTAGTGCTAAATGTTTACATTGGTTAGGGATCACTAAAAGCATTCGTACTCATTATGATCATATTATGCTAAAAATTCACGACAGTATGAAACTCGACATGGATTATCAAAAACAAGTAAAATATAAAGAAATCAGTTTTCCTCCGGGTACTAGTTGGATAGTTTCTACGGATCAAGTATCACATGCGGCTATTTCAGGGCAATATTTGCTTGAACAAACCTTTTATTTACCACCTAAAGCTATGGCGAATCCCAAATCAGCCCCGCTTCATATTTTGGAGAAATTATCAGGACACTGCTTAATTTAATAATAAACAATTAACAATAAAAATGATAAAATTTATTAGGTTTTTAGATAAATCATAAAAAAATATCACCCTATTGAGATTTTCAATTTTGTTAAAATCTATTTTAAATTTATTAGCAGATGGTAAATTCCATTCAGACAAAGAAATTAGTAAGTTTCTAGGTGTCCCTGACAAGATGGTTCCTCTTGTATTAAAGCAAATATTAGATCCATCAATAAATTTAGAGGTTGTTAACGACAAAAGTTATCGTATCTCAGGCGGTTTAGAGTTACTTGATGCTTCCTGGATAAATAAAGAATTAGGTGAAACTCAGCAATTACTTTCCCAACTAGAAGTATTAACACTTATTGATTCAACCAATAATTATCTGCTAAATAAAACAGAATATTTTGGTAATTACGCAGTTTTTGCAGAACAACAAACGACTGGTCGAGGACAATTTCAACGTACCTGGTATTCAAACATTGGAAAAAATATAGCCTTATCTCTTTTATGGCAAATCTCCATCCCGCTTAATAAATTAGGAGGCCTAACTTTAGCGGTAGGTATCGCCGTTGTTAAGGCTCTTGAACAATACGGATTAAAAAGAATAAGGCTTAAATGGCCTAATGACATTGTTTATCAAGGAAAAAAATTAGGCGGGATTTTAATCGAATCGCGATCTGTTGAGCAAAAAATTCAAAAATTGGTTATAGGTATTGGTTTAAACCTTTATAATCCATCTACTCATTACCTTACTACAGACCAAGCTATTACAAGCATTTTTTCTCTCCAACACTTGCCACCTCGACGTAATCAACTAGCTGCTCTCATTTTAAAAAATTTACTTCAAACACTTGTTGAATTCGAAGCTAAAGGGTTAAGTTATTTTTTGCAAGATTGGCAGAGGCTCGATAACTTAATGAATAAATTAATCACAATCCAAAATCAAACTAATGTCATAGAAGGAATAGCTAAGGGAATAAATACAGAAGGCCAACTTTGTGTACTCATTCAAAATAAACTGCATTATTTTAATAGTGGGGAAATTAGAGTAAAGTTAAAATCTGATAATTTGTGTGATTCGATATAGCTTCACTAAAATTGTTATGGTTATTATGCTAGAAATCGAACAATTAGAGCATGCTTAAATTGAATAAAAATCTGTAAAGAAAAAAACTTAATTTACTTCTCGATAAAATTTTACTTAAAAAGTCTGCCTTAATTGAAAAAATACTTTTCATTTCTAGCGTTTCAGACATCGTCATCTTTTTAATGGTTAGTAAATATCCTTTCTGCTATCGCTGCGTATATTCACTGTTCATAAATTTTCTATTTTTATCTATCGATTTATATTGTAATAGATTTGCGTTTTTAAGTTTTAGAGCAGGTCCTTCAACTAAATGCCATGATAAAAATGCTTGTATAATCGTAATAAAAAAGGATGTGATAAACTCAATCCATAACGACAAGCCATTTTTCGCCAAAATGATAATAGTTTGTTGAACAGGAAAAGCATACATATAGATCCCATATGAAAGATCGCCAAAATATCCGGCTTTTCTCAGGATCGGAGTTGACATAATCCCAAGAATAATTATCAAAGCTGGTAAAATTAGAAATAATGCAAAATATTGCTTACCGATAAAGATGAATAGGCTAGCCAAAATAAAGATAACAAACGCAGTAAATTTAAGACATTTTGTCCAAACATCCTGAAATCGATACATGCATACTCCATAAATAAAAAAAGCACCAAATTCTACAATATATCCTTGGAACGCACTCCCGTGATAAGAGTTGCTAACAAAAAAAATAAATAGCGCGAATACAACAGATAACATCAAAAATAAATTTCTAGTGTTGTAGCACAGCATCCCAACGGATCCCATTTCTAAAAGTATTAGGTACCAAATAAATTCGATCGGTAATGTCCATAACGATCCGTTCACGGCATTAGGTAAAGGGATTTGTTGTAAATACGCCTGGCAGATAATATTTACTTATAAGGTTTAGTGATTCTACTTCATGAATCAACATGTAAAAATAATTTTTTAAAGAAAATATAGAAATCAATGGGCCCAATACAAAAGTAGTAAGCAACATTACAACAAAAAATCCTGGAAAAATTCTAAGTATACGTCTTACTAAAAATCGTAAAATAGATGGATCACGCTCCCAGCTTTGTGCAACAAGATATCCGCTATTTGAAAAAAATATTAGAACCCCCACCTCACCCAAACTCTGACATCCAATACTCGACTCAGGACCGTCAGCTAGTGCAAATTGATGACTGATAAACACCATCGACGCGGCAATCAATCGAAGAAAATCGAAGTTATTGTAGCGTTTATCTCCATATATATGCGCCTCACATAGAAAAACAGTAACTGCTGTAGAATATCATGAAAACACAAAGAAAATTCATTAGATGTTAATATACGAGCGTGATACATTTACCATAAAAAAATACTAAACAGTAAATTGCTAATTTATTTTAAATTGACTACAATTTGCCTCTTCTAGTTCATGGCTGGAATAGCTCAGTTGGTAGAGCAACTGATTTGTAATCAGTAGGTCCCGGGTTCGAATCCTGGTTCCAGCACCAGAAAGTTCAATTCAAATTACTTATGTTATAATTATCTGAAATGACAATATGTTATCTATTATAAATATATCTGCTTATCGCTTTGTTCAACTATCTGACAATATTTTACCTAAATTACAAATATCACTTAAATTAAAAACGAAAGAATTAGGTTTGAAAGGGACCATATTGTTAAGTGTTGAGGGAATTAATTTATTTATATCCGGTGAAAGTGGTTGTATTAGCTCTTTTCAAAACTTTCTAACTACTTACTCATATTTCCAGAATTTAGAATTTAGAAAAAGTTTTTCTAATTTTCAACCTTTTAAAAAAATGTTAGTCAAGCTGAAAAAAGAAATTATATCTTTTGGTCTTCAAAGTATTAATCCTGAAAAATCTACAGCTCCTTATATTACCCCTGAAATGCTCAATGTTTGGCTAGAAAATAAGCCCGAATTAGTGCTTTTAGATACACGAAATACTTTTGAAGTTAAACTCGGTACTTTTAAAAATTCCTTAAATCTAAATCTTAAGCGGTTTAGAGATTTTCCTAATGAAGTCAAAAAATTGCCTGAAAAATTCAAGGATTTACCAATTGTTACTTTTTGTACTGGTGGAATTCGTTGTGAAAAAGCAGCAGCGTACCTTTTAGAAAATGGGTATAAAGAAGTTTATCAGCTAGAGGGCGGAATATTAAATTATTTTGAAAAATCCGGGGAAAACCACTTTAAAGGAACTTGCTTTGTATTCGATGAGAGAGAAAGTTTAAGCGCTAACCTAGAAAATTATAACCCACACCATGCTTAATCACGATTTTAATTTATTTTGACCTTAGTTCAGTCAAAATTATCTTGCTTTTATGAAAAATATTAGGTATTTTTTGCTTGCTTTCACTAACAACATTCATTTTTATGAAATATTTTTCCTTTTCTCTTCTATTTCTTATCCCTTTTTTGCTTACGGCATGCGGTCCTCCTCGTGTATTTGGCATACCTCAAGAACAATGGGCACAGCTAAACCAACAGCAGCGTAGCCAGGTAATTGAAGGCTATAACCAATGTAAACAAACTGAAGCACAAGTAGCTCCGATTTACGCTGTAGCTAACGCTCTTTCACCTAATAACAATTAAAACCACTCTGTAAAGAGACCCACTAAAATAGGTTTTTTACACAAATTTAGCTTGCTTTTTACCCAAGATTTATATATTTTTCGACCACTTGTTTAATTATTAAGCATAAAGGTAAATTGTATGAAAAAAATGACTTTTCCAGTCTTACTTATTCTTCCCTTCTTATTGGCCGCCTGTGGACCGCCTATGATTTTTGGGATACCTCAAGAACAGTGGGATCAATTAAACCAACAACAACGTAGCCAGGTAATTGAAGGCTATAACCAGCGAACTAAGGCGGAAGCGCAAGTAGCACCCATATATGCCATTGCGGATGCATTAAAAGCCAAGAAAAATTCAGACGCTACGCCTAACAAACCTTTTGATTCTTTTCCAGATCACAATCCAATGATGGATCCTGATCCGGAAATCGATAAAGCTTTCCAATATCAAGGAATGTTTGCAGATGACTTAAAAAACTTTTAGCTTTATCTAATGTCAAGTGATGTTTCACGTGAAACATCACTATCTACTTGATACAAATTTTAATCCGAGTATCGAACCTATTAATAAAATTAAAAAAAGCACTCTAATCAATGAGAGAGGATCTTTAAAAAAAAGCATCCCTATCAAAGCCGTACCAAAAGCACCTATTCCTGTCCACACCGCATAGGCAGTCCCCAGTGGTATTTGTGCAATGGCTTTATTCAAAAGAAATAGGCTTAAAGTTGCAAAAAATAAAAAACCTAATGTATATTTTATCTGGGTAAACCCCTCTGATAATTTCATACAAGTTGTAAAGCCTACTTCAAATAAACCAGCCACTACTAAAATTAACCAAGGATTCATATTTTTTCCTCATTATATTGAATATTGATTATTAAATTTAATATTTTTCCATAATTTTACCTTGCTTAACTTGAAATATTTTCCCTAACACGCGGGTTTCCAACCCTTTTATCAAAGTTTCTTCTATTGCAGTAATAAAAACTTGCGATTCCAGACTTTGGAGTAAATGCATAAGTATATTTTGTTTACTCGAATCAAGTTCTGCAAATAAATCATCAAATAAGTAAATACATGACTTAGTTGTTATATTTTTTAATAACATGCCTTGCGCCAACTGTAATGCACAGGTTAATAATTTTTGCTCTCCTCTTGACAACACTTCATGGACAGGATTTCCATTTAACTTTATTAATAAATCAGCTCTATGTGGGCCAAATTGTGTATAAGCCAGCTTGTAATCGCGATCTATCGAACTAGCTAAAATTGAACTTAAACTAAATTTTTTATCCCAACCCTGATAAAAATCTATGTTCAAACCTTGTAATGTAAGCAATTTATTTAGTAATTCAGTGATTAAAGGCGTTAATTGTTGTATGTATTTATCTCGCATTAGAGTCAATTCACTAGCGGCCTCTATTAATTCTGTGTCCCATATCTTAATTTGATTCGTTGGAATTTGCTGTTGTAAACCTGCATTACGTTGCTTTAATATCTGCTGGAATCGTTGCCATACCTGAAAAAATTGTGGTTCCACGTGAAACACACCCCAATCGATAAACTGTCTACGCGCCCGAGGGCCGCCACTTAATAATTGATAACTGTTGGGATTAATAAGTTGTAATGGTAATAATTTAGCCAATTCACTAACAGAATTAATATTATTACCAATTTTTATCTTTGTTTTTCCTTGACGTATTTTTTCTAGGCCTACAGTTGTGGAGCATTGTCCTAAAATGACTGAAAATAAATTAAAGCTTTTTGCTTGATATTGAATAGCTCGACTTGCCAAATTACTACGAAATGAGCGGCCTAAACTTAAAAAATAAATGGCTTCAAGTAAACTAGACTTACCACTACCATTCGGTCCATAAATAAAATTAAAGCAAGAAGAAAACTCAAGATCTAATTCAGCAAGATTTCGAAAACAATTTGCTTTCAAACGAACCAATTGCATAAGACATTACAAACGCATAGGCATAATGACATATACACTAGCATCCTTTTCTTTAGCCTCAAGTCTTACACTGGCTTCTATAGATGTGAATGTAATTTTAACCAACCCAGGTGGTAAACTATTTAATACATCCATAAGATAGCTAATATTAAAGGCTATACTTATATCCTCTCCTCGATAAAACACATCGAGATGATCCTCAGCTTCCTCTTGTTCAAGATTATTAGCAAAAATACGCAATAGATCATTTTTTAATTCTAAACAAACACTTTTATGTTTATCATTCGACAAAACACCCACTCGTGACAGAGAAGCTTTGAACAAATCTCGATCAATTTCTAGGATTTTATCCCCGCTTTGTGGGATAACCCTATCATAATCAGGAAATGTGCCATCGATTAATTTAGATGTAAATGTATAATCCTGCATATGAACCCTTAACTGATTCTTAGTTAAAAAAATAGTTAAGCTATCGTTTTCTTCATCACTTAATAAACGCGAAAGCTCATAAATAGCTTTTCTAGGAACTATAATTTGACTACTATCTACCATTATATTTGCTTCTTTTACATTCAGCGCTAAACGATGGCCATCCGTTGCAACAGCTCGTAAGCTCCCCTGACCTAGTTCCCACAACATTCCATTTAAATAGTAACGTACATCTTGTTGGGCCATAGCAAAATTAGTCGATTCTATCAAAGAACGTAAACCTTTTTGGGATAAAACAAACTCTAACTGTTCAGGGTTATTATCTAATGCTTCACTCATTGGGAAATCTGTTGCTGGTAAAGTAGATAAATTAAATCGACTACGGCCGCATTGAAGATATAGTTTATCGCCTTTTTGTTGAAATTTTAGTTCGCTATCTTCAGGTAGACTTCGACAAATATCCATGAGTTTTCTAGCCGGCGCAGTAGTCGTTCCAGATTCTCCTGATTTTTCTAAAATAACACGACCTGTTAACTCTACCTCCATATCTGTGCCCAATAAGGATAAATTTTTATCATTCAATTGAATTAAAAGATTGGACAGTATAGGCAAAGTTTGGCGCCGCTCAATCACAGCTGTTACCAATTGTAAAGGTTTCAATAAAGTTTCACGATTAATTGTAAATTGCATTTTTCTTCCTCAACTCGATAAAGTACGCAATAAATTTATAAAATCTTCCGCAATTCCGGTATTTGTTTTTTTTAATTCTTGTATTTTTCGGAATGCATGCAATACCGTTGTATGATCACGTCCACCAAAAGCACGGCCAAGTTCAGGTAAACTATGATTTGTTAATTCTTTTGCAAGTGCCATAGCAATTTGTCGTGCCCGTGCCAAAGAAGAAGTACGACGTTTAGAAAGTAAATCAGAAACTTTAATTTTATAATATTCAGCAACAGTTTTAATAATATTATCTACTGTTACTAATTTATCTTGCAAAGCAAGTACATCTTTTATAGCTTCGCGTACTAACTCAAGCGTAATCTGTAATCCTGTAAATTGTGCATAAGCTACTACCCGTTTTAATACACCTTCAAGCTCTCTTACATTGGAATGAATTCGTTTCGCAATAAAAAAAGCAACTTCCTGCGGCAAACTTATTTTGGTTTGTTCTGCTTTACTAATTAAAATAGCCACTCGAGTTTCAAGATCAGGAGGTTCAATAGCAACTGTAAGACCCCAACCTAAACGTGATTTTAATCGCTCCTCTACTCCTGACATTTCTTTAGGGTATCGATCACAGGTTAATACAATTTGTTGCTGACTTTCTAATAAAGTATTAAATGTATGAAAAAATTCCTCTTGTGAACGATCTTTCCCTGCAAAAAATTGAATGTCATCAATTAATAACGCATCTAACGAGCGATAATAAGTTTTAAAATCATTAATTGTATTGGTTTGCAACGCTCTAATCATATCAGCAACAAAACGTTCAGAATGTAAATATAACACTTTGGCATGTGGATTTTTTAGTAAAATAGCATTACCAATTGCATGCATTAAATGCGTCTTACCTAAACCCACTCCCCCATAAAGTAATAAAGGGTTGTATGCACCTCCAGGATTTTCTGAGACCTGTACAGAAGCGGCACGCGCTAATTGATTGGATTTACCCTCGACAAAATTAATAAATGTAAAATTAGAATTTATGTGTGTTGCTGAAACTTTAACAACCTTTGATTTCACTTTAAGATCTTGAGTATTTCTTAATATTGGAGAGATTTGAGATGTCTGATTATTGCGACTACCAACTCTCAATATAACTTCTGGAGGTGCTTCATCTAATTGAGTCAAAATCTGATTGATATGAACCAAAAACCTCTCATTCACACAATGTAATACAAATTGATTAGGTGCCCATAGAACAAGCTGGTCTTCTTTTTGTTCTGCCTGCAACGGTCGTATCCAAGTATTAAAATCTTGGAGGGATATATGATCTTGTAATCGATCTAAACATTTTTGCCAAACGAACGTTGCTAAAGCGGTTGCCA